>JAJUGG010000019.1 GCA_029268285.1 Ectothiorhodospiraceae bacterium | reverse complement strand
TCATCTATTCATTCGAGACTTCCTGCATCTTTCGCATCGACAAAGGGAAGCATCGAATGACCAAGAAAAAACGGAACGAGGATGACTTTCTGGCGCGGAGCGTTAGTCGTCGAAGCTTGCTCAAGGGCGGCGCGGGGTCGGTCGCGGGCTTAGCTGCCGGCTCTCTGTTGGCCGGCTGCGGCGGCTCTGGTAGCGCAGTTGCCCAGGCTCCTGATGGGCGTGAGGACGAGGCCGGGCAGCGTGCGCCGCAGCCGGCGCTCAAGAACCCATTCCTGCACGGCGTTGCCAGTGGCGACCCTCTACAAGACCGCGTGATCCTGTGGACGCGGGTGACGCCCGCGGCCCATGGCCGGGTGCTAGTCCATTGGCGCATTGCGCGCGATCCCTTGATGCTGGAAGTGCTGCATTCCGGAAAGACCGAAACCGATGCCAGTCGCGACTACACCGTGCATGTGGACGCTGCGGGTCTCGCAGCGGATGCCGTTTACTATTATCAGTTCAGTGCCTTCGGCCACGTTTCGCCGATTGGGCGCACCAAGACCACGGCCAGCCGCCACCTCGAGCGCCTGCGACTGGCCGTATGTTCCTGCTCCAACTACCCGCATGGGTTCTTCAATGTCTATGCCGCGCTTGCCCGACGGACCGACTTGGACGCCGTGCTGCACTTGGGCGATTACATCTACGAATACGGCAACGAAGGCTACGGCGGCGACACTGGGGCGGCGATAAGCCGGGAAGTTGTGCCGGAGCACGACATCGTGACCTTGGAGGACTATCGCAGCCGCTATGCCCATTACCGGCGCGATCCCGACTTGCAGGCCGCTCACCAGCAGCACCCGTTCATCGTGGTCTGGGATGATCATGAGTCGGCTAACAACGCTTGGCAGCACGGTGCGGAAAACCACGATGAAGCAACCCAGGGGCACTGGATTTACCGTCGCGCGGCCGCACTGCAGGCGTTTCGAGAGTGGTTGCCGATACGGCAGGACCACGACGATCCGGCGCGAATCTACCGCAGCTTCCGCTTCGGAAACCTGGTGGATCTCTTCATGCTCGATACGCGCCTGTACGGACGGGATCTCCAGGCCGGGACGCTGCCGCTTGATGCGGCGACCATTAACGACCCCAATCGGCAGATCCTCGGCCCGACGCAGGAAAACTGGCTTGAGTATCAGCTCTACGAATCGCGGGCGCGTTGGAAGATCCTCGGCCAGCAGGTCATGTTCGGCCAGCTCAATCTCGCGCCGGCTCTGCCTATCGTGAGCGAGCTCGTGGGCGGTCTGCCGGTTGCAGGTGGGCTGGTGCGCGAGTTGCCGCTATTGGGGAGCGTGCTCGCCAGCGACGGTTTGCTGCTCAACGTCGATCAGTGGGACGGATATCCGGCCGCGCGGCGGCGGGTCATGGATATGCTTTCGCGCATCGATAATCCGATTGTTCTGACCGGAGATATTCACACCTCCTGGGCTATGGAGCTCACACCCGAGCCCGCCAATCCGCTGCGCTACAGCCCGGTCACCGGTCGCGGCAGTATCGGCGTGGAATTCGTGACGCCCTCCGTGACGTCGCCAGGCTTACCGGAGCTTGCGCCGGTGGCCGAGGCCATACGCCTCCTAAACCCGCATATCAAGTACGTGGACCTGCAGCGGCATGGCTATGTGCTGCTCGATATCACTCATGATCGAACCCAAGCCGAGTGGTGGTACGTGCCCGGCATCACCGCGCGCTCACACGAGGAGTATTTAGGGCGCGCCTACGTGGTCGAGGCAGGGAGTAATACGTTGACACCGGCTGGTGGTGTTACTCGGGAGCGGCCTCAGATTGCAGCGCTGGCCCCGACTCCAGCGCCGGCTTGAACCAAGGTGGATGCCGTGGAAGGGGCATGCACGTGCGTCTGGGAGTTGCCCTAGGATAACTAGGGTATTTACCAAGTGCAGAGAGCCTTGGATCAAGGTTAGGGTGAACTTGCCGGTAACGAGTTGGAAATGTTTCCGGCAAGTAGGCACGGGGTGTGGAAGGATGTCACAGCCGCGCCGCAGGTCGACTTCGGTGGGCCTGAACAACCAACCTGTGTGAGTGGGGGGGAGTTATGGACAGACCGCCTCATGCTGCAATGGCACTCCTGCTCGTCGAAGACGACGAAGCGGTGCGGGAGTCCCTTCATTTACTGCTCTCCAGTAACTATGACATCGACAGCGTCGGCGACGCGGCCTCGGCGTTGGCCACCGCACGTCGGCGCTATCAGAATTGGTATCCACCCTACGACGCGCTGCTGATCGATTTGTCCCTGGGCGCTGGACCAGACGGATTCGAATGCTTGTCTCAACTACGGCGTATTCCCGGCTACTCCTGCGCACCGGCGCTGGCTTTTACGGGCTGGTCGGGCGCCGAGGTCGAGGCTCGTTGTCGCGCGTTCGGGTTTGCCGATGTGTTGATAAAGCCGTTCATGCCGGAGGATCTGGAACGGCGCCTGGAGCAGGTATTCAGCTCCATGCCCGTGGACTACGCGCATCTGACGGTTGCCTGAACGATTAATCGCGGTGGTTCTGTCTCGAGAAAAGTAGCCGCCGGCCATTAGCCGGCGGCTGTACCTGAGGCAGCCGACGAAATCAGCGACTCGCGCCGTTTGGCGAATCGCGCATCGCGGCAGCTCGATGACGTGCTGTTAATGATGCCGGTGGTGGCCGTGCTGCAATTCGTCCTTGTCCAGATGGTGCATGTCGCCCACCTTCGGCGCTCGTCCGCTCATGACGCCTTTGGCGACCTCGTATAGAACAGCCGGCCGCGAGCGGTCCGTCTTCATGTAAACCACGGATTGCGCATCGACCATGATCAGAATGATGCGCGGGTCGTCGGGGCCGCCATCGCGCTCGCCGCCTTGGTCGGTAAGCCAGGCGCGCCAGCCGCGATCATAGAGCTCGTGGATCTTGGCGCGATCGCGCGACAGATGGGCAACACCGCTCACCGATACCCATTCGCGGGTTTTATCGTTGAAGTAGGCGACGTTAACGTGCGGGTCGTGCTCGAGTTCGTCGAGCTTGTGAGTGTCGTCGCTGGTGACGAACCAGAGGTCGATGTCGGGCCGGCGCTGTTGGGTTTGCATCGGGCGCGACACCAATTGTCCGTCCGGCCGACGCGTGGTCAGCATGGCGACTTGCATGCCGTCTATGAGTTGGTAGAGCTCGTCGAGCTGTTGCACAGTCGATTTGCTCTCGTGATTGCGTTCCCTGGGTCCTTGCATCGTACCGGCCTCCTTGCCCTGCGGCCTATCCGAGCAAGCCGAGCCGCCTTGCCGGCGCAGGGGTATTCGGACAGGCACTTAATGTGTGGGTGTGTCCGAGTTGAGGTCAACGGTACGCACGTGCAAGCGGCGCATTCGCAGGCAACCTCAGCCTCCGCAGCAGCGTTTGAACTTTTTACCGCTGCCGCAAGGACAAGCCTCGTTGCGGCCGATGTCGCGGCTCTGAGACGGGTAGATACGGCCGTTGACATATAGCCATCGGCCTTCTTCATGCAGGAAGCGGCTCTGTTCGTGTAGGGCGCTCAACTTGTTGCCGTCCAGGTAATACGCCTTGAACTCGACCATGCCCTCCGTGTCACCGGCGCCGCCGGCATCGGTAGCAACAATTTCCAGGCCGACCCAGCGTGGGCCCGCACGAGAATCCAGCTCCACGGGGCGGGTGGATGGGTGCCAGCTGCGCGCCAGGTAAGCGTCGTCCCCTAGCACGTTGGCGCTGTAGCGCGAACGCATCAGCGCCTCCGCCGAGGGCGCCGGAGCACCCTGATGGAGGGCGCCGCAGCAGTTCGCGTAAGGTTTTTCAGAGCCACAGGGGCAGAGCGATGGCGTGTCCATCAGCGGCTACTCGCAGGCTGCGGCCGGCACGGCTTCGCGTATTTCGCGCACCCGCGCCGAGCCGATGCCGCGCGGGTCGGCAGCGGCTTCAACCGTGCCGTCCCGGCACTCCCAAACGACCGCATGCATATCGCCGTAACGGCGCCCCACCTCTTCAAAACGATGCCCCATTTCCGCGAGCCCCTTGCGTAGCGCTTTGCTCAGCCCGCCTGGCTCATACTGGATATGATCCGGCAGGTACTGATGATGAAAACGTTCGCGCGAAACGATGGCTTCGGCATCGCCGCCGGCGGCGAATTCCAGGCTGCCGAGCAGTACCATGGTGATAATGCGGCTGCCGCCGGGCGTGCCGAGCACGGCGATACGGTCTTTGGCCTCGAGGAAGGTCGGCGTCATGCTCGAGAGTGGGCGCTTGCCGGCCTCAATGGCATTGGCCTCGCTGCCGACGAGTCCGTAGGTATTCGGCTCGCCGGGCTGAGCGGAGAAATCGTCCATCTCGTTGTTGAGCAGGATACCGGTGCCTTTGGGCACGTAAGCGGCGCCGAAGGGCGTATTGATGGTCAACGTGGCTGCGACCCGATTGCCTTCCTCGTCGAGGATGGACAAATGGGTGGTGTGTTCGCCGACTGCTTGCTCCGTGACCACCGGTTGCAGCGATTCGCTCGGCGTGGCGCGCAGGGGATGAATGGTGGTGCGCAGCCCGTCCGCGTACAAGGGCGATAGCAGCCGCTCAAGCGGTATATCGACAAAATCGGGGTCGCCCAGATAGGCAGCGCGGTCGCGGTAGGCACGACGCATGGCCTCTACAATCAGGTGAGTGCGACGGACCTCGTCCATATCCTCCAGGTTGTAGGGCTCGAGAATGTTCAGTATGCCGATCAGCGCGACACCACCGGACGAAGGCGGCGGCGCGGTGATCACACGAATACCCCGATACTCGCCGATCAGGGGCTCGCGCTCCTCGATGCGATAGCCGGCAAGGTCTTCTTCAGTCCAGATGCCGCCGCCGGCCCGGGTGCCGTCCACGAGGCGTTTCGCGAACGGCCCCTCATAGAAGCCTTTGGCTTCGGTCTTTGCAATCAACTCTAGTGCGCGAGCCAGATCCGGCTGCCGCAGGCGCCAGCCCGGGGCGGGCAGCTCGCCGTTGTCGAGGAAGATCGAAGCCGCTTCGCGGTCGCTGCGCAGGGTCTCGAGCCGGAAGCCCGCCATGGTGCGGTAGTGCTCGTCCACCGCAAAGCCCTCGCGCGCCAGGCGAATTGCCGGTGCCAGTGTTTCGCTCAACGGCAATCGTCCATATTCGCGAGCGATATGGGCGAGTGCAGCCGGCATGCCGGGAATACCGGCGGCGAGAGGGCCATCGAGCGACGCGCGGCTATCGACTCTGCCGTTAGCGTCGACGTACATGTCGGGGTGCGCCGCACCCGGTGCTATCTCGCGGCCGTCGATCATGATGTTACGGCCCGAGGCGGCCTCGTGCAGCAGCCAGAATCCGCCGCCACCCACGCCGGAGCTATAAGGCTCCACCACGGCAAGCGCCGCACCTACCGCCACCGCGGCATCGAAGGCGTTGCCGCCTTGCTCGAGAATCTCGATGCCGGCTTCCGTGGCGAGCGGGTGCGCGCTCGCTACCGCCGAAGCCGGCGGCGCCGACCCTGCGGGCAAGGCAAAGATCAATGCGAACAAAACGACCAACGCCGCAACGTCATTGCGGCCAAGGCGGGCGGGAATGTGCATATCGATTCTCGCTATGGTTTCCGTTGGCGATGGCCAGCATAACGCAGGGGCGTGGTGAGGCGGGAGTGGGGGAGTTCCTGAGGTCGGGATTCCAATTGACCTAAACGTAGAGTAAACCGCGGAGGCAGGGAGAACACCGCAAGCGTCCGTAGGCGTCGCGCAAGCTCTGTGGGGCGGCGCCCTTGCCGAGATTCCGCTTGTTATGGTGGCGCCTGCGGCGCCATTCGCGGCGTGGTCGCCGTCCCCACAGGAGTCCTATTCCAGCTTTCCTCTCACTTCACGCCTTCCCAATACGGCGCGCGAAGTTCGCGCTTGAGCACCTTACCGATGGTGGAACGGGGGAGCTCGTCGCGGAACTCGAGGGTTGAGAGGCGTTGCGCCTTGCCGAGTTGGGCGTTTGCCCATTCGAGCAGCTCAGCTTCCGAAACCTGCCCGTTATCGCGGCGCACGACCAGGCCTAGCGGAGTCTCGCCCCATTGCTCACTGGGCACGCCGATGACGGCGACGTCGACCACGTCCGGGTGCTTGAGCAGGACCGCTTCAAGGTCGGCGGCGTAGATGTTGAAGCCGCCGCTGATGATCATGTCCTTGCGTCGGTCGAGCACGTACAGGAAGCCGTCTTCGTCCAGCCGCCCCATGTCGCCGGTACGATAGAACCAATGACCTTCAGGACTCTGCCAGAGCAGCTCCTTGGTCTGGGCGTCGCGCTTGTAGTAGCCGCGCATCATGGCGCCGGCGCGGCCGACAATCTCGCCGATCTCGCCTATCGGCAGTTCCTTGCCTGCCTCATCGATGATCCGCAGCTCGACGCCGCCGGCGGGCTTACCCACCGAGTCCAGCTTGTTGGGGTGAGCGGCGGCGTCGAGGATAGTGCTGACGCCGCCCTCGGTCAGACCGTAAATCTCGTAGATCTTGCCCGGCCAGCGGTCGAGGATCTCGCGAATGACACGGCCCCTGAGCGGCGCGGAGGTGGAGAGCTTGGCGCGATAGCTGCTCAGGTCGAAGCTGTCGAAATCAGCCACGCGCAGAATGCGTTCGTACTGCACCGGCACCAGCATGGCGTGGCTGACCTTGTGCCGTTCTGAAAGCGCGAGGAATTCGCGGGGCTCGAACTTTGCCATCAGCACCACCGTTCCGCCGTAGGCCAAGGTTGGCAACGCGGAAACGAGCGTGGTGTTGGAGTAGAGCGGGGTGGAAACCAAGGTGATGGCATTCTCGCCCAGCCCATAGCCCTTGCGCATGCGCGCGAGTTGCAGTGAGCGCATGCGATGGTCGTGGAGTATGCCCTTGGGCACGCCGGTGGTGCCGGAGCTGTAGATGATATTGAACGGGTGGTCCGGCGTAATCTCGACCACCGGAGCCGTATCCGGTGCATCGGCAAGCCAAGCGTCCAGCGTCGCCCAATGGGCATCGCCGAAGTCCAGGCCCACGCGGTTGCCGGTGGGAATCTTGGCGAGCCTGTCGTAGAGCGGCTCGACCAGTTCCCGATTGCGGGCCGAAACGAACAGGAAGTTCGCGTCGCAGTCGTCGATCATCAGGCCCAGAGTATCGCCCGCGGCCATGCCCGACAGCGGTACCATGCAGCCGCCGGCGGTGATGACACCAAGATACAGCGCTACGTACTCCGCGCTATTCTCCGAAAGCCCTGCCACGGTCTGCCCCGGCTGCAGGCCTTCCTTGATCAGGCGGTTGGCGATGCGGTTTACCAGCTGTTGCAGTTCCTGCCAGCTAAGTTTCCGCTCGCCGTCGATCACGGCCGTCTTGTCGGGGTGCGTCTCAGCGTTTAGACGCAGCAACGCCGGCATGGGTTTGAACTCGGCGTCGGAAACGGGGGCGGCATAAACCGGCATGTTGAGCGGACTGCTCATCGGGACTCCTCCACGAATACATAACTGACCGCGGTTTCGTAATGCGAAACGCAGTTTTGTTTTTTCTGCGTGCAGCATAGACCGAGCCGCGCTGCCGGGTAAAGGCGCGCCACAAGGTCCGTTAGAACAGCCCGAGCTGCACCGCGGCTTGGTTGGCGGGCTGAAGGCCCGAAGCGGTCACGCCCAGAAGGCGCACCGGTTTCTTGTCGGCTTCGGTGCGGTCCAACAGCGCTTCCAGCAATTTCATGATGGTGGCGAGATCTTGCAGAGGATAAGGAGAGGTGTAAGCGCGGGTGACTTGCTGGAAGTCGTGATACTTGACCTTGAGCGTGAGCGTGGTGGCAGCGAGTTGCTTCTTTGCCAGGCCTTCCAGCACCTCTGCGGCCAAGGGCTTGAGCGCGGCCAGCATGGCACCGCGCTGTCTGAGATCCCGTGCGAAGGTGGTTTCGCTGCCGTAGGACTTGCGCTCGCGCGTGGGCCGCACCGGGCGCTCGTCGATGCCGCGCGCGATGCCGTAGTAGAAGGCGCCGCTTTTGCCGAAGGCCGCCTGCAATTCTTCCAGCGACCAGCGCGCCAGATCGGCGCCGGTATGGATACCGAGCGACTTCATTTTCGCTTCCGTGGCGGGCCCAACGCCGTGAAACCGCCCGACCGGCAGCTCGGCAATAAAGGCCGGGCCGGCGTCCGGCGTTATCAGATGTAGACCATCCGGCTTATCGAGATCGGAAGCCAGCTTGGCGAGGAACTTGTTGTACGAGATGCCGGCCGAGGCGGTGAGGCCGGTAGTCTCGCGGATCTCGTGCTTGATTTGCTTAGCGATGAGCGTCGCCGAACCACGGCAGGCCTTGCAGTCGGTCACGTCGAGGTAGGCTTCGTCCAGCGACAGCGGCTCCACCAGTCCCGTATAGCGGCGGAAGATCGCCTGAATCCGGCGTGATTCGGCGCGATATACCTCGAAGCGCGGGCGCACGAAAACGGCCTCGGGGCAGAGCCGGGCGGCACGGGAGGAGGGCATCGCGGAGTGAATGCCGAAGCGCCGCGCCTCGTAACTGGCCGTCGCCACCACGCCGCGGCTATCCGGGGCGCCGCCAACCACGAGCGGCCGCCCGCGCAGGCTGGGGTCGTCGCGCTGCTCCACAGACGCATAAAAAGCGTCCATGTCGATGTGGATGATCTTGCGGGTCATCGGTGGCCGGTCGGTTTTGTTTACCGAAGATTCTACCGCGCCCGCTGTGGAAATGGGGTGAACTGCTCTGAAGTGTAGTGTAGCCCTGTGAAACAAACATGAAGAAAGAGCTAGCCACGGAAAACACGGATTAACACGGAAAAGAAAGGAAGATGAGTCTGGCTTACCTCGGTGCCTTCCGTGTTTTTCGTGGCAAACAATACGTCTCAGCCGGCTTAGCTCAGACGCTCTACTGCAAGGGCTGTCGCTTCGCCGCCGCCGATGCAGATGGCGGCGACGCCGCGTTTGAGGTCGTGTTTCTGCATCGCGTTCAGCAGGGTCACGAGGATGCGCGCACCCGAGGCGCCGATGGGATGACCGAGGGCGCAGGCGCCGCCGTGCACGTTCACCACGTCATGCGACAGCCCGAGTTCCTGCATCGCGGCCATGACCACTACGGCGAATGCTTCGTTGATCTCGAACAAATCGACGTCGCCGACGCTCCAGCCGACCTGATCGAGCAGCTTACGCGTGGCGCCCACGGGTGCGGTGGTGAACCAGGCCGGCTCTTCGGCATGGCCGGCCTGGCCGCGGATGGCGGCGAGCGGGGTTAGGCCGCGGCGTTCTGCTTCACTAAGGTGCATCAGAACGAGTGCCGCGGCGCCATCGGAGATAGAACTCGCGTTGGCCGCAGTCACCGTACCGTTGGGGTCGAAGGCGGGCTTGAGCGTGCGCAGCTTGTTCGGGTCTGCAGTCCAGGGCTGCTCATCGCGCGCCTCCGTTCGTTCTGCGCGCCGCTCTTTTACCGTTACCGGCACGATTTCTCCGTCGAAGGTGCCGTCTTCGGCTGCCCTGCGAGCGCGCATGAGCGAGGCCGTCGCGAAATCGTCCTGAGCGTCGCGGCTGAAGCTGAAGTGGCTGGCGCAGCGCTCCGCGAACTTGCCCATGAGCGAGCCTTTTTCGTAAGCGTCCTCAAGGCCGTCGAAGAACATATGGTCAGTCAGTTGGCCATGGCCCAAGCGGTAACCGCCACGGGCGCGATCGAGGAGGTACGGCGCCCGCGACATGCTCTCCATGCCGCCGGCGACGACGACATCGGCGCGGCCGAGTGCCAAAGTATCGTGCGCGAACATCACGGCGCGCATCCCAGAGCCGCAGACCTTGCTGATCGTGGTACAGGGCACGGAATTCGGTAATCCAGCTCCCAGCGCAGCCTGCCGTGCCGGCGCCTGCCCCAGGCCGGCGGAGAGCACATTGCCCATGAACACTTCGCCGACCGCGTCGGCGGCAACGCCGGCTCGCGACAGCGCCGCATGAATGCTGCGGCTACCCAACTCGGTTGCTGACAGCGCCGACAACGAGCCCAACATGCCGCCCATAGGCGTGCGGGCAGCGCCGACTACTACGATAGGATCGTCTTTCACGGTTGATCTCCTTGTCTGTGCGGGCCGGCCTCATGCAACTGGCGCCACGCCACGATTAGTTCGTGGGACAAGTATAGCGGCTCGCTATTCGGTAGATATTTGTAGAAGGCGTATCACGTACCGTTGCAGCCGAGCCGGCCGACCTTGGATGCGTAATACGCAGCCAGCGCTTTCAACGTGATGCAGGTTGCAGGTCCCCTGCGGCAGCGGTGTGCCTGATCGGCACAGACATGCGGGGTCAGCCCCCGCGGGCAGCCTACTTCCTCGCGCGCCTCAGAAGAGCCTCTTACTGCAAAAGTTTGCCAGGCGGGTCCGACTTCAGCCGGATGTCCTCGGCCGGGCATCCGACTGAGGTCGGACCTACGGAAAGCTCGCTTTCGTAGGGTACGCTCCTGCGCACCGGAATCGATTCGGGCACACGATGCAAGGGAGCGCACCCTACGGTGAAACGCTCGCTGCGCGTTTCGGGTTCTCCCGCGAGGTTCGACGGCCTGGAAAGAGGTGGGGCCAGAATCCAGTCGCCGCTCCCGCCGGTGTTCTTGCAAGGCTTCGTCTGGTACCTGCAGCCCGTCACGTCTGTGTGTCTTTCCGTAGGTCCGACTTCAGTCGGACCTACAGGGGAACGTGGCCCGGGAGGCATCAATGATGCTCGCCGCGGCTCAGCTTGGGCGCGAGGTAGGCGAGATGCAGTGCCGAGGCGGCCACGAGCAGATAGACCAGGCGGGCGAGCCAGCTCATGGTACCGAAAATGGCCGCCACGAGGTCGAAAGAGAAGAGGCCGATCAGGCCCCAGTTCAGTCCGCCCACGATGACGAGCACGAGGGCGGCCCAATCCCGGGTGGTCAAGCGCGTCATGCGACGAGGTCCTTATTCTTGGTATTGCTGTTGAAGAAGAGCCTGAGCGCGTCGGGTCGCCCTTTCAAGGTCGTCAAAAGCCCAGCATTAAAACAATTGCACCATTCTCGCAGCAGCGGCGCCTCGCCGCGACTGGCGGTAGCGTGTACCGGTCGCGCGAAGGCGCCGCTCCGACCCAGTGCGTGACTTCGCCTAAAAGCCTTGCGGCGCGCGGAAGCCGCCCATCAGGTCCTCGATATGGCGAGCGAAGGCCAGCGCGGTGCGATCCTCGAGGTAAGGGCCGATGATCTGCACCGCGATCGGCAGGCCCTCGCGGCTTTGGCCGACGGGCACCACCGTGGCGGGCAAATAGGCGACGCCGCCGAGGCCGGCCCAGGCCGTCACGTCCATGTACGGGACATCAACGCCGTTGATATCGAGCGTGCGCTCATGCAGCGGACGTTGGTCGTGCGCAAAGGGCAAGGTGTTGACCACCGGGCAAAGCAGCACGTCGAAGTTCTTGAAGAACAGGCACCAAGCCTGACGCAGGCGCTCACGCTTTTCGTTGCTGCGCAGCCACTGTGCATGACTCTGAGTAGCTCCGCGCGCGAAGTCGATGCTGTAATCGGCAGCATCCGGTCCGGCCTCGGCCACCTGCGTGGCCAGGCGCTCAAAGGTCTTGGGAGGCAGCCCCGGCCCCATGTTGGCGCTGACCATGCGGTAGAAGAGCTCGTGGGTTTTAGCGAATTCCACGTCCTGCGGTCGGGCAGTGTCGTCCACCGGCACCTTTTCCGCGTTCAGGCGCTCCAGCAGCTCTTCCAGCACGCTGACGACCTGCGCATCGACAGGGAACGCTGGGTCGTCCAGCCAGGCCGCGACGCGGAAATCGGCCGCGGCCTCATGCCGTGGCGGCGGCAAATCGATCCGCCAACCACGCGCTTCCAGCGGATCGGGGCCGAGCAGGAGATCGAGCGCGAGCTCCAGGTCGTTTACTGTGCGCGCCATGGGCCCCGCAACGCTGAGGTCCGGGCGGCTGAGCGAGCCCGGTGGGCCGGGGACGTGGCCACGTGTGGACGTGATCCCGAAGCTCGGCTTATGACCGCAGACGCCGCAGAATGCGGACGGGGTGCGAATAGAGCCGGCCAGGTCGCTGCCTAGCTCCAGCGGCGTGAGGCCGGCGGCCAGGGCCGCTGCCGAACCGCCCGAGGAGCCGCCCGGCGTGCGCGCCACGTCCCAAGGGTTATTGGTGGTGCCGTAGACCTCGTTGTAGGTCTGCAGGTCGCCGGTGTAGAGGGGCACGTTGGTTTTGCCAAATACCACGGCGCCGGCATCGATCAGGCGCTGAACCGATAGCGCATTGGTGGTGGAGCGGTAGTCCCGTAGCTCCGGTGCGCCGGAAGTGGTAGGCATGCCGGCCACCTCGAAGCTCTCCTTGACCGTCATCGGTACGCCATGCAGCGGCCCCCAGAGTTCACCGCGGGCACGCGCATCGTCGGCTTCGCGAGCACGTATGCGGGCAGCCTCGATGTTCGTCGCCACTACCGCATTAAGCGCGGCATTATGACGCTCCACGCGTTGCAGGAAATAATCCAAGGCTTCAACGGCGCTGACTTGGCCTTCGCGGATCAGCTCCGCAAGCTCGGCCGCCGAGCAGTAGGCGAGCTCCATAATCTCCTCCTGATGTTCTGTAGTTATGTTGCTAAGGATACGGCAGGGGGCGCGGCACGGGCCAGATTGATTTTTGGCGCCACGTTGGCGGGAGCGGGAGGTGGGCGTCGTTACGCGTTCACGGTGCTAGACGGGCTCTAAAAGTGTTCGCGGCCAAGCACCGCTCCCAGCACCGCGAACGGTTGGCGTGGGAACGGCGCTTGGTTGCGAAGGTTTTCGATGCCGAACCTTTGCAGGTTCGGCTAATGGATTTTAATCGAATATGATCACGCCGCGCGCGTTGCGCCCGGCCTGCAGGTCCTCGAACGCCTCCGGTGCTTCATCGATGGTGTAAGTCCGGGTGACCAGTTCGTCCAGCTTCAGGCGGCCGCGCTGGTACAGGCTTAGCAACCGGGGGAAATCGTGTTGCGGCCGCGCCGAGCCAAGCCAGCTGCCCTTGATGCAGCGCTCGTCGGCAGGCATGGAGAAGGTGCCGAAGCTAGTCTTGTCGGAAGGCGCTGCCACGCCTACCACCACCGTGGTGCCGCCGCGGCCGAGGGACTTGTAGGCTTCGGCCACAACGGTGCCGGCGCCGACACACTCGAAGGCGTAGTCCACGCCGCCGCCGGTCAGCTTCTTGATGGCCTTGGGTACATTTTCGACTTCGGTGGGATTGATGGTTTCGGTGGCGCCGAATTCGCGGGCAAGCTGCAGCTTGGCGTCGTTAGTATCGACCGCGATGATGGTCTCCGCACCTGCGAGGGCACAACCCTGAATGGCGTTTAGGCCGACGCCGCCGACACCGAACACGGCCGCCTTGGAGCCCGGCTCCAGCTGGGCAGTGTTGAACACCGCGCCCACGCCCGTCATCACCGCGCAGCCGACCAATGCGGCGCGGTCGAGCGGTGTATCCTGGTCGATCTTCACTAGGTTGTCGACGTGGATGGTGGCGTACTCGGCCATTACGCCGCAAGCGCCGAACACATTCAGCGGGTTACCGTCGGCGTCGTGGGTGCGCACGGTACCGTCGGGGAGCTGGAACAAGGCCTTGGCGGCATTCTCGCACAGTACCGGGCGGCCGCGTACGCACTGACGGCATTTGCCGCACATGTAGATGAAGGAGGACACCACGTGGTCGCCTTCCTTGAGCGAAGTAACGCCTTCGCCCACTTCAACTACGACGCCCGCGCCCTCGTGCCCTAGTACCAGCGGGGGCGGGAATTGGATGGTTCCATTGGTCGCCGACAGGTCGCTATGGCAGACGCCACAGGCCGTCAGTTTTATCGTGACTTCGTTACGCTGCGGGGGATCGACGCGAATCTCCTCCACGCGCACCGGCGCATTCCATTCGCGGCACACCACGGCCTTAGCCAATCGGCTCATGTAATCCTCCAGAGTTTACGTTGTTGAATCGTATTCGTTTGAAACCGTATAAGTGCCAAAGAGCGCGCGCAACTAGTTATTGCGTTCTACAGCTCTTCGGGCTTCCCGCCGGCAAGTATATGCGGCAATGTTTCGTTTGGAATACCGATAGAGACACTTATCGATTTTGACTCAGGCTCAAGGAGGATAACATGAATCGTCTGGCACTGGCTTTGGCCGCGGGCATGGCATTCAGCAGCGCGGCACAGGCAAAGATCGTGTCCGAGCCCATGCGTTACAAGCACGGCGACGTGACGCTGCAAGGCCATATCGTCTACGACGACAGCCGCGAGGGCCCGCGCCCGGGCATGCTGGTGTTCCACGAATGGTGGGGCCTTAACGACTTCGTCCGCGACAAGGCGCGGGAACTCGCCGAGCAGGGCTATGTCGCCTTGGCTGTGGATATGTACGGCGACGGTAAGAACACCGCCCATCCTGAAGAGGCGCAGACCTGGATGCAGGAAGTGCGCTCTAAGCAGGGGATGTTGGAGGCGCGCGCGCAGGTCGCGCTAGAAGCGCTGCGCGCTCGCGAGGAGGTCGATAGCGCGCGCATCGGCGCCATCGGCTTCTGCTTCGGCGGCACCTCGTCTCTGGCGCTGGCCTACACCGGCGCGGATCTTGCCGGCATTGCTTCATTCCACGGCGGTCTGATCGTGCCGGACGAGAAGCAGCGCGAGCAGATCAACACCAGCATTCTCATACTGCACGGTGCCCAGGACGCCATGATCAAGCAGGAGACCATTGTTGACCTGCAACAGGCGCTGGACGAAGCCGAGGTGGACTGGCACATGGTAACCTTTGGCGGCGCAAAGCACGGCTTCACCAACCCCGCGGCCGACGAGGCGGGCTTGCCGGCGCTGGGCTATGACCCGGTTGCGGCAAAACGCTCCTGGCACCACATGCTGCAGTTCTTCGAGCAGCGCTTCGCGGAGTAAGGCAGAGTCGCGGTTAGAGACCGGATGTCGCGGCCGGCGGCCGCTCCTGCGGAGCGTGGGTTATCCGTGGGGGAGGATGCCGGCCACGGCGTTTGCGCCATCCCTTTTCGGCCAGGGCGCTCCGAGGCGGCTTGCATAGGCCGCTGTGGTTGGGCTCTCGGCCCCCCCCTCAAAGCCGCCGGTCTTCGCAGGAGAAAGCGGACCGCGCAGCAAGCGGTTTTCCGTGGGGTGCGTACACGCACCAGCGCCGGTCTGCTCGGTTGGAACGGTGCGTGATACGCACCCTACTACCGTGACTGCTTCTATAGGCAGCATTTGCCGTAGGGCGCCATCGCGCAGCATTGCGCCGACCGCGTCTTCTGCCTCGGCCCGACGCGGAAATGCACCCGATAGCCGCGGTCGCGGTACTACAACTCGAGCAAGGCCCGTAGGCGGGACGATCTCGCAGTGATAAGTGATCGCACCGGTAGGTCCGACTTCAGTCGGACGTCTTCGGCGCATGCGGCGGCGTCACGATTACATCCTACGGCTTCCGGTCGCGTGCGGTGAAATCAGTTATTGCTAGCGAGATTTTCCGGCGACTTGGCGATCCAGAGCGTGGTGGTGGTGTCACCTTCCGGCGCGCCAAGGGCGAGTTGGCCGTTGGCTACTGACCATGTCGCAACGGGTTCGGCGGTGATGGGCGTGCCGTAGCGACTCTGCAGCAGCGTAGCCAGTGCCTCATGCTCGCTGGCGGGCAGGCTGAGCTTAACGGCGGTCAGGCGCTGCTGAGCGTCGAAGTAGAACATGATGTTGTCGGCGGGGATGCCTTCGTACTCGGCGAGCATGGCGCCGCAGACCTGATCGCCCAGCGGCGTCGGCGCGACTTCGCAGTGCAGGTTGAGACCGCGCAGCGCTTCCAGAATCTCGGGTCCGGTGCGGGTTTCCTCCAACTGCTGGAAATCCATCTCGAGGGCGTAGCGCCGCTCCAGGAAATCGTGGTCGCCGAACAGGATGTAGAGACAGACCACGGTAGTGATCACGAAGCCGATGATGGCGAATTTCTTGTATTGCTTATGGACCATGATGCTTCTTGGCTCTATCGTGAGGTCCGGTCAGTTTTGCACATGCTGGGGCAGGGTGCACCCGTCTAGTGAACAATAACGAGGAGGACGACATGGCCCGGGAGGATTTTCGCTTTGTGCACCGCATGCGCGTGCGCTGGGTCGAGGTGGACGCGCAGGGCGTGGTGTTCAACGGCAACTACCTAACCTATTTCGATGTCGCCATGACAGAGTATTTTCGCGTGCTCGATTTCCCTTACCAGGATCTTGCGGATAAGCATGGCGCCGACCTAGTGGTGGTGCGCTCGGTCACCGACTACCACAGTCCTGCACGTTTCGACGACGAGATTGACGTTTACGTGCGCACCGGACGCATAGGGCGCTCCAGCTTTCAGTTGCTGTTCGAGATCTACCGCGACGACGAGCATCTCATCAGCGGCGAGCTGGTATACGTCAACGTCGATATCGCGAATCGCAGCAGCAAGCCGCTGCCGCACGCTATCCGGTCGGCGATCGAGGCCTACGAGCAGGGGAAGGGTTCAGGCGCCGAGTGAGTCCGAAATGCGGTCAATGGTGTCGAGCATCTCGTTGATATCGACCGGCTTCTTCAGCCCGCCGACAGCGTCGAGTTCGCGTGCGATCTGGTGTACGTCGGAATAGGCCGAGAATAGCAGCACGGGTATCTCGTTGAGGCTGGGATCGGCCTGTTGGGCTTCCCGAAAGGCGCGCCCATCCATGCGCGGCATCATCAGGTCGAGCAGGATGAGATCCGGCCGAACCCCTTCGCGCAGCTGGCCGATGGCGTCTTCGCCGTCGGCCGCGGTGCTGACGCGGTAGCCTTCGTCCTCAAGAATCTCCGATAGCGCGAAGCGGATGTCTTCTTCGTCATCAATGATCAGTAAATGCATGCCCGCCATGCGTCATTTTCTCCTGTGGACGGGGATGGCGCGGCAGCCTAATGGTGAATGCGGACCCCTGTCCAGGTTCACTCTCGAGATCGATACGACCGCCGTGGGCGAGAACGATTTCCCGCGTCAGCCATAAACCAATGCCGAAGCCGCCGTAATGGCGCGAGGATACTGCTCGCTCGAAGCGCTCGAATACGCGTTCTCGGTGCGGGCTGGCGATGCCGATGCCATAGTCCCGTACCACAAGCGTAGCTTCGTTCTCTGTGCCGTTCACGCGTACCTCAACGGGATGTCCCGCACCGTACTTGAGGGCGTTCGAGATCAAATTAGAGACGGCCTGCTCGATACGCAGCGGATCCCAATCACCCAGCCCCGGGTCGTCTATCTGCAGCCTGATCTCGCAACCAAGCCGTTCGGCCTTGATCGCGAACTGCCCCAGCACGTCACGCACCACGGCTTCGAGGCTGACTTCCTCGGGTTCCAGCACCAGTTTGCCGCCGCTGATACGAGACACGTCCAGCAGCTTGTCGACCAGCGACGCCAAGCGCTCCGTCTGATTTAGCGCCTGTTGAATTTTGTCCGCTATCTTGGGGTCGCCGCCCGCGTCAGGCAGCTTTCTCTGAAGGCTGCCTAATTGCAGCCGTAGCGGCGTGAGTGGGGTGCGCAGTTCGTGGGCGGCGATGGAGAGGAAATCATCACGAATGCGCAGCGCCTCCTGCAGTTCGTTCAGCAGTTTGCGACGCTCGTCTTCGGCGCGAATGCGGTCGGTCAGGTCGATGGCCGTCGTCATGCGCAGACCGCGGCCATCAGACAAGTGGCCGAGGAAGGAGGAGTTCACCAGCAGCGTACGCAACTCTCCGCTCTTGGTCCGTACGGTATACTCGGCTTGCTCGAGATGGCGCTCGGTCGCCACCAGCTCCTGTGCGGTAGCGACCACCTCGTCGGCCTTGTCGCCATAGGCCAGGCGGGCCCAATCCTGCACCGTGGGGATTTCTTCCATGCTGTAGCCGGTAACCTGAGTCCAGGCGCGGTTAACGTGCAGAATCTCCAGGTTGCTGGCATAGACGACGATTGGCAGCGGCGCCATCTCGAGCGCATTCTGGAAGTATTCCTCGGCGCGCCGGCGAGCTTCCTCCGCGGCCTTGCGTTCGGAGATGTCCTCCGAGATGACAATGAGGTAATTGCCCGCGGCCCCACGCTCCCTCGCTAGCGAGGCGGTCACCCGGATGGGCAGGCTGGTGCCGTCATCGCGCATATGGCGCTTTTCCAAGGTAATCATGTCCGTCCGCCCGGCGAGCAGATCGGCCAGCGCCAGGCGCTCGGCATCTTTGTCCTCCGGGTGCGTGAAGTCGATGGCCTTACGGCCGACGAGCTCTTCAGGGCTCCGGTCGAGAATTTGAGCGTAGCGCGGGTTGATGCGTATCCAGCGTCCTTCTGAATCGACGTAAGCCATGCCCATAGGCGCACGGTTGAAGGTGCGGAGATAACGCAGCTCGCTGGTGTTGAGCGACCGCAGCAGTCGGTAGATAAGCACGCCGATGAAAAAGCCGAACAGAGCCAGGCCGATGAGGCTTGCAACGACCCAGCGGCGCATGTTTTCACGGCCGTCGGCCAGCCTCTTCGACAGCTCGTTGAGGCGCGCATAGCGGCGCTCGACATAGGCGCCAAGTGCCGTTTCCAGCTCCACATAGAGCGGATCAATTTCCGTCAGGAAGAGGCGTACCTCTTCCAGGGTCAGCTCTTCATCGAAGCCGAGAGGCGCGATTGCGTCCACCTCTTGACGGATATGCTCCTGGATGGCGGCGATGTTTGTCAGCACCTGCTCATCCTGCGGGTCTTTCACCCGCGCGCGCAGCTCGTCCAGTTCCTGCTGGAATTCCAGCCTGTCGCCCTGTAGGGAAACGCGGGAGTTGGTATCCTGCAAAAGCACGTATTCACGCGTGCGCAGGCCTCGTCGCTCGGCCAAGCGCGCCAAGTTCTGGGCGATAAGCAGGTCTCTTACCTCGGCATCCAGGCTCTCGTGCTGCCTTTCGGCGAAATTGGTGAGCACGATGACGGAGCCCAAGCTCCATACGATCGCGGCTAGGATTGTCAGCGCAAGAACGCTCAACGCCTTGCGTACCGGGCGCACCGCATCGAGCGAGGATGACGAATTGTCAGGTGTTCTGAGCATTCAAATGATCCGGCTTAGCCGTATAAACATTGTAAGTAGGACCGCCGGCGCGCGAGTTAACGTCGCGAGCAATCTGACCGGAGAAGGCCTCAAGGTTGTGGCCAAGCTCATTGGCTACGCATGAGCCGAACATGGGGCAAGGTCGGGCTCTATTTGGCTTTGGTGTGCGGGGCGTAGCGAATGGCGTTAGTCACGGTACTACCCGGAGTCCGGGAAGAGTCGCAGTTTGTGTAGAGAGGCTGCAAGAAGCGGAGGCTGGGAATACCCCCAGATTGACATCTAATATGGATGGACTTGGCGGGGCGGCTGTGGTTGATGCTTCCGGCGCCGCGCCCCGTCGGCAAGGCAGAGCGCGCTTGGCGCCTGCCTTGCATTTCGGCCTGATTCAGACACTCAACTCAACTGGAACGGCCCCTTGTTCAGATCGATGCGGTCCCGCGCCTGAGGCCGCAGGGGCGTCACAGTGTATTCGTCCTGCAGTTTCTCGGTGAGCTGGTCCATTGCCTTTTCCTCGCCGTGCACCAGCACCAGTGCGGGGCGGTTACGGAAAGCACCATACCAATCCAGCAGCCCGCGCTGACCGGCGTGGGCCGACAAGCCGCCCACCGTATGAATTTTTGCCGCCACGCGTATCTGCTCGCCCCAGAGACGAATCCATTTCGTTCCTTCGACCAGCGAGCGGCCCAAAGTGCCCGCTGCCTGAAAGCCGGCGATAATCACCTGCGTCTCCGGCCGCCAGATCTGATGCTTGAAGTGGTGGCGAATACGCCCGCCGGTGCACATGCCGCTACCGGCGATGATGATGGCGCCCGAGTGGATCTTGTTGATCGCCATCGATTCTTCCGGTGTTTCGGTCAGGTGCAAGTTCGGCAGGTTGAACAGCCGCCCGTGGTTCGGCAATACGGCGCTGGCTTCTTCGTCGAACACATCCCGATGGCGCGCGTAAGCCTCTGTCGCACGGATGGCCATGGGGCTGTCCAGGAAAATATTCCAGCGGTCCATGCCCCATTGCTGATAGTGCAGTTGCATGGCGTAGAGCAGCTCCTGCGTACGGCCGATGGCGAAGGCCGGGATCAGGATATTGCCGTTGCCTTCGCGTGCCTGGTGTAGCACCTCGCGCAGCTCATCCCAGGTCTCGTCCCAGGGGCGGTGGCAGCGGTCGCCGTAGGTGCTCTCCATGATCACCAAGTCGGCTTCTTCAATGATCTCCGGGTCGCGCAGCAGGGGCGCGCCGATATGGCCGAGGTCGCCGCTGAAGACCAGCTTGCGCTCCACGCCGCCTTCCTGCAGCCACATTTCGATAACGGCCGAGCCGAGAATATGGCCCGCGTCCCGCAGCCGTACCGTCACGCCGGGTAGCAGATCGTAGCGCTCTCCGTATTCCAGCGGTTCCAGGTGCTTGAGGCTCTTTTCCGCTTCCGCCACGGTGTATAGCGGCTCCACCGCCTTCATGCCGCGCCGGGCGCGCTTCTTGCTCTCCCATTCGGCGTCGCGGACGCTCAGCGAGGCGGCGTCCAGCAGCAGCACTTTGCACAGGTCTACCGTGGCGCGATGGGTATAGATCCGGCCGCGAAAGCCTTGCTTGACCAGGAGCGGCAGCCGGCCAGAGTGGTCCAGGTGGCCGTGGCTCAGAAATACCGCATCGATCTGGGACGGCTTGAAAGGGAAAGGCTTGCGGTTGCGGGCTTCGTCTTTGCGCCCGCCCTGAATCATGCCGCAGTCCACCAGGATGCGCTTTTCGTTGACTTCGATCAAAAAGCAGGAGCCGGTGACCTCCTGCGCCGCGCCGAGGAACTCGATATGCAAAATCTGTCTCCTTAGAGTCGTACTGCAAGTTTAGTCAACGCCGGCCTCGACCGACTTGATTTCGATCAGCCACTGACTGGGGTAGGCTTGGGGCCAGGACCGAAATCGAAAAAAGAAGAGGGAGACATATGGGCCGCCAGCAGTTGTTGGGTGCGGAGGTGTCCTACTACACCGGGAAGGTCAGGGCCTACCTCCGTTACAAGCGCATAGATTTTGAAGAAACCGTTGCCAGCCGAGAGGTTTATCAGCAGATTATCCTCCCGCGTACCGGTATCGCCATGATCCCGGTGCTCATCAGCGACGACGATATCGCGGTGCAGGACAGCACTGACATCATCGATTTTCTGGAAGCGCGTTACCCCCAGCCGCCGGTTTATCCGGAAGGCCCCGTGCAGCGGCTGGTGGCGTTGCTGCTCGAAATCTATGGCGACGAGTGGCTGGTCATCCCGGCCATGCACTATCGCTGGAGCTTTACCGAGAATCGTGCTTTCGCCATCGAGGAGTTCGGGCGGCTCTCGGTGCCGGATGCCGAGCCGGAGGCGCACCGCGAGATCGGCGAGAAGGTCGCGCGTCCCTTTGCCGGCGCGTTGCCGCCGCTGGGTGTCTCCGGGCATACCGCGCCGGGCATCGAGCGTAGTTATTTGGCCTTCCTAAAAGATTTTGAGAAGCACCTCGAAGAGCATCCCTTCCTGCTCGGCACCCGGCCCTCAATTGGTGACTTCGGGCTTTATGGCCCCCTGTACGCGCATCTCTATCGTGATCCTTACTCCGGCCGCTTGATGAAGAAAGAAGCGCCCAGCGTGGCGACTTGGGTGGAACGTATGCGCGACCCTGGGCCGGATCAAGGCGACTTTCTCGCCGAGGATCACCTGGCCGAAACCCTGCAGCCCATACTCCAGCGCATGTTCGAAGAGCAGGGGCCGGTACTCGCGGATACCATGCAGCGACTCGCCGAATGGGCGCGCGAAGAGCACGAACGTTTGCCGCGGGCTATCGGCATGCACGATTTCAGCATCGGCGGAGAGCGCGGCCAGCGCGCCGTCTTCCCCTACAGTATTTGGATGTGGCAGCGCGCCTACGACCATTACCACACGCTGTCTGGCAAGGCGCGCGAACGCGCCGATGCGCTGCTAAAAGCCGTGGGCGGCTACGAGCTTATCAACCAGCCCATCCCGCAGCGGGTGAAGCGAGAGAACAACCGCCTGATGTTGGCGTAGCGGTAAGGTTTTTGCCGCACCTTTCGTAGGGTGCGTATCACGCACCGTCGATACCGCCTTGAAGCGGATCGGTGTGTGATACGCATCCTACGAGATAATGCCGGAATGTATTTTTAGGGCGCCGCGCCAATTGGATTAAACCACGGAGACACGGAGAAAGGCGAAAGCCTTTGAGTAAGGTCGTTCGGTATTGGGGGCGAGCCCGCCGTGAACACCCACGCCACGGTTCCTCGTAGGTCCGACTTCAGTCGGACGTCTTCGGCTGGGCGTCCGACTGAAGTCGGACCTACGGAGGCAGCGGCCATTCGCGACTGTCGGCTTTAGTAGGGGTGGCGAGGCGCCGCGCCTACTATGGGGAGCGAGCCTTTGGCGTGAAGCGTCGAGGCCTTTGCCGTATGCGGCACGATCACGCCCGACGGGATTACTACTAAAAGAGGAGAAGACCCAATGACACTAAAAGCCGACCTCAGCGGCCAAGTTGCGCTGGTTACCGGCGCGTCCAGCGGCCTTGGCCGACATTTTGCCAAGGTGCTTGCCGCTTCCGGCGCCAAGGTCGCGCTAGTGGCGCGGAGGGCTGAGCAGCTCGAGGCCTTGGCCGAGGAAATCCGTGGCACGGGCGGCGAGGCCGCGGCCGTGCCGGGCGACATCACCTCTGGCGCCAGTGTAAAAGACGCCTTTCAGGCGGCTGCCGATACCTTGGGTCCGATCAGCGTGGTCGTCAACAACGCCGGCATCGCCCGCCAGGCCGCGGCTTTGGACGTGGATGAAGACGCCTGGGATGCCGTCGTTGATACCAACCTGCGCGGCGCCTGGTTGGTCGCTCAGGAAGCGGCGCGGCGCATGAAAGAGAGCGGCGGCGGGAGCATCATCAACATCGCCTCCATCCTCGCCCTGCGCGTGATCGGCCACAACGCTCCCTACATCGCCGCCAAAGCAGGTCTGGCGCGCTTGACGCAGGCGCTGGCGCTCGAGTGGGCGCGCTACGGCATCCGCGTTAACGCCATCGCTCCCGGTTATTTCGAAACTGACATCAACCGTGAGTTCTTCCAAAGCCCGCCGGGGCAGGCGCTGATCAGGCGCATTCCTCAGCGCCGATTGGGGCAGGTGGATGATCTTGATGGAGCCCTGTTGCTACTGGCTTCCGATGCTTCTCGCTATATGACCGGCACAGTGATTCCCGTGGATGGCGGGCATTTGCAGTCGAGTTTGTAGGGGGAGGAGAGGGATCGCGGCGGGGTCGCCCCTTCCACAGGCTTATCCCCGAAACTTGGAAGCGCCACCCGTGGGAGCGGCGACCCCGCCGCGATTCTAAAGCCTCTTTGCCTCGTCCTGAGCGAGTCTAAGCCGTCAAACATCCCTCCGCGCCGGGCGTTACAGCCTCCGCAACGCATACCCGATTCCGCCCGCCCGTCTTGGCGCGATAGAGCGCTTTGTCGGCGGCCGCGAAAAGCTCGGCCGGACTGCGGGCATGGGTGGGGGCGGAGGCGATGCCGGCGGAAAAGGTGGTGTGCATGCTGGAGTCGCCGACATGCACGGTTAGCGCGGCGAAGACCCGCCGCCACTGTTCCACGCGCTGCGCTGCATCGTCCGGCGTGGCGCCGGGCATCAGCACCACGAACTCCTCGCCGCCGTAGCGGCAGGCGGCATCGCCGCCGCGGGTGGAGCGGCCCAGCATCTTGGCCAACGCCACCAAAAGGCGGTCGCCGGCGGCGTGGCCGTGGGTGTCGTTGATTTGCTTGAAGTGGTCGAGGTCGATGAGCACCAGCGTCAGAGGCTTGTCCTCACGCGCGGCCAGAATGGCCTCCCGGCTTAGGGTGGCGTCCAGGTAACGACGGTTAAAGAGCCCGGTCAGCGGGTCGCGGATGGTTTTCTCGTGTAACTCGGCCTGCAAGGTCTTGTTGGCAGCCAGCTGTTCGCGCAGCGCGTGCTCGACTGCCTTCAGCCGGCTGATGTCGTGCAAGACGGCCAGCCGCCCGACGGTGTTGCCGTGCCGGTCCAATAGCGGCGTGA
>JAJUGG010000018.1 GCA_029268285.1 Ectothiorhodospiraceae bacterium | reverse complement strand
GCCGGGGTTGTCGAGGCGGAAGAAGCTTACAGCTCCTTGACCACCTGGATGAGTGCAGCGGCGACCTTCTGGCCGTCGCCGTACAGCATGCGGGTGTTGTCCGCGTAGAACAGCGGGTTCTCGAGGCCCGAGAAACCGGTGCCCTTGCCGCGCTTGACGACGATGACGTTTTCCGACTTGTCGGCGTCGAGAATGGGCATGCCGTAAATCGGGCTGGACTCGTCGTTGCGCGCCGAAGGGTTGACCACGTCGTTGGCGCCAATCACCAGGGAGACGGTCGTCTTCGGGAAGTCCTGGTTGATGTCTTCCATGTCGTAGATCATGTCGTACGGCACCCCGGCTTCGGCCAGCAGCACGTTCATGTGACCCGGCATGCGGCCCGCCACCGGATGGATGGCGAACTTCACCGTGACGCCCTTGTCTTCGAGCAGCTGCACCAGTTCCCAAACCTTGTGCTGGGCTTGGGCAACAGCCATGCCGTAGCCGGGGATGATGATGACCTGTTCCGCGTAGGCCATCATGATGCCGGCATCCTCGGCCTGGATTTCCTTCTGCTCGCCCTCGGGGCCTTCGGCGGCAGCGCCGGCCTTGGTGCCGAAGCCGCTGAAGAGCACGTTGGTGATGGGGCGGTTCATGGCTTTCGCCATGAGCTGGGTCAGCAGCGAACCGGCGGCGCCTACCACCGTACCGGCGATGATCATCGCGGGGTTGCCGAGCACGTAGCCCTCGAAGCCGACGGCAAGGCCCGTCAACGCGTTGAACAGGGAGATGACCACCGGCATGTCGGCGCCGCCAATGGGGATGGCGATGAAGGCACCGAGCACCAGCGCGGCGAGGAAGAACAGCACGATCGGCAGGGCCGCATCCGTGTTGAAGCTCCAGATGGCGAGCAGCACCGTCGCGGCGAAGACGACGATGTTGACCACCTGCTGCGCAGGCACGACGCTGTTGCGCTTCATGCGGCCATCGAGCTTGGCCCAAGCGATGAGCGAGCCGGAGAAGGCGACCGCGCCGATCAGAGCGCCCAGCAGGCCGAGCACGGCGACGTCGGTGCCGAGCTGAGCGGCGACCGAACCGCCTTCGGCCTGCACCAGCAGAGCAGCCTGCTCAAGGGTAAGGCCCTTTTCCGCCGCGAACTCGGCAATGCGCTCATCGAGCCCCGCGCCGATTCGCTTTTGGGCCTTGAACAGCTCGACGGCTGCGATGGCCGCCGCTGCGCCACCGCCCATGCCGTTGTAGAGCGCGACCATTTGCGGCATGTCGGTCATCGCGACCTTTTTGCCGCTCATCCAGGCCCAGCCGCCGCCGATGGCGATGGCGAGCACGATCAGCACATAGTTCCACGCGATGCCATCGGCGCTCAGCAGCGTCGGATGAATAAAGGTCGCGACCGTTGCCAGCACCATGCCGACGCCGGCCCAGACGATGCCCTTGCGCGCCGTCTTCGGCGAGCTCATCCCCTTCAGGCCGAGGATGAAGAGG
This sequence comes from Ectothiorhodospiraceae bacterium, assembly GCA_029268285.1. GTDB lineage: Bacteria > Pseudomonadota > Gammaproteobacteria > Nitrococcales > AK92 > JAJUGG01. The sequence continues at coordinate 23,440 of JAJUGG010000018.1, read as the reverse complement.
ATGGCGGCGATGAAATAACTGATTTGAACGATGAAGTTAACGCTCACGCCTTGCCCCCTTCATCCTTACTCTTGAACATCTCGAGCATGCGCTCGGTGACGACGTAGCCGCCGGCAGCGTTACCTGCCGCGAACAGCACGGCGATGAAGCCGATCAGCATCTCCCAGAAGCCTTCGGCGTGGCCGAGCGCGACCATGGCGCCGACCAGCACGATGCCGTGCACGAAGTTGGAGCCGGACATCAGCGGGGTGTGCAGAATCACCGGCACACGGGCAATCACCTCGTAGCCGGTAAAGGCCGCGAGCATGAAGATATAAAGCGCGGTGTAGCCTTCGATTACCATTTACTTGCCTCCTTCGAGCCGCTCGCGAGCCGGCGCCCACTTGACCTCGCCCGCGTGGGTGAGGCAGCTGTCGCGGATCACCTCGTCGTCAAAGTTGAGCGTGAGCTCGCCTTCGGCGACGACCAGCGTCAGCAGGTTGTAGAGGTTGCGGGCGTACATTTCGCTGGCGTGCATCGCCACCGAGCTTGGCACGTTGAGCGGTCCGTAGACGATGACGCCCTTGTGGTCGACTTCCTTGCCGGGCTTGGTAACTTCGCAGTTACCGCCGGTTTCGGCCGCCAAGTCGATGATTACGGCGCCGCGCTTCATGCGCTCGACCGCGGCCTTGTCGATGATTTTCGGTGCCGGGCGGCCCGGAATGGCAGCGGTGGTGATCACCGCGTCAGCAGTGGCGATGTGATCGTCGAGCACCTTCTTCTGCTGGGCCTGCTCCTCGGCGGTGAGCTCGCGCGCGTAGCCGCCTTCGCCCTCTGCCTTAACGCCGGTGTCGACGAATTTGCCGCCCAGGGACTCGACCTGCTCCTTGGTGGCGGAGCGGACGTCATAGGCCTCGACAATAGCGCCGAGGCGCTTGGCCGTGGCGATAGCCTGTAGGCCTGCCACACCCGCGCCGATCACCAAAACCTTAGCGGGGCGGATGGTGCCGGCGGCGGTGGTAAGCATCGGGAACAGCCGGCCGCTCAGCGTCGCGGCGAGGAGTACCGCTTTGTAACCGCCGATAGAAGCCTGCGAGGACAGTGCGTCGATGGCCTGAGCGCGGGAAATGCGCGGCACCAGTTCCATCGAGAAGCTCGAGATCTTCTTCTCGAGCAACGCCTTGATGCGATCGTCACCCGTATGGGGGGCGAGGAAGCTCACGAGAGTGGCGCCCTCTTTGAACTTCGCCACCTCTTCGGGTACGGGAGGTTGGACTTTCAGCACGACGTCGGCCTGCGAGTACAGCGCCTCGCTGGAGTCGACCACCGTCACGCCTTCATAGGCTTCGTCGTCGAAGCCGCTTTCTTTGCCCGCGCCCTTTTCCAGCAGCAGTTCGACGCCCAGCTTCTGGTATTGCTTTAGTACAGCAGGGACCAGCGCGACGCGGCGCTCCCCGGGCTGCGTTTCCTTGGGCACGCCTACACGTATTGCCATGGTTGTCTCTCCGTTTTCCTCACGGTTCCCATCGGGGAGCGGCCGCAACATCGCGACCTTGGCAAACGATGGCGCAGCCGACAGCGGCCAATCCACTCGGATAGAGGGCATTCGCTACCAATGCTGCACCGTCCCCCCGGAAAAAAAACGCGGCCGGTCACGCCGCCCGCGTAGCCGACAAATACTAGCGATAGTAATTTGATTAATAAAGCCCTAGTAGATAAGCGCCCGGAGCAATCGAAATCATGGATGGGTAAAGCCAAAACAATTGATATGTCTCATAAGAGCCGGCTTCGTCACAACAAGGAAACATTTGATTTTTATAGAAGGGTCTGAAATAAAGGAAACAACGGGTGGTGCACTGCACCTGCCGAGAGGGACGAGCGGTGCTGAGATTGGAACATCAGATACTGCGGACCGATGTGTCGGGAATGCCCCTGGAGTGGATTACCTACCAGGACGCGGTCCGGCTCTACTACCTGGAGCAGGTGGTCTATACCTGCGGACGGCTGCTGTACCGCTTGCGCGGCGGTTGGAATGCCCGCACGGGGCGGCGCAGCGTCATCGAGGTCAACTCCATCGTCGCCACGGAAGGCTCCCTGCAGGCGGCGCTGAAGGGCCGTTCGGGTTATACGCCGCCGCTTAGCAACAAGGCGCTGTTCCGCCGCGATGACTATATCTGCCTGTATTGCGGCGGCCGCTTCCACGAAAGCCAGCTATCGCGCGACCATGTCACGCCCGTCAGCCGCGGCGGCCAGGATGTTTGGAACAATGCCGTCACGGCTTGCAAACCCTGTAATAACCTCAAGGGCTCGTATCGGCCCGAAGAATGTGGCCTGCAGCTGCTCGCCGTCCCTTTTATCCCCACGCATGCCGAATACGTCTATCTGCAGGGCAAGCGTATTCTTGCCGATCAGATGGAATTTCTGCGCGCCCACTTTCCCCGCCGCAGCCCGCTGCGCCAGCGCCTCACGGCCCAGATGCAACTGATTTAGCACGTCCGGCTCACCCGTACCCGCCATAAGGCAGGGCGGGGCTCCCCTCGTCCCGTGAACCTACCCGGCGCTTCTAGAAGCCCCACACCAACGGCGTCACGACAAGGGTGACAGCTGCGCAAATGAGGTTCAGCGGCACGCCGAAGCGAGTGTAGTCGGTAAAGCGATAGCCGCCCGGACCGTAGACCATGAGGTTCGTCTGGTACCCGATGGGCGTGGCGAAGCTGGCCGATGCGGCCACCATGATGGTGATGACGAAGGGCATGATGTTGACGCCCATGCTCTCTGCGCTGGCGGTTGCGATGGGGAACATCAGGATTGCCGCCGCATTGTTGGTGATGACCTCGGTCAGCAGCATGGTCATCAGGTAAACCAGAATGAGCAGCAGCATGGGGTGGTCGCCGGCGAAACCTAATACCGTGCCGGCGAGAACCGCGGCGGCGCCGCTCGCCTCCAGTGCCCCGCCTAGTGCCAGAGCGGCGGCGATCGCCAGCAGCACCGGGCCGTCCAAGGCATTGCGCGCGGCGCGCACCGAGCAGCAGCCGGTGAGCAGCATGGCGGCGGTCGCGAGCATGGCGGCCAGCAGAATATCCAGCCAGCCGAGCGTGACCGAGACGACTAGCGCGCCGAGTATCCCCCAGGCCACGCCGGCTTTTTCGTGCCGCCGCGGCTCGGAGTCCTCGATTTTGCTGATGAGCAGGAAGTCCCGCGAATGGCGGTGACGGTCGAGGAACGCGCTGTCAGCCTGGAGCAGCAGCGTATCCGAGGGCTCTAGGCGGATATCGCCGAGCTTGGCCTTTATACGTCTGCCGTTACGGGCGGCGGCGATCACCGAGGCGGCGAAGACGTTGCGGAAGCGGCTTTCGCGTATAGTCTGCCCGACCAGTCCGCTGTTTGGGGCTACGGCGACTTCCACCAGGCAGCGTTCCCGCTGCGGGTCGCGGAGATCGAAGGTGCGGCTGGTGGGCTCCAGGCCTGCGACTCGGTGCAGTTCCACCACCGATTCGGTGATGCCCGCGAATACCAGGTGGTCGCCGCTTTGCAGGATTTCGCTGGAAGCCACGGAGGGAATGATCTGCCCGTCGCGGTCGATCTCGATCAGGAACAGGCCGCGTAGGTGGCGTAACCCGGCCTGCTGCACCGTCTTGCCGACCAGCGGACCGTTCTCGCTGACCTTCATTTCTACGGTGTATTCGCGCGGGTTGGCGAACTCCTGCTCGGTGGATTTGCGTGCGGGCAGCAATCGGCGGCCGAAGACCAGCATATAGGCGACACCGGCCAGTGCGATCGGCAGCCCAACCCAGGTGATGTCGAACATGCCGAGGCCTTCGCCGGTGCGTGCGATGAGCATGCCGTTCACGGCTAGGTTGGTGCTGGTGCCGATCAGCGTGCAGGTGCCGCCGAGCACAGCCGCGTAGCTGAGTGGCATGAGCAACCGGGAGGGCGATATCTGAATGCGCTTAGCCCATGCCAGCACGGCTGGAATAAAGGTGGCCACCACCGGTGTGTTGTTCATGAAGCTGCTCATTAGCAGCGCAGGCCAAATCAGCCGGTTCTGGGCGCGCACCTGATTGCGCGGCCGGCCCAGCACGTGGGTGACGAGGAACTCCACGCCCCCTGTCTCGCGGATGCCGGCGGCGACGATGTACATCAAGGCTATGGTAACCACGCCGGGGTTGGCGAGACCCGCCAAGGCCTGCCCGGCGTCAATGACGCCCAGCGCCAATAGAGCGACGACACCGCCGGCCAGCAGCAGTTCCGGGCCGATCGCGGTGAATATGATCAGCACGATGCTCGCAGCGACAACCAGTAATGTGACGAGTACGTGCCAGTCCAAGAAGTGCTCCAGAAGACTTTTCGCGTTGTGCGCCGGTACGGCGGGTTATGCTTCCGCAGTCAATTGTACGGTTTCTGCCTTTTCGCAGAAGACAATCTCCGTCTAAGGTTATAACGGCCCGTCCTGGCCGACGGTCTTCGCTGTGAACGAATCATGCACGCCTACCGAGAGCAACATAAAAAGCGCTTGTCCTGGATGCCTTGGTTGTATTTTCGCCTCAAACCGAAGCATCGAGCCTGGGCCGAGGCCTGGCAGGCCGAGGTGCAACAGGCGTTGATGCAGCTCGAAACGGTGGAGATCGCCGAGGGCTGCTTCATTGCGCCCGAGGCGGCGATCTTTGCCGAGCCAGGACGCCCCGTGATCATTGGGCCGGGGTGTAGCATTGCCGCCGAGGCCTTTCTCCATGGCCCTATCACGCTCGGCGCCGGCGTCAGCATCAACCACCGCTGTTCGATTGATGGCGGCGCGCGCGGCGTACGCATCGGCGATCATACCCGCATTGCCCATAACGTCACCTTGTACGCGTTCGACCACGGCATGGCGCCGGATCGGCGCATCGCCGAGCAACCGGTGCGCTCGCATGGCATCGTCATTGGCGCCGACTGCTGGCTGGGCGCTAGCGTCGGGGTGACCGACGGAGTCCGGATTGGCGACGGAGCGGTCGTCGGCCAGGGGGCCGTGGTGACCCGCGACGTGCCCGCAGGTGCCATTGTCGCCGGCGTGCCGGCGCGGGTGATCGGCTGGCGCTGAGCGTATCCGCATCCTCCGCGGGCGCCGCGCGTCTGTGACGAAAGGCAACCTGTATCTTGCCGCGCATGGAGCTATAGTAAGGGTGAGTCGCGCTGAGCTCAGGAGGTCTGCCATGAGCTTTCGCCTGTCTAAACCTTTTTCTCCTACCTGTTCCGTCCCCATGTCTTCAACAGCACCATATTCATGGGTGCGACAGCGCCGGTCCCCGCCGGAATCAAAACTTACGGGGAATGCTGGACGATTCCCTTATGCCTCTGCCGAAACGAGGCGTGCCGTGGCCAGGCGCCGTTCGTGCAGAACGGCTCCGGCGCAAAGCGAATGCGACGGCGCGCGGTAGGTGTTCGTCCTCGCCGGGAGGCATAAGGGAGTCGGTCAGCATTTCTCACGGCCCAGTGGTCTAAGCCTAGCAGGGCTGCCCGCGGGCGGCTTGACGCAGAGGGGTGCCTTATGAGTTCTGCGAAGAAAGGACATTCGCACGAGAAGTTTCTCGAGACCCTGACCTCGTTCACCAAGGAGCATCAAGCCAAGTACTGGGAGGGGGACTTCCAGGCGTTCCTGGACGAGATCGTTACGCGGAATCCGGCGCCGATCGCGCGCAGCAGCCATCAGTATCTTTGGGACATGCTGCGCTGGCGGCGACAGAACGAGAGCGATGGCGAGAACGACGACCAGTTCCGCCTCTTCTCGAGCGAACTGTTCGGCATGGAGCAGCCGTTGCGGCGGGTGATGGAGTACTTCAAGGCCGCCAGCGCGGGCTCCGAAGTCGGCCGTCGCTTGCTGTTGTTGCTCGGGCCGCCTTCGGGCGGTAAGTCCACGTTGGTCATCCTCCTCAAACGCGGTCTTGAGGAGTACAGCCATACCGATGAAGGCGCGCTGTACGGCATCAAGGATTGCCCCATGCACGAGTCGCCGCTGCACCTCATTCCGCATACGCTGCGCGGCGAGTTCCGCGAGACCTACGGCGTCGAAGTGAGCGGCGAGTTGTGCCCCTATTGCCAATCTCGGCTGGAGAAGGAGTTCGACCGCGACTTCCTGAAGATGCCGGTGGAGCGGATCTTCATCTCCGAGGCAGGGCGTGTCGGTGTCGGTACCTACGCGCCGCATGATCCGACCACGGCGGATCTGGCCGATCTGATCGGCTCGGTGGACCTTTCCAAAGTGTCGGAGTACGGCGATGAGGGCGACCCGCGCGCCTGGTCCTGGTCGGGCGCCGTTTATGCCGGCAGCCGCGGGCTGCTCGAAATGATCGAGATCCTTAAGGTTAAACGCGAGTTCCTCTATCTGCTCCTCACGCTGACGCAGGAGAAGAACGTAAAAGTCTCGCGCTTCCCCTTGATCTACCTGGACGAGACCATTCTCGCCCACACCAACCTCGCCGAATTCCGCAAGTTTCTGCAGGAGAGCGAGAACGAGGCGCTGCTAGACCGCATGGTCATCATCCAGGTGCCGTACACCCTGTCCTACAAGGACGAGGCCAAGATCTACCGCAAACTCATCGCCGCGGCGCCGACGTTCCGTGAGGTGCACCTCGACCCCCATGCACTGGAGGTGGCCGCGGTATTCGCCGTGCTGTCCCGGCTCAAGCCGGGCGAGCGTGAGGATCTGGATCTCTCAAAGAAGGTCAAGCTCTATGCAGGTGAGGACGTCGAGGGATTCACGCAGGCGGATATAGAGCGTATCCGCGCCGAAGCACCGGACGAGGGCCTGTCGGGTATCTCGCCGCGCTTCGTGGTCAACGCGCTGTCCAACGCCATCTCCTCCAACGAAGCACGCAGCCTTACCAGCATGGAGGTGCTGATCACGCTCAAGGACGCCATCGAGTCCGATGCTCGCATCGATCCCAAGCAGAAGCGAGCCTGGGTGGATTTCCTGGTGACGGTGCGCAAGGACTTCTACAACCACTGGGTCAAGGAGGACGTGCACAAGGCGCTGTTCGCTTCCTTCGAGGATGAGGCGCAGGCACTGCTCGAGAAGTACCTCGACGAAGTCGAAGCAACCCTCGACAAACGCGAGATTACCGACCCGATCACCGGCGAAAGCCGCGACCCCGATGCCCGCTTCCTGCGCTCGGTGGAGGAGAAGATCAACGTCTCCGACGCCGGCAAGATCAGTTTCCGTCAGGAGGTGGTGCGCAAGGCCATGGTGGCCTTCAAGCGCGGCGAGCGCTTTACGCTGGAGAGTCATGCTCGGCTCAAGGAGGCCGTAGAGAAGTACCTGTTCGAAGAGCGTCGTGACGTCCTGAGGCTTGTGACCTCGGTGGCCCGCCCCGACGACGAGGCGAAAGAGAAGATCGCCGCCGTCGAGGAGCGGCTCATCAATGAGTACGGCTACGACCGCCATAGCGCAAAGGAAGCGCTGAATTACGTGACGACACTGCTATCCCAGGAGTAGTCCTGGGGGGAGGAGGGGGCAAGTTATGACCCTGTCCGACAAACTGGCCGGCGAACACGGCAATCGCTGGTACGACTTGTTCTCGCGCGGGACGCGCGATTGGCTGCGGCACAATCAGAAGGTGAGGGAGGCCGTGCAGCATTCGCTGCCGGACCTGATCGCCAACTCCGACGTGCTCTCGCGTCCCGAAAACCGCACGGTGCAGGTACCGGTGCGCTTCATGGAGCATTACCGCTTTCGGCTTCTTGAGCCCGGCAAGCAAAGCGGGGCCGGTCAAGGCGAGGTAAACCCGGGCGATCAACTGCGCCCCGGCCAGGGGCAGGGTCAGGCCGGAAGCGGCCAGGGCGGCAACGAAGAAGGCGGTGTCAGCTTCGTTCTCGAGCTCAAGGTCGACGATATCCTCGACTGGATGTGGGAGGAGCTGGAGTTGCCTCACCTTAAGCCGCGCGAAGGATCTTCGCTCGAGGAGGATGAGTATATCCGCGAGGGCTGGGACAAGCGCGGCGCGCGCTCCCGGCTGGATAGGCGGCGCACCATAAAGGAAGCGGTCAAGCGCCGTTCGGTGCAGGGCGCGGGGGCCGCGCCCATCGCCAACGACGACCTGCGCTTTCGGCAATTGGTCAAGCGCCGACAGCCTAACACCAGCGCCGTGGTGTTCTTCCTGCTCGATGTCTCCTCGAGTATGGACGACCGCTGTCGCCGCCTTGCCAAGACTTTCTTCTTCTGGGCCTTGCAGGGCATCCGACGCCAGTTCACCAGCGTCGAGACGGTCTTCATCGCTCACACCATCGAAGCTTGGGAGTTCGAGGAAGAGGATTTCTTCCAGGTGCGCGGCGAGGGTGGCACGCAAACCTCGAGCGCGCTGCGCAAGGCGTTGGAGATCAGCGAAGATCGCTACGATGTCAATCGTTATAACAACTACCTGTTCTATGCCTCGGACGGCGATAACTTCATGGAAGACCGCCACCGCGCCCGCGCCCTGCTCGAGCAGCTTGCGCCGCGGATGAACTTCATGGGCTACGCCGAGGTGTCATCGCGCTACCACCAGCGCCTCAACACCGAGGTCGGTGTGCTGTTTCGGCGCCTGCTAGACCAGGGCACGCCGACGGGCAGTTACGCGATCGCCCGCGACTCGGACATTTGGCCGGCCATCAAAGCCTTCTTCACCGATCAGGCAGCGGAGGCCGAATCATGACCGCAAAGCTTGCGGATTACGTTGCCCGTATCGAGGATCTGGGCCAGCGGCTGGGCTTGAAGTACCACCCGGTGGATTTCGAGCTGGTGCCGCCAAGCTTCATGATGGAAGTGGCCGTCTACGGCTTGCCGGTGCGCATGCCGCACTGGTCGTTTGGGGTGCGCTGGATCTACCAGATGGTCCAGCACAAGATGGGGCACTCGCGGATCTTCGAGGTGGTGTTTCCCGGCAATCCCAACCGGGCTTACCTGGTAAATAACAACAGCATCGAGGAGAACTGTCTGGTCACCGCCCATGTGCTGGGGCATGCCGACTTCTCCCACAACAATATGCTGTTCGTCGCCAGCCAGCGCGAAGCCGGCTACCACATCGTCGAGCAGGCCGCCGCGCACGCGCACCGCATTGACGCGGCGATCGAAGTGGCCGGTCAGAAGCGGGTCGAGGAGGTGCTGGATTGCGCGCTGGCACTGGAGCAGCACATCGACACCCAATACGCCATCAACCGTAGCGATTACGAGGCGGCACCAGCTCGGGGGGCGCAACCGGACTCGCCTTCAGCGTTTCAAGACCGCTTTTCACAGTTGCCGGGCGAGCAGCCGGCGCCGGCCAAGCCGATCCGTCCGCCCGAGCCGCGTCTGCCGCCGCGCCCGGAAGCCGACCTTCTGTGGTTCATCGCTCGTTACGCGCCGGCCATGGAGGATTGGGAGCGGGACATCTTCCTTGCTGTGCGAGAGGAGTCCTTCTATTTCCAGCCCGTGTTCAATTGCCAGATCATGAACGAAGGCTGGGCTTCGTATTGGCATGCGCGCATTCTGCGCGAGGCGGATTTCCTGCCCGATGAGCTCTACCTCAACGCCATGAAGACGCACTCCGACGTCGTACGACCTTACGGCACGGACAAGCAGATCGCGCTGCAGGTCAACCCCTACCATCTCGGCTTCAACATTTGGGAGCGCGTGGTGGAGGAGGCCGGGCTCGAGGCCGCGCGTCAGGTAATGCGCGAGGAGGACGACTTCGGCTTTATCCGTAATTATCTCACCCCGGAGCTTGCGCGGGATCTCAATCTATTCGTGTACGAAGCCAAACGGGACGGTGAGATTCGCGTCACCGACTCGAACGTGCACGAACTGCACGAAGCCATCCTGCACCCCAAATACAACTTCGGCGCGCCGCGCGTGCTGGTCGATGAGCTCAAGCATGACGGCACCTTGGTGCTGCGGCACGATCACGAGACCGACGGCCGCGGGCTCGATCCTTCCCGCGGGGAAAAAGTGTTGGAGTATATTTTTCGGGTCTGGCGCAGGCCGGTGCGGCTGCACACGGTCGATGCCCGAGGCAACGGTGTGTGCTTGAAGATCGATAGGGAAGGCATCGAAACCAACTAAGCCGGGACGTGACAGCGCTAAAACGTATCGAAGCAACCGGCCTCGTCGATCCAGCCACTGACCAAGCGCGCCGGGGTGACATCGAAGTAGCGGTTGACGATGCGCACGCCTGGCCAGCCGGGAACGTCCAGCTCCGCCGGATCCATTGTTTCCAGCTCCACCTGCTGCGCGTCCAGGCGTTTCAGTCGCTCGCAACAGACATAAAAGGGGATGCCCTGGTCGTGACAGGCGAGCGCGAGCAGGTAAGTGCCGGCCTTGTTCACCACGCTGCCGTCTCGGAGCAGGGCATCGGCACCCACCAGTGCCAGCTCCGCCTCTTTCGCCGCCAAGCCGAGCTGGGCATCGGTAATGTACGTCGCAGCAATGCCATGCGCGGCTAGTGCCTCAGCCAGTGCGCGGCCTTCATACAGTGGGCGTGCCTCCGAGAGGGTGACGTGCAGTGTCTCCGACGCTGCCAAGCGAAAGGCCTCACGCACCGTCGAGCTCAGGCTGTGAGTGATGATCCGGCGGCCGCGGATGAGGCGGGCGGCCTGTGCGGCCGCTTCGACGGTGCTGCGGCGGGAGTCCTCGATCAAAGCCTCGGCGAAGGCGCTTGCGCGCGCTACTGCGGCGGCTGGCGCTTGTGGTAGGCCCACTAGCTCCTGCGCGAAGCGGCGCAGCAGATTCTGTAGCGGCGCCATGCTGGGGCGCAGAGCCGCCAAACGTTGTGCGTGCTGCGTCAGTAACAGTTGCAACGCGTCACCGCTTTCGATCGTCGCCGAATGAGCGAGATCCCTCAGTCCGGCCAGCGCCGCCCGAGCCAATTCGCTGGCACCGGAGCTTCGATCCTGCGCGATACGCTTTGCCAGTTCGTTGATGTCAGTTCCGCTCATGCATCTATTTTGGCCGCTTTTGACGTCGACGCCGAATTGAGGTTTGATGCCTCGCCCCTCAAGCATTCTTGAGTATGCCGGGCGCGCTGCGCGCCGACGGCGAATGGAACGACCAGGTGTAGCCGATGATGCAGGGGTGCGTATGACCGTAACCCGAACCGATGATCTGGGGCTGCTGCTCGAGATACTTCCGCAGCATCTTCAGGATGCGCTCGACGAGCAGGGCGAGCCCGGCTTGCTGGAAGTGGTCATGGATCTCGGGCGGCGACCGTTGGCGCGTTTCTCCGAGCGCGCGGTGCCGCTCTCCGAGCACCCGATCAGCCGTGAAGACATTTCCCGGGTGGTGTCAGCCGTCGGTGAGTTCGGCGGCGACAACCGCGCCGGCATCGAGGGCACGCTGCATCGCATCTCGGCGATTCGAAACCGAAGGGGCGATATTATCGGCCTGACGTTGCGGGTGGGGCGGGCCGTCTTCGGCACGATCGACGTGATCCGCGATCTGGTGGAAAGCGGCAAAAGCCTTCTGATGCTCGGGCCGCCCGGAGTCGGCAAGACCACGCGGCTGCGCGAGATTACCCGCGTGCTGGCAGATGATTTCGACAAGCGCGTGGTGGTGATCGATACCTCCAACGAGATCGCAGGCGACGGCGACGTGCCGCATCCAGCCATCGGCAGCGCCCGGCGCATGCAAGTGCCGCAGCCGGAGAATCAGCACGCGGTAATGATCGAGGCGGTGGAAAACCACATGCCGGAGGCCATCGTGGTCGATGAGATTGGCACAGCGGCCGAAGCGCTGGCTGCCCGCACTATCGCTGAGCGCGGCGTGCAACTGATCGGCACCGCTCATGGGAACACCTTGGAGAACCTGGTGCTGAATCCGACTCTGTCCGACCTGGTCGGCGGCGTGCAGACGGTGACGCTTACCGATGAGGAAGCGCGCTTTCGCGGCACTCAGAAGACGGTTTCGGAACGCAAGGGGCCGCCGACCTTCGACGTGGTGGTGGAGCTGCTGGACCGTGAGGAAATGGTGGTTCATGCCGATACCGGCGCGGCTGTCGACAAGCTGCTGCGGGGTCTGCCGGCCGGCGGGGTTCGGCGCGGTGGAGAGAGGGCGGTCGCGTCTGCGCCGGAGCCGGTCGAGGCGCCGGAGAAGCGCATTCCGCTTCCGGACGAACGCCAGCGCCCGGTGGCGATCTACCCCTACGCCATCAGCCGAGATGCGGTCGAGCGCTCCATACGCGACCTGCGCCTCGATGCCCGTACCGTGGCGCGGCCGGAACGCGCGGACGCCATTGTCGCCCTGCGTTCGCGCGTGGACGACTTGCGCTTGCAGCGCATTCTCAGCCTCACCGAGGCGCCGCTGTATGTCGTCAAGAAGAACACCACCGCCCAGGTGAGGCGGGTGCTGCAAAATGCTTTCCATGTGGTTCACGGTGTTGATGAAGACGAGGTCATGGAAGCGGTTCGCGAGGCCGAGGAAGCCGCGCGCAGTGCCCGGTCCCGGCATGAAGTCGTCGTGCTTTCGCCGCGTTCGGCCGCAGTGCGTGAACTCCAGCACCGGGTTGCGACACGGCATAACCTCACCGCGGAGAGCGAGGGCAGCGGCGCCGAACGGCACTTGGTGATTTATCCCGATTAGAGTCCCGGTTTGCTTGGCGCTTGCCGCGTAGCTTAGTGGGCGCGGGTTTCCTGAGGCGCCGCCCCTTTTGCGAGGAATGGGTAAATCCTGCTCCTGTGGTTAAAGCGAACGTAAAGCCGTTCTGTACGGCCGGGGGCTGACGTTACAATCCGCATCTTGACGAATGCTGGGGGAAGCCATGTCAGAACTTCGGATCGAACGCCTTAGCGGCGAGGCGTTGAGGGAGCACTTGCCCGCTTTGGCACAGCTGCGCATTCGCGTATTCCGGGAGTTTCCTTACCTCTACGAAGGCGACGAGGCGTACGAGGCGCGCTATTTGCAGGTTTATGCCGACTCACCCGACAGCGTCATGGTGCTGGTGTTCGACGGCGATGCGGTGGTGGGCGCCTCCAGTGGGCTGCCCATGGTCGACGAAAGCGAGGAGTTTCGTCGGCCGTTCGAGTCGCGAGGCTACCAAGTGGAGCGCATCTTCTACTGCGGCGAGTCGGTGCTGTTGCCCGAGTACCGCGGCCGCGGCCTAGGTGTGCGCTTTTTCGAAGAGCGCGAGGCGCATGCCCGCTCGCTTGGCCGCTTCGACTTGATCACCTTCTGCGCCGTGGAGCGGCCCGCCGATCACCCGCGCAGGCCGGCGGATTATGTGCCGCTAGACGCTTTCTGGCAGCGCCGCGGCTATGTTCGGCATCCGGAACTCAAGGCGCACTACAGCTGGCAGGACCTTGACGAGACTTCCGAGTCGCCCAAACCCATGGTGTTTTGGTGCAAAACGCTGGAGTTGCGCGCGTGACGACAAGAATTGCCCTAGCGCAGTATCCGATCGACTTTCTGGGCGACTGGCTGCACTTCGAGCGCAAGCTCACCGAGTGGGTGAACGAGGCCGTGGGCGAGGGCGCCGAGCTTCTGGTGTTTCCCGAGTACGGCGCGATGGAGCTCGCGTCGCTGTTCGAGCCCGACGTCTACGGTGATCTAAAGCGTCAGATCGAGGCCATGCAGGCTTTGCTACCCGACTACCGCGCACTCTACCGGCGGCTTGCGGCCGAGCATAGCGTCTACATTCTGGCGGGCAGTTTTCCGGTGCGCGTTGGGGAAGAGTATCGCAATCGCGCCTATTTCTACGGCCCGGAAGGCGAGGGCTACCAGGAAAAGCTGATTATGACGCGCTTCGAGCGCGAGCGCTGGGGCATCAGTCCAGGCGACCGGATGCGGGTCTTCGAAACCCGGTTCGGCCGCGTGGGGGTCACCATTTGCTATGACAGCGAGTTTCCGCTGTTGGCGCGTGCTCAGGTCGAGGCCGGCGCCGACCTCATTCTCGCCCCTAGCTGCACCGACAGCGATGCCGGCTATTATCGCGTACGTATCGGTGCCCAGGCGCGCGCGTTGGAGAATCAATGCTACGTTGCGCAATCGCCGACAGTCGGGCGCGCAGAATGGTCCGAAGCTGTGGACATCAATACCGGCGCTGCCGGCGTTTACGGCCCGGTCGACTCCGAGGCTTATTCCAACGGCATTGTGGCTATGGGCAAGTACGATGCCGCGCAATGGTTATATGCCGACCTTGACCTGGAGCGCGTCCATCACCTGCGCGAGCACGGGCAGGTGCTGAACTATCACGACTGGCCGCGTCAATCCGGCTGGCGCCTGGAGCCGGTGCCGCTCTGAGCGCGGACCGCTGGCTCTCCTCTCTGTGGTCGCAGCGAGACCGCCGCTTCGACACTGATGGGTCTTTCCGTTGACTCATTGTGTCTTTAGGGCTGCGCCGGTCCAGTCCGGCTCGCGGAACTCTTCCACCAGAAAGTCCACGAAGGTCCGCACTTTGGCTGAGGGGTGGCGGGTGTAGGGGTACACGGCGTGTACTGCCAGCGGTTCAGCGCGGTAATCTGGCATGAGCTGGACGAGTTTCCCGGCGCGTAGCGCATTGGCGGCGATGAAATCGGGCGTTTGAACAATGCCCAGCCCCTGCTCGGCGGCGGTGAGCAAGGTCTCGCCATTGTTCGCGCGCAGGTTCCCGGACACTGTAACTTTATGCATTCCGCCTTCAGGGTCGATAAAACGCCACTCCTGACTGTAGCGCTGGTAGCTGTAGCACAGGCAGTTGTGGCTGCTTAGCTCGGCCGGTTGTTGCGGCCAGCCGTGCCGCTCAAGATAGCTCGGGCTGGCGCAGAGTATGACCTGCACCGGTGCGATGCGGCGCGCTACCAGGCTGGAGTCCTTGAGCTGGCCGATGCGTACCGCGACGTCGAAACCTTCGTTCACCAAGTCGACGAATCGGTCGTTGTAGCTGATTTCTATTTCCAGCTCCGGATAGCGGGCGATAAAGGCGGGTAGGCGCGGTGCCAGGTGCTGAATGCCGAACGATACCGGTGCGTTGATGCGCAGGCGCCCGCGCGGTTGGGCTTGCAGGCTGGTAACCGCCGCTTCGGCTTCTTCCAGTTCCGCCATAATGTCGCGCGCCCGCTCATAGTAGGCGGCACCGGCGCTAGTGAGGCTGAGGCGACGCGTTGTGCGATTCAGCAGCCGTGCGCCGAGGTGCCGCTCTAGTGCTTGGACGTGCTTACTGACAACCGAGCGCGAAAGCCCTAGTTGCCGGGCGGCGGCGGCGAAACTGCCATTGGCGGCCACCTGAATGAAGACCTGAATACTAGTCAGGCGATCCATGATTGCATCCGTTGAGAGAACAATGTTTTTCCAGTCTGCCGGATTGTTGTGGATTCGTGGTCACTATAGCCTGTTCCCGTCGAGACAAAAGCCTAAGACTACAGGCAGAGGAGCAAGGCATGGCGAAGGTTCTGGTTCTTTACTACAGCATGTACGGCCACATCATGAAGATGGCCGAGGCGATTGCCGAAGGCGCCCAGGAAGCCGGTGCGACGGTGGCCATCAAACGTGTCCCGGAGCTGGTGCCGGAGGACGTCCTGAAGCAGTCGGGCGCGTTTACCGAACAACCCTATCCGGTCGCGGAGCCGAACGAGCTGGCCGACTACGATGCCATTATCTTCGGGACCCCGACCCGCTTCGGCAATATGGCCGGCCAGATGCGCAACTTCCTCGATCAGACCGGCGGGCTGTGGGCGCAAGGCAAGCTGATCGGCAAGGTCGGCGGTGTATTTACCTCGACGGCCAGCCAGCATGGCGGCCAGGAGACCACGATCACCAGTTTCCATACCACGCTGCTCCATCACGGCATGGTGATCGTCGGTGTGCCGTATAGCATTCCCGAGCTGACCGATCTCAGCGAAGCCAGTGGCGGCACGCCTTACGGCGCGAGCACCCTTGCGGCGGGAGACGGCAGCCGCCAGCCTAGCGAGAGCGAGCTTGCAATAGCCCGTTTCCAGGGGCGGCATACGGCGGAGATTGCCGCGAAGCTTCACGGTTGAGCGCGTGCGCAGAGGGCTCTCGTGAGTCCTCTGCGCATTGTATAAGGAGATCACGATGGGCTTATTGATCGACGGCGTCTGGCATGACGCCTGGTACGACACGGAGAAAACCGAAGGCCGCTTCGAACGTCCGAGCACGGTTTTTCATGGACGGATCGAACGCGGTGACAAGCACCCGCCCGAGGCGGGCCGCTACCATCTTTATGTATCCCTGGCGTGCCCTTGGGCCCATCGCACGTTGATTCTGCGTAAGCTCAAGCGCCTGGAGGACGTAATCTCGGTATCGGTGGTGCACCCCTACATGGGCAGCGATGGCTGGAGTTTTGACGCCGACTATCCCGACGCGACCGGCGATACCCTGTACGGCACGCGTTTCCTGCGCGAGGTCTATACCAAGGCCGTGCCGGACTACACTGGGCGCGTCACCGTACCGGTGCTCTGGGACAAGCAGGCGCAGACGATCGTCAACAATGAGTCGGCGGAAATCGTCCGCATCCTCAATAGCGACTTCAACGATTTCGGCGATGCGTCGCTGGATTTCTACCCGGAGGCCCTCCGCGACGAGATCGACGCCATCAACGATTTCGTTTACGACCGCATAAACAACGGCGTCTACAAGGCCGGTTTCGCGACCAGCCAGCCCGCGTACGAGGAGGCCGTGACGGCACTATTCGAGGCGCTCGATCAGATCGAAGCGCGGCTGGCCCGACAGCGCTACCTGGTGGGGGGGCAACTTACGGAAGCCGACTGGCGGCTGTTTACCACGTTAGTGCGTTTCGATCCGGTGTACGTCGGGCACTTCAAGTGCAACATCCGCCGCCTGATCGATTACCCGAATCTCTGGGCCTATACCCGCGAGCTGTATCAGATGCCGGGCGTGGCGGAAACGGTTAGCCTCGATCATATCAAGCGGCACTATTACACCAGTCATCCGCAGATCAATCCGACTGGCGTCATTCCCGTAGGGCCGGTAATGGATTTCGACGCAGCGCACGGTCGTGAGCGGCTTTAGGCGTTATTATGTACGGCGCGTGAGGCATATCCGCGCAAGCTGAGGTATCCTCCCGCTTCACGTTTTGAGCCTATCGATGCGCCTGTCCTGTTCCGGCGGGGCGGAGCTTATCCCGGCTCGGCATTTTCAAGCCAGTACGGACGCCTTTTCGATCATGAATATTCGTCTTGCCGCAGAAACTCGCCTCCCCACGCCCTGGGGTAACTTCGCCCTACTCGGTTTTGTCGAGGAAGAGAGCGGCAAGGAGCATCTGGCGTTGGTACTGGGCGAGGTGGATGACGGCGAACCGGTGCTGGCACGGGTGCACTCGGAGTGCTTGACCGGCGATGCGTTGTTTAGCATGCGCTGCGATTGTGGCCCGCAGCTGGAAGCGGCGATGCACCGCATCGGCGAGGCGGGTCGCGGCGTGATCGTCTACCTGCGTCAGGAAGGGCGCGGCATCGGCCTGATCAACAAGCTTCGCGCCTACGCGCTGCAGGACCAGGGCGCTGACACCGTCGAGGCCAACGAGGCGCTCGGTTTTCTGCCCGATGCCCGGGACTATGCCGTGGCGGCCGCGATTCTCGAGGAGCTAGGCGTTAAACGCCTGCGCCTGATGACCAATAATCCTGAGAAGATCCGTGCCCTGCGCGAGCAAGGCCTGGAGGTCGTCGAGCGCGTGCCGCACCGCGTCGCGGCCAATCCGCACAACAAGCGATACCTAGAAACCAAAGCGCTCAAGTTCGGCCACATGGTCCAGGACTGAAAGCCGATTTGCGCTTCCAGGAATAGTGTAAGTCCTAGTATTTCCTAGGTTATTCCCCGGCATTTTCGCGAGCAACTGCCGCAGAAAAAGTGACACAGCGCACGGTGGATGCTGCCACCCCTGGCTATAGTGGACAGATCATTCCAGGGGGTATCAATGCGTTCAGTAATATTTCCCGGCGCGCTCTTTGCCAGCTTTCCCGAGCCAGCCTCCGTAGCCCGGTTGCAAACGGCGAAACGGCATCAGTTCACCGATGTCGAGCGGGCCATCATCAGCGATTACTTCGGCACGCGTGATAGTCGGGTCCGTCCGTTTGGCGAACCGAGTAGCCTCACGCCGGGCGCCGCACTGGTGCCGGGTACGCCGAAACGCTTGCTGCCGGAGGAGCTTGAAAGCCGCCTGCCGGAGCTGGCGCCGGAATTCGATCGCGTCATCGTCCGAGGGCGTGTGCTGCTGCTCGAGGTGCAGGGCGAGCTGATCCACGATGTTATCGAGGGTCTGCGCATAGACTGAGGGGGCTTACGCCCCCTCGCTAGGGTGTGTTCAGGCCCGTCCTTGGGTGCCGAGCTCGTTCTGCGCGTCTGCCAGTACGGCGCTTGACAGCCATTGCCGTACTTTTTGCTGGTGCCGTTCTTCGACTTGCTCGGCTTCACGGAAGCGCTCGGCCAGGCTGTTCTGGCCGATGCTGTCTGCCAGCTCGATCAATAGCTTCCAGCCTTCAACGTCCGTATCCTCCAGCACCAGAATCGCGTGCAACGCCTGCGGCATGGTGGTGCGCAAGTCAGTGATCACCTTGGCCGGTCCCATGGCCTCGACGGCCGTCATGTCTGCCGATGGCGTCATGGAGGTCGGGTCGGCGCCGAGTCGCTTCATGGTTTCCTTGACGAGATTGAAATGCTCGAGCTCATCGTTGTGTAGCTCGACCAAATCTTGCCGAGTCGGGCCGCCGTCCCAGCTGCCGAGCGCATCGTGCTTGATGAGCAAGGCCTCGTACATCCGCACACCGGTGCGTTCGAAGGCGAGCCGCTCGCCCAACTTGTCGATGAAGACGGTAGGCTTGTGGCCCTTGAGCATCTCCATTCCCGTCGTCGCCATGCCCTTCATCGATCCAGGCGGCGGCACGGAACCGATGGTATTCATCTCCTTGGCGTAGCGTCCGCGCAGGGTATTCAGTTCTAGTCCCTCACAGTCCGGAGAGGGGCCCTTGCCGGCGATCTGCTCGAGATCCTTCGCGTCCATGGGCGAAGCCTGCAGCCCGGTACGGTTCGTGCCGGGATTGGTGGTAGGCGTCTTGGGCATCGTCGGTCCTCCTTAAAGCGCTTTCCGAAGGGGCTGCTCGGCCGTTACTTCCGTACCGGGCCTCCACTGGTAGCCTTCGGCCATGATTTCTGTCGGTGAGCCGTCCTTGTTCATGTAATCGCGGTATTGGTCGGAGCGATTGTTCGGCGGTGCCTTGTCCTTGTGCATGAACTCATGGCCGTACGCAGTCAGTTCGACTTCCTCTTCAAGCACCTTGCGGATGAAGTCCCGATGTGCGGTGAAGTTGATGGGCTCCGGGATGTCTTTGGGCAGAATTTCTTCCGGGTCGCGCCGCTCGATGTCCTTGAAGTGCTTCATCGCAACCTGCAGCTGACCGAGCTGATAGTCCAGGCAGCGTTCCCAGATCGCCTTGATGCGTGGGTTCTCCTCGTACTGCATGCAGCTGTAGTAGTTGTAGACCATCATGCCGTGGTGCAGCAGCCACTTCTCCAGCCAGGTCTCGTTGGGGTCGACCATGGACTCGTACTGGGTGACGTGCTGCTCCTCCATGGAGGCGATCTCAGCGTACATAGCGCGTGCGACCGGGTCCGTGTACATCGGCCCCACGGTCATATAGAAGTCGCGCGTCTGGTACTCGGCCGTGTAAATCGTCAGCGCGTGCAGTTTACTGAGCGGATGCGCCGTGTTGCGGTCGTAAGGGGTGCGCAGATCGTCCGCCGGGTCGCGGTGCTCGAACCAGGTGGGGCGGCCGGGCGCGATGTCGGTGTAGGACTGCAGGATGTTGTTCGGATCCTTGCCCTCCAGCCGGTCCAGCAATGCCGAATAGCGGTAGAGATGGTCGAAGTCTTCCAACAAGCCGAAGCGGTAATTCTGAGCAAGATAATCGTCCGGCTCGTGCTGAGCGACGCTGGCGGTCACTTCGATGGCGACTTGCTCATAGCCGATGGTGGTTTCAATCGGTGAGTCATCGGGTGGCAGCAGCCAGTTGGTCATGGTCTGCATGTGATGGCTGCTACGCCGTACTCGGGCCAATGGCTCGCGTATGTCCCCGTTGAAGCGTGCTGCCATGTGCAGGAAGCGGTTCAAGCCCTGACCGAGCCCGTGCATGAGAATGATGCGCACGCGCGTGAACGCGTCGTCATCCAGTTTACTCATGGGCTCTGGACTGATTTCCTTCCAGGTGAACCGTTGCTTGTCGAGCGGCGTGCCCCTCTCTTACATGAGATTAAGGACCATGCAGCAACCTCCCTTGCTGAGTTGTGTGGCAGTTCGAGAGTTATGCGGTCGCTGAGAGGTGATGCAAGCGAATATGCGAATAAACTAATAAAAAGACGGGACGCGACCTAGTACCGCGACGAAAAACCATGAGTTCATACTATTTTCCCGCGGATCAGATCCACACGATCCCCTTGTCAGGACGATCAACGAGGTTATGCTGTGCGTTTTTTACAACGACGCAAGGACGCGCTCTTGGAGGAGGAATGATGGGCCGCCCTTCGTCTTTGACGCTAAGACAGCGCTTTGCGCGCTACCTGCTTTCCCTGTTTGGTTGGAAAGTGGAAACCGACGCGCCGGATATTGCCAAATACGTGTTGGTGGTATACCCGCACACCTCCAATTGGGATTTTCCTATCGGCTATCTGGGCAAGATGAGCTTGGCGCTCAAGCTGCGTTGGGTCGGCAAGCACACCTTGTTTCACTGGCCTTATGGATGGCTGATGCGCGCCCTCGGCGGAATCTCGGTCGATCGGCGCTCGCGCAACAATGTCAGCCAACAGCTGGCGGAAGTGTACCGCGATCATGACGAAATGATTATCGCCATCACGCCTGAAGGCACGCGCAGCTACGTGCCGCATTGGAAGAGCGGGTTCTACTACATCGCTCAGGCAGCCAACGTGCCGATTGCACTGGCCTACATAGACTACCGGCGCAAGCGCATGGGCATTGGCGAGCCGTTCATGCCTAGCGGCGACATCGAAGCCGACTTCGAGCGCATTCGCGCCTTCTTCGCCGACAAGACCGCCTGTTATCCGGACAAGGCCGGTGCCGTGGAGTTGCCGCCGAAAGAGAAGTCGTCCGAGCCGGAGCTGCGCCGGTCGGCGTGACGCTCGACGGCGCCCGCGCGCAGGGCCGAGCGCCGTAGGCGGACCTACCGAATTTGCCTGTCAGTTGGGCCGCAGTTCGGTGTGGCCCATCACTACCCATTGACCTGCCTCGCAGATCAATACGGTTTGGCCGCTGACGACCTCGGCCCCGTTGGGGAAGGCTTCGTCGTTGAAGAAACAAGCCATGCCTGCCGCCGTCGCCTCGTCTTGCTCGTCCGCGCCGCGCTCGCGTATCGGCGAATTACGCAACGTCCGTTGCGGTACGCCTACCTGACGTAGTTCTTCAGCCATGGTCACGCCTCCTCTGACCCCGAACCACTCGTAGTATTGGCGCTCCTTTATAAGGACAAGCTTGTAAAAGAGGTGAGTTTGGTTGCTAGACCTAATTGCGAATCGTTATCAATTCCCTTATGCTCTAGCCATTCGTGCTTGAGGAGGCAAATGTGGAAGGCTTGTCCAGCGTTCAATGGATCGATGCCGGTGGTCCGGTCATGATCGTGCTGGCCGTCATGTCGGTCGTCGGCTTCGCGATCGTCTTGATGAAGGCCTGGCAGTTCATCGCCAGCCGCATCTCTGCCACCGCCTTCATCGGCTCCGCCTTGCAGCACTGGCGCGAAGGCGCTGGGCGAGAGGCCCTCGCGCTTACCGAGAAGGCCCCGGGTCCGGTCGCGGAGGTGATGAGCATCGCCATGCGCGGCCAGCTCGATCCGCGCCTGCCCGAAGATCGGGTGCGTGAAGAAGTCATGCGTGTGGCGGCGGCTAAGCTGGAAGATTTACGCGGCTACCTGCGCGGCCTCGAAGTCATCGGCAGCCTCGCGCCGTTGATCGGCCTCTTGGGTACGGTGCTCGGCATGATTGAAGCCTTCCAGAGCCTGCAGGCTGCGGGAACGCAGGTCGATCCCGCCATTCTTTCCGGCGGCATCTGGGAAGCGTTGCTGACCACGGCGGCCGGCCTCATCGTGGCCATTCCTGCCGTGGCGCTGCTGAACTTCTTCGAGCGCGCGGTGGAGCGCGTGAAACACCGCATGGAAGATGCCGTGACGCAGGTCTTCACGCAGCATCCTCATCCCGAACCGGCGCGCGCGGCCGCCTGAGCACAGCCCTAAACCCATGCAATTGGAAACCCCGCGGCGTAGTCGCAACATCGTCAGCCTGACGCCGCTGATCGACGTCGTCTTCATTTTGTTGGTGTTCTTCATGCTGGCCAGTAGCTTCCAGCAGTGGAGCGCCTTTCAGCTCGAGGTACCGGCAAATACCCAGAGCGAGGCGGAAGATGCGGACATCGTGCTGATCGAGCTCGCTACCGACGGCGGCTTGCGCGTCGACGGGGCGCCGACGAGCATGGACGGCTTCGTACAGCGGGTACAGGCGGCGCGCGCCACGGATCCGACGCGAGCGATCAGCGTCATGCCGGCGGCGGACGTGCCGCTGCAGCGCATCGTCGAGGTCATGGATCGACTGGCACAGGCGGGGGTACGGGATGCCTCCTTGGTCAAGGGGCCCGCGCAGTGACGCCGACGCTTCGTCTGCCGGCAGTTCAAGGCAAGCGTAGATCATGAAGCTGCCCGAATTAAAAAGCCGTTCGCAGGACGAAAGCGTCTTGCCCCTGATCAACATCGTATTCCTGTTGCTGATCTTCTTCATGATCGCGGGCACCCTGACGCGTCCGGAATTGTTCCCCGTAGAGCCGCCGGAGTCGCGCGGCGAGGCCGAGCCGGAGGGCGACGGTCTGGAGCTGCTGTTGGATGCTGATGGCCGCCTGGCGCTGGAAAACACGCCGGTAACGCTCGAGGATTTGGGGGCTCGATTGAAGGAACATGGCGAAGATACGCCCCACGTGCGGCTCAAAGCCGATGCCGAAGTGCCGGCACATCGCTTGATGGCCGTCATGGATGCATTGCGAGGAGCCGGCGTCGACAAACTCACTCTGCTGACCCAACGGAACGGCTGATGAATCTGCGCGGACGGCATTGGGTGTTTGCCCTGATCGTGTCGGTTGCAGTGCACGTCGCGCTGTTCATGCGTTGGGAGTCGGAGCCCGTGCAGGGCGCTATGGCCGCGGGTAGCGGCGGCATAGAGATTTCGCTCGGCTCGCCAGGCCGTGCGCCAGGCGCTGATGAGCAGCTTCAAGCTCAAACTGAGCAGGGGGAGGGCGTGGAGCAAACGGAGCCCGAACCGCAACCCGAGCCCGAACCGCAACCCGAGCCCGAACCGCAACCCGAGCCCGAACCGCAACCCGAGCCCGAACCGCAACCCGAGCCCGAACCGCAACCCGAGCCCGAACCGCAACCCGAGCCCGAGCCCGAGCCCGAGCCCGAGCCCGAGCCCGAGCCCGAGCCCGAGCCCGAGCCCGAGCCCGAGCCCGAGCCCGAGCCCGAGCCCGAGCCCGAGCCTGAGCCTGAGCCCGAG
>JAJUGG010000017.1 GCA_029268285.1 Ectothiorhodospiraceae bacterium | reverse complement strand
CGTGCCGTCGCCGTTCTCGAGGATGTTGTAGGCGCCGTATAGCGTGGTGTGCTTGGCGAGCTTGTAGTCCACACCCAAGGTCAACTGCGAGCCGTCGGAGTCGGCGATGTTGTCCCACTCGTCAGCGGCAACGTACTGTACCTTGAACGTGGTCGGGCCGGTCTTGTAGGCCGCATTCACGCCATAGGCGTCACGGCTGTCGTCACCCAGGTCGATCTGCTCGTAGATCGCGCCGACGGTAAAGGGACCGAAACCGTAACTGGCGGCAATACGGGCAGCGTCGATCTCGTTCGCAGATAACTCGGCATCTGCGCTCTCATAAGCAGCCGCCAGTTCCAGTCCGTTCAACTCGTAACCAAGTCCGACGCTGAACATCTGCGTGTCGTTGTCTTCAAGACCTTCATCGGTTTCGCTGTCCGCATAAGAGGTGGAATACAGAGCGGCAAGCGAGAGGCCGTTGAACGAGGGGCTAACGTACTGCAGGCTGTTGCGAGCACGGAAATTCGCTTCATTCATGATGTTGCGGGCATCACCTACGGTGTCGCCGAACAGGTCGAAGGTGCCGCGAACGTTCTTCAGCGGAGTGTCCTGATAGCCGAACAGAACCTTACCGAAATCGCCGCCCAGACCCACGAAGGTGTTGCGGGTAGCGAATTCGGTGCCGCCCTCGTCGAACACGATCTTGGACTCGATCTGGTACAGCGCGTCCAAGTTGTCGTTGATGGCGGTAAGGCCCTTGAAACCGAGGCGCGAGGAGTTGCTCGCCAGCGCGAGCTCGCTGTCGGTGTCGTTGTCGACGAAGTCGGCGGAGACATGCACCTTGCCGTAGATTTCGAGCTGCTTGCCGACAACTTCATAGGCAGAGGCGGTAGCCGGCACGGTGAGGGTAGCGGCAACAGCCAGAGCTAGCGCTTTACGCGACATATTTTATTCCTTCTCAAGCCATGTGTAGGTAGAGCATTTCCAGCCGCCTCCGGACCTTGCGGTCGTCCCCCGGCGGCTGCGAGAAGGATGCATTTGTAAGGTGACGGCTTTGGGAAGGAATTCTTACAAGTTAATTACAAAGCGGCCGAAATGCGGCTTTACAACCACGTTTTGTAGCCAATAAAAAACCCGGCCGAAGCCGGGTTTCTCGTTTTCGGTGCAAACAGAGGATCAGAAAGCGTCGGAAGTCTCCAGCACGCCCTTCTGCGAGCCGACGGCTTCACGCGACTTGATGAACTCGCCAGTGACCATCTGCTTGTAGCTCATGCCTGGGCCAACCATCGGATAAACACCGGCCTCGGGATCGATCTCGACCTCGAGGAAGGCCGGCCCCTGGAACTCGACGAAGTCCTTAAGCACCTTTTCCAGCTCGGTTTTATCGCTGACGCGCACGGCGAACTCGAAGCCGTCGCTCTGCGCCGCCTTCACGAAGTCCTTGCGGTGCAGCGACTTGTCACTGCCGGAAAAGCGATTCTCGAAGTAGAGCTTCTGCCACTGGCGGACCATACCGTCGCCGTGGTTGTTGAGCAGCAGGACCTTTACCGGCAGGCCGTAGGTGGTAACGGTTTCCATCTCGCCGAGGTTCATGCGGATGGAGCCGTCGCCGTCGACGTCGATGACCATCTTGTCGGGGCAGGCAAAAGCCGCGCCGATCGCGGCCGGCAACCCGAAGCCCATGGTGCCCATGCTGCCAGACGTCAGCCACAGCCGAGGCTCGCGGAAGTCGAAGTACTGCGCCGCCCACATCTGGTGCTGGCCGACACCGGTGCTGATGATCGCACGCCCCTGCGTGAGCTTGTTGAGCGCCTCGATGACGTAGTGCGGCTGGATCAGGTCGCTATTGCGATCGTAGTTCATCGCATGCTGTTCCTTGAGCTTGGCGCAATGCGCCAGCCAAGGCGAGTAGTCCTTCTCGAAGCCGTTCTCGCTGCCCCAGGCCGTGAGCTGCTGCAGGCTCTTACCCGCTTCGCCCACATGGGCCCACTCCACCAGTTTGACCTTGCCGATCTCGGCGGCGTCGATATCGATGTGAGCGACATGCTCTGCGTTCGGCGCGAAGAATTCAGCCTTGGCCGCAACGCGGTCGTCGAAGCGCGCGCCGACGGCGATCACGAAGTCGCAATCTTCCACGGCGTAGTTCGCGTGGGCGGCACCGTGCATGCCGAGCATGCCCATGTAGAGATCGTCGGTAGTGTCCATGCCGCCCAACCCCATGAGCGTGCTCACCACGGGGATATTGAAAGTGCGGGCGAAGCTGCGCAGCTCCTCGGACGCTTCGCCGCTGACGACGCCGCCACCGGCATAGATGATGGGGCGGCTGGCCTTGCGCAGCATCTCGAAGAACTGCTTGCACTTGCGGTCGGACAGCTTGGCGCTCCTCAGCGACTCCATGCGCTGGCGATAGCCGCGGATGTCTAGCAGCCCCGAACCCATGTATTCGCCTACCCAGTTCTGCACGTCTTTGGGCAGGTCGACCACGACCGGCCCCGGACGACCGGAGCGCGCCACTTCGAACGCGGTACGAATAGTCGCCTCGAGTTCCTCGGGGCGGGTGACCAGGAAGACGTGCTTAGCGCAGCTACCCATGATGTTAACGATGGGCGCTTCCTGGAAGGCATCGGTGCCCATGGCGCCGGTAGCGACCTGGCCGGTGATCAGCACGACCGGAATGGAGTCGGCCATGCAATCGCGAATGGCGGTTACGGTGTTGGTGGCGCCGGGGCCGGAAGTCACCATGAACACGCCGACCTTGCCGCTGGCGCGCGCGTAGCCTGCTGCCATGAAGCCGGCGCCCTGCTCGTTGGCCGGCACGATGAGCTTGATCTGCTCCCCGGGACTCTTGGCGCGCTGCTCGTTGAAGCTGAAGATCGCGTCGTAAGTCGGGAGGATGGCGCCGCCGCTATAGCCGAATACGGTATCCACCCCCTCGTCCGCCAATACCTGGACGATCATGTCCGCGCCGCGCATGGTCTGGCCTGCCTGGGGATGCTTAGGTGCTTTCTGCTTGCTCATCGTCGTATTCGACCCGTGGTAATAGCGCATGAAATGAACAGGTAATGATACGGTGGGCGCCGCGCTGCAACAAGCCGCCGCGGACCCGGAATCTGCTTTAGAGCCTATCCGAATAACCCGGCTCTACTGCGGCGGCAGTGGGGCGGCTTCAGCCCCCGCTCACTCCTTCGCCTTCTCAAAATCCAAGGAAGCTGAGTTGACACAGTAGCGCAAACCGGTGGGCTCGGGGCCGTCGGGAAACACGTGGCCGAGGTGAGCATCGCACCGGCTGCAGAGAATCTCCGTCCGCAACATACCGTGGCTGGCATCCATTTCGGTTTCGATCTTGTCCTCGTCCACCGGCGCCCAGAAGCTCGGCCAACCGCTGCCCGATTCGTACTTGGTGTCGGAGCTGAACAGCGGATTCCCGCAGCAGGCGCATCGATAGATGCCGTCTTCCTTGTGATGGTAATACTTGCCGGTGAACGGCGGCTCGGTGCCCTTGGCACGGGCAATGCGGTACTGCTCCGGCGACAGCTCCCGCTTCCACTCGTCGTCGGTCTTCTTGATTTTGTCCATGCCGTGCCTCCCTCGGGATCGCAAAGACTGCAGGTGTAATCTAATTCGGCGCCGCGTCTGTACAAACATAATCCTGACTGGCGGAGTGCTGCTGACCTGTTAGCTGAGACAAAACTACTCGGCCCAAGTTCGAGCCAGCAGCGCCCACCGCGGACCTACGTTATCGAATACGCGCGGTTTCGCATACAATGACCGCCCCAATCGCACCAAGACCGAGCGCTTTGTCTGATGAGTGAGATCATTCTTATAAACGTTTCCGGCCAGGACAAGCCGGGGCTGACCTCGTCGCTGATGAGCATCCTCGCCGAGTACAATGTGGCGGTGCTGGATATCGGCCAAGCGATGATCCACGACACCCTCTCGCTCGGGATGCTGGTGAAGATTCCTGGCCAGGAGCAGCTCTCGCCGGTGCTCAAAGATGTGCTGTTTCACATCCACCATCTGGGCATGCAGGTGCGCTTTACGCCGGTTAGCGAAGAGCAGTACGAAGCCTGGGTGCGAGAAGCCGACCACCCGCGCTACGTCATCACGCTGCTTGGCCGCCGGATTACCGCCGAGCAGATCGCGCGCGTGGCGCGCGTAATCAGCGAGAACGATCTCAACATCGAAGATATCCTGCGCCTGTCGGGGCGCGCGCCGCTGCACCGCGGCGGCGACAATACCCGGGCGTGCATCGAGCTATCGGTGCGCGGCAACCCTCTCGACTTCGATGCCATGAAGGAAGCCTTCCTCGAGATTTCTCAGGAACTGGGCGTCGACATCAGCTTCCAGGAAGACAACATCTATCGCCGCAACCGCCGCCTGGTCGTTTTCGACATGGACTCGACGCTCATCCAGCACGAAGTGATCGACGAAATGGCCAAGATCGCGGGCGTGGGCGATGAAGTCAGCCGCATCACGGAACAAGCCATGCGCGGCGAACTCGATTTCAAGCAAAGCCTGGCGCGGCGGCTGGCGCTGTTGGAAGGCATGGACGCCTCGGTACTGTCTGAAATCGCCGATCGCCTGGTGCTCACCGAAGGCGCGGAGCGGCTGATCAAGACTCTCAAGACCTTCGGCTACAAAACCGCCATAATCTCCGGCGGCTTCAGCTACTTCGGTAAGCGCCTGCAGGAGAAGCTCGGCATCGACTACGTGCACGCCAACGAGCTAGAAATCCGCGACGGCAAGCTCACCGGCCGTGTGGTCGGCCCGGTGGTCGACGGCGCGCGCAAGGCAGAGCTGCTCAAGGAAATCGCCGAGCACGAAGGCATCATGCTGGATCAGGTCATCGCGGTCGGCGACGGCGCCAACGACTTGCCCATGCTGCGCCTCGCCGGCCTCGGCATCGCCTTCCACGCCAAGCCTTTGGTGAAGCGTAGCGCGCGCCAGTCCATCTCAACCTTGGGCCTGGACGGCATCCTCTACTTCATGGGCGTCAAGGATACCGACACCCCGGTCTAGCGACCCTCGCGCCGGAATGCGAGGGCGCGCCGGGAGGCGGGACGGAGGGACTAGATGCCCTTCTCCCGCAGCCAATCGAGAATCTTGCGGCCGCACTCCTCCCACCCCGGCTCCAACATAAACATATGCCCGCGCCGATCGAGCTCGATCATATCGGCGCCCCGCTGCTCCGCGATCTCGCGCTCCATGGTGAGGATGGAGGTCTGATCGTGGGTACCGCTGATGACCAGAATAGGATAGTCGACCCGCGTCAGATCGGCTGCCACTTCGCCGCGATAGACTTGCACGCCCACGGCCGCGGATTCCGGCACCATTTTAGCGAACACCTCGCGCTGCTGATCAGGCGGCAAGCAGTTGAGAGCCGCATGCCGGATCACCCGCCAGCGCGGCTTGAGCGGCTGGCGCCTGATCAAGGTGGGATAGGCGCGCAAGGACGCTGCCAGCAAGGAAAGGTTGAGCGGCGGGGGCTGGAACCTCACCCCCGCCAGCGGCGCCGAGGCAGCCAGCACCAACGCGCGCAAGCGCGCATCCTGGCCGACCAACTGGGCAATAGCGCCGCCCATGGAATGCCCGACTAGCACCACGTCCTCACCGATCTCGGCCAGCACCTTGCGCACGTCGTCAGCATAGTCCTGCAGCGTCAACTCGCCCAGAGACGGTATGGGCGGGTTCGGCGCGTGACCGCGCAGATTCATCGCATAGCAGTCATAACCGGCCTCCTGGAACTGGCGCATGAAATTGCTCCAGGTCCACGAGCCGGCTCCGGCGCCATGCACGAAAAGGACTCGCGGCCGGCGGGCCGGCGCGCGCTCGACCTCGAGCCCGGCGATCCATTGGGTCTCAACCACTACATCTATCTCCTGCTGATCCCCGCCCCTGCCCTGGATCGGCGTCAGGCGCATCGGTCTCGTTCGCGATCAGTATATCGCGCGCCACGGCTACGCCATTGGGCAGGCAGCACAATCCTTTCAAGCAGCAACCACCACAGTGATTCCACTTAGCGACGCCCTAGCAGCGCCTCATTGATGGCATCGATGAGCAGCTGCGGCGTAATCGGGTCGGCGGCACTGTCCACGCGCCGTAAGTCGAGATTCTGTTCGATGTGGAGAAAGCGACTGTCCGCCGCGGACGCTGCAGGCGCGGTGCAGGCATCGGTGGAACCGTTCAAATAGCGGCCCTGGGTATTGGCGGTGCTGCACAGCGTCCGGTCGTCGGCATCGGCCCGTGAGCTGCAGCTATGCGTCGTCGCCGAGGGACGAACGGCCTGCACGCGTCTTCGAAGCGCAGCGTTGAGTCGGTTGACCGGCGCGCTATCCGGCAAAATTTCTCGGCTGCCCGCACTGAGGTGGGCAACGACATCGGCCTCGGTTCCGGATGGGCAGAACGCCGCGCTGCAGCCATGCAGTTGCACATGCCAAGCGGACGGCGCCCGACCCGCCACCCAGACCGTAAACTCCTGGAAAAAGCTTTGCGTGTTGTGTGCGGCATCGGAAATTCGATAACCCGGGGCGCCGCACGCCAACGTGCTGCCGTCACAGGGCGAGCGCGCGATACTGCTGCAACGGTGCGCCGTGGACAAGGAATAGTAGCGGGCGCCGACGCCACGGACGACGGCGGCGGATTGGATATCGGTGTCGATGTCATAGTGCGGATGCGGAGCGCTAACGTGAACATCTTCGCCGCCTTGCATGCGCAGACAATACAGCCCGCGTCCGAGAACCCGGCTAGGACGTTCGCGCAAGCAGGCATACTCGGCGCCGAGCGCATCCCGCACCTGCGTCAGCTCATAGCCGATGTCCGCAGCTCGCCTCGATGCCGCCGCGCGGTCGCCTGTAAAGAGGTATTCAAGGCTTTGCTGAAATGCCGCGATGTCGCCGATGCTGGGCGGCTGGTACTCATCGCTGTAGGCTTCGGTGTAGCCGACCGTGCTTACGAGCGTTTCCAGGTCATTCACCGAGCGCTCAACGCTTGCTCCACCGCCGCTGCCGCCTTCGCAGGCGGCAAGGCTCAGACACAGCAGCACGCCCAGCCACGGAACTCTACGCATGCACAGCACTCCCTTGCAGACAGCACCCTTCCTGCCGCGCTTCCTGCGCAGCAGCTCTCTCGGCGATACAGACAAAAAGGGCGGCTAAAAAGCCGCCCTTCGGGAGTACTGAAGGTTTACACCTTCTCTTTGATGCGCGCCGCCTTGCCGCGGAGTTCGCGGAGGTAGTACAGCTTGGCGCGACGCACGTCGCCACGGCGCTTGACCGTGATGCTCTCGATCAGCGGGCTGTAGGTCTGGAACACGCGCTCCACGCCCTCGCCATGGGAGACCTTGCGCACCGTGAAGGAGGAGTTCAGGCCGCGATTGCGACGCGCAATCACGACGCCTTCAAAGGCCTGCAAGCGCGCACGCTCGCCTTCCTTCACCCAAACCTGAACCACGACGGTGTCGCCGGCACCGAACTCGGGCACCTCGATCTTGGCCGCGTCGACCTGTTCTTTCTCTAGCTGTTCGATGATGTTAGTCATTGCAATGTCCCCTACCGGTGTCCCGCTCGGTACTCGTCGATAAAATCCGCCAGAAGGCGTTCACTCTCTTCGTCGAGCTCGGCCTTCGCCAAAAGCTCGGGACGCCGGAGCCATGTTCGCCCCAGCGCCTGCTTTCTCCGCCAGCGTTCGATCTCCCGGTGGTTTCCACCCAGAAGCACCGCCGGCACATCCAGCCCCTCGAACCGCTCCGGCCGCGTATAGTGCGGGCAGTCGAGCAGGCCCTCGGTAAACGAATCCTGCGCCGCCGAATCCTCGTGCCCCAACGCCCCCGGCAGGAGGCGGGTAATGGCGTCGACCATCACCATGGCGCCGAGTTCGCCGCCGCTCAATACGTAGTCGCCGATCGACCACTCTTCGTCGATCTCGGTCTCGATCAGACGCTCGTCGATGCCTTCGTAGCGTCCGCAGACCAATACCAACCGCGCTTCGCGCGCGAAACTCTCAACCGCTGCCTGCGTCAGCGACTTGCCCTGCGGACTCAGGTACACGACCTTTGCCTGCTCGGGCGCCGCGGCTTTCGCGGCCCAAATGGCGTCACGCAGCGGCTGAATCTTCATCACCATGCCTGGGCCGCCCCCATAGGGACGATCATCCACGGTGCGATGGCGGTCGCTAGTGTAATCCCTGGGGTTCCAGGTGACCACGGTCAGCAGACCACGCGTTACGGCGCGCTGCGGTATGCCGGATGCCGTCACTGCGTCCACCAGCTCGGGAAACAGCGTGACGATATCGAAGCGCACTCGTTGACCTAAAACTCTGGATCCCAGTCGACCGTAATACGGCCGGCCTCGAGATCGACGGACCGCACTACCTGGTCCTTGACGAAGGGCACCAGACGCTCGCGTTCGCCGCGAACCACCATGACGTCGTTGGCGCCGGTTTCGAACAAGTGATCCACGACCCCAAGCTCGGTGCCATCGACGGTGAGGACCTGCAATCCTTCGAGATCGGCCCAGTAATACTCGCCCGCCTCGGCCGGCGGCAACTCTGAACGCGGCACCGCAATGTCCGCGCCGATCAGCGTTCGAGCCTGATCCCGATCAGTCACCGTCTCAAGCGCCGCAACCAGTCGGTTGCCCTGCTGACGCCCTTCAACCAGCTCGACCGGCTTCCATTCATCGCGAAGCCGAAGGTGCCAGTTCCGGTAACCGAATATGTTCTCGCGCGGCGCGGTGTGCGAGATTACCCGCAGCCAACCGCGCACGCCGTAAACACCGGCGATCCGCCCGACGACGACGAGTGGCGAGCGTTCCGCCATCTTGCGAACTAAATGAAGCTGCGCTTAGGCCGCTTCCGAAGCCTTGCTCGCCTTCTTGATCAACTGCGCCACGCGCTCGGACGGCTTGGCGCCCTGGCTGATCCAGTGGTTGGCGCGCTCGAGGTCGATCTGCAGAGGAACTTCCTGACCGGAAGCCACCGGGTTGAAGAAACCCAGACGCTCAATGAAGCGACCATCGCGCGCATTGCGGCTGTCGGTGACAACGATCTGATAGAACGGCCGCTTTTTCGCACCGCCACGTGCAAGACGAATCGTAACCATGCCTTTCGTTTACCCTTTGGCTTACTGGCGAGCGGCAAGAAACGACCGCCCGCGTTGTGAATCGCGCATTGTACTGGTTTTCAAGCGAAAGTGAAGGCTCCCGCGCGAATTTTCCAAGAGCCGGGCGGCATTGCCGCCGCCAAGCCAGAAAGAGCGGGAGCGCTCAAGGCGTGACTTCGGCCTAGCGGAAGCCGCCGCCGAGCCCGGGCGGCATGCCGCCGCCCCCGCCGAACTGGCGCATCAGCTTACGCATGCCGCCCTTCTTGAGCTGCTTCATCATTTTCTGCATCTGCTTATGCTGTTTGAGCAGACGATTGACGTCCTGGACCTGAACGCCGGAACCGGCCGCAATACGGCGCTTGCGCGAGCCGTTGATGATGTCGGGTTTGCGCCGCTCCATCGGCGTCATCGAATCGATAATGGCAATCTGCCGGCGCACGTCCTTGTCGTTGACCTGATTCTTGACGTTGTCAGGCAACTTGCCCATGCCCGGCAGCTTGTCGATCAAGCTGGTGAGGCCGCCCATCTTGCCGATCTGAAGCATCTGCTGGCGCAAGTCCTCGAGATCGAAGCCTTCGCCCTTCTTGAATTTGGTGGCGAGCTTTTCAGCTTCCTTCTTGTCGACGCTGCGCTCGACCTCCTCGACCAGCGACAGCACATCGCCCATGCCGAGAATGCGCGACGCGACGCGGTCGGGGTGAAACGGCTCGAGCGCCGTGGTCTTTTCGCCCACGCCGAGGAACTTGATGGGCTTGCCGGTGATGTGCCGCACCGACAGCGCCGCACCGCCACGCGCATCGCCGTCCGCCTTGGTCAGGATGACGCCGCTCAGCGGCAGGGCTTCGTCGAACGCCTTGGCGGTATTGACCGCATCCTGACCGGTCATGCTGTCGACAACGAACAGCGTTTCGTGCGGTTGGACGGCGGCGTGGATGGCCTTGGCCTCTTCCATCATGGCCGCATCGACGTGCAGGCGGCCCGCCGTATCGATGAGGAGCACATCATAGAAGTGCTTACGCGCGTGCTCGGAGGCATCGCGCGCGATGGCGACCGGATCCTGCCCCGCCTCGCTGGGGAAGAAGTCGACCCCAACCTCGCGCGCCAGAGTCGCCAACTGTTCGATGGCCGCAGGGCGATAGACGTCGCAGCTCACCACCAGGACTTTCTTGCGCTCGCGCTCTTTCAGGAAGCGCGAGAGCTTGCCGATGCTGGTGGTCTTACCCGCACCCTGCAGACCCGCCACCATAATCACCACAGGCGGCCGCGCGTTGAGGTCCAACGCGTCGTTGGCCTCGCCCATGATGCGCACGAGCTCGTCGTGGACGATCTTCACGAAGGCCTGCCCCGGCGTCAGGCTCTTGGAAACCTCTTCGCCGAGCGCCCGCTCTTTAACATCCTTGATGAACTCCCGCACCACGGGCAGCGCCACATCCGCTTCCAGCAGCGCCATGCGGACTTCGCGCAGGGTATCGCCGATATTTTCCTCGGTCAGTCGTCCCTGGCCGCGCAGGCGTTTGACGATGCCGTCGAATCGATCACTTAGATTGTCGAACATAAGCTCTCTACAGTTTCGTTCGGTGCCGGTTGCCGGGCTCTTGCAGCGAAGCCGCGTCGGGTCGGTAACCGGGAGCGTGGCCCAGAACGCATCGGTTGAGCCGAGGCACGTAGTTCAAGGCATTATACAGAGAGACGCAGCGCGGACCGAATGCCTGCGATCTTGCACTCGGGTTTTGTTAACGACTCTTCTGTGCCATCATCGCCGGAAGGCGTTTTGCCGATTCGGACTCCATGTTGAAAACCATCCTAGCCCTACTCGCTTTCGTGCTCTATACCGCCGCCGGCGCATGGCCGGTGTCGCGCCTGATGCGTGACCAATCTCCGCCGGCGCAGGGCACGGTGCTGGCGCTCGGCGCCGGCGGCCTTGCCGCGCATACCGTCATCATCGGCGGCTCGCTGCTGCTCGCTAACGGCCTCTACCTCGGGTTCTTCGAGGCCGCTTCGGTGGTCGGCTGGCTGATGGCGGCACTGGTGCTGGTCACCATGTGGCGCCGACCGGGCCATAACCTGACAGCCTCAGGTCTTCCCGTCGTCGGCCTGGCCGTGATTCTGGCCGCTTTCTTCGGCACGCCCCGGGAGCAAATCGAAACACTGCCCCCCGGCATCGGCAGCCACGTCTACACGTCGATCCTAGCGTACAGCCTGCTCGCACTGGCAGCCTTACAGGCCATTCTCCTGGCGTTCCAGGATCGCCAGCTGCGCCATAAACACCCGCGAGGCGTCATGCGCTTCCTGCCGCCGCTACAGACCATGGAAGAGCTGCTGTTTCAGACGCTGACGCTGGGCTTCGTGTTGCTCAGCCTCTCGCTGCTTACCGGCTTCGTCTTTCTAGATGACATGTTCGCGCAGCACTTGGTTCACAAGACCGTGCTCTCCATCGTCGCCTGGTTCGTTTTTGGCGGCCTTTTGCTAGGCCACTGGCGCCTCGGCTGGCGCGGGCGTACTGCTATCCGCCTGACGTTGGCCGGTTTCGTGTTGCTGATGTTGGCCTATTTCGGCTCGAAGTTCGTCCTCGAGCTGATTCTCCACGAAACCCACTGACGGAGGGCCGGGACGCTTGAGCGAGCTTCCGTTATCGGTTCTATTTGCCATCCTCGCTTTATTGCTCGTCTTGTCCGGTGCCTTCTCAGGCTCGGAGACGGGCATCATGACGCTGAACCGCTACCGGTTGCGGCATCTGGCCAAATCCGGGCATCGCGGAGCACGGCTCGCCTCGCGCCTGCTGCGTCGACCCGACCGGCTGATCGGGCTGATCCTTCTCGGCAACAATTTCGTCAATATTCTTGCCTCGTCCATCGCGACCTTGATCGCTCTGCGCCTCGGTGGCGAAAGCGCAATCGCAGTGGCTACCTTCTTGTTGACCTTGGTGGTACTGATTTTCTCAGAGGTAACGCCGAAGACCCTGGCCGCGCTTTACCCGGAACGCATCGCCTTCCCGGCCGCTTATGCGCTGAGCGCGCTAATGCGCGTCCTCTACCCATTGGTCTGGGTGGTCAACGGCATCGTCAACGCCATGCTGCGCACCGTGGGCATCAAGCTGGAGGACAGCTCCGGTGAGAGCCTCAGCCGGGACGAACTGAGAACTGTGGTTAACGAAGCCGGCGCCATGATCCCCCGGCGCCATCAAAAAATGCTCCTGGGCATCCTCGATCTCGACAACGCGACGGTGGAGGACATCATGGTTCCGCGCGCCGACATTGTCGGCATCGACCTCGACGACAGCTGGGAAGATATCCTCGAAGACATCGAGCAGAGCCAGTACACCCGGCTGCCGGTCTACCGCGGCACCATCGACAACGTCGTAGGTTTTCTGCACCTGCGCAAGATCCTGCGCGACTTGGCTACCGGGCGCCTGGACCGAGAGGTGTTGATGGAGCGCGTGCGCGAGCCCTACTTCATTCCTGAGGGCACGCCGCTCAACGTGCAATTGGTAAACTTTCAGCGCAATGGGCGCCGCAGCGGCCTGGTGGTCGACGAGTACGGCGAGATTCTCGGCTTGGCGACGCTGGAAGACATTCTCGAGGAGATCGTCGGTGAGTTTACCACCGACCCCGCGGCGAGCATCAAGGAAGTACAGCCTCAGGATGACGGCAGCTTCATCGTCGAGGGCGGCGCCAGCATTCGCGAACTAAACCGCATCATGGACTGGCAACTGCCCACCGACGGCCCGAAGACGCTTAACGGCCTCATCCTGGAGCATATGGAAACCATCCCCGAGGCCGGCACCACCATCATGCTGCAAGGTTTTCCAGTGACCATTCTGCAGGTGAAGAACCACAAGGTCCGAACCGCCAGAGTGGTGCCGAGCGCGCCGGAGAGCTAGGCCTGTGTAAAACGGCCTCGCCTCGGCAAGCCCGACTTTTTGCCGCAGCGTTTACTCCCGGCGCCAAGTGGTTCCCGCAGCACCGTCCTCGATGATTACGCCCTGCGCCTGAAGCTCATCGCGAATACGATCGGCAGCCGCGAAGTCGCGCGCCTTGCGCGCCGCCGTACGCTCGGCAATCAGTGCCTCGATCTCCTCGGCGCTCAAGCCACCTTCGTCGCCGCCCTTGCGAAGGAAAGCCTCGGGATCGTCCTGAAGCAGCCCGAGCATCCGCCCCAACTCCACCAGCAGTGCGGCATAAGCTCGCGCAGGGCCGTTCTCGGCGCGTGCGCGATTCAACTCGCGCGCTATGTCGTGCAGCACGGACAGGGCCAGCGGCGTGTTGAAGTCGTCATCCATGGCCGCCCGGAAACGCACCCGCAATTCGTCGCCGACGCCCTCTTCCGCCTGGGGCTGCACACCACGCAGCGCCAGGTACAGGCGCTCCAGCGCCGCGCCGGCATGTTCCAGCGCGTCCGCTGTATAGTTGAGCGGGCTGCGATAGTGGCTGGAGAGCAGGAAGTAGCGCACCACCTCCGGCCGGTAATGCGTCAAGACGTCCCGCACCGTGAAGAAGTTGCCCAGGGACTTGGACATCTTCTCGTTGTCGACGCGGACGTGCCCGTTGTGCATCCAGTAATTGACGAAATGCGTGCCGGTGGCGCACTCGCTCTGGGCGATTTCGTTTTCGTGGTGCGGGAACTTCAAGTCTAGGCCGCCGCCGTGGATATCGAAATGCTCGCCCAGGCAGTGAGTAGACATGGCCGAGCACTCGATGTGCCAACCCGGGCGCCCGTCGCCCCACGGCGATGGCCAACTCGGCTCACCGGCCTTGGAAGCCTTCCAGAGCACGAAGTCCTCGGCGCGCTCCTTGGCCTCGCTGACGTCGACCCGAGCCCCGGCCTTTTGCTCCTCCAGGCGGATGCCGGACAGCTTGCCGTAGTCGGCAAAGCGGCTGACGTCGAAGTACACATCGCCGTTATCGGCTCGGTAGGTATAACCGCCCGCCTCCAAGCGCTGAATCATGGCAATGATCTGATCGAGCGACTCGGTCGCGCGCGGCTCCAGATCCGGCGGCAGCACCTTGAGCGCTTCGGCATCTTCGCGCATGGCCGCGATAAAACGCTCGGTGAGGGCATCGATAGGCTCGCCGTTCTCGGCCGCACGCCGAATGATCTTGTCGTCGATATCCGTAATATTCCGGACGTAGCGAACCTCGTAGCCGCTAGCACGCAGGTAACGCACCACGACATCGAACACCACCATGGCCCTTGCATGGCCGACATGGCAGTAGTCGTACACCGTCATGCCACAGACATAGATGCCCACCCTGCCGGGCTCGATGGGCTGGAAGGCTTCTTTGCGATTAGTGAGACTGTTGTAGATTTCCAGCATGAAGTGCTTATTCCGTGGCAGCTAGACGTTGCGCGCGCTCAAGGCGTGCGTCGACCCGCTGCGAGCCAAGCAGTTCGAGCAGCGGCGCCAATTCAGGACCGTGGGGGCGGCCGGTGAAGGCAAGACGCAGCGGCAAGAATAGCCCCTTGCCCTTGACGCCTGTACGCGTCTTCACGCCGTCGATGAAGGCTTTATAGTCGCCGCCGGACGCCGCATAGGCTTCACGCGCCGCGGCAAAGAAGTCAGCGCCCGCCTCCCGCATTACGGCGGCGCCGTCCGCATCGAGCTCAGCGCGATCGCCGAAAACGACCTCGCTCCACTGCTGCATTTCATGCGGGAAAGCAATGTTGGCGCGCACCGCCTCGACGAAGCGCTCGGCTTGCCCCGGCGGAACCTCCTCCCCGACCCAGGCCAACAGCGTCGCGGTGTCAGCCTGCGCGACGGCTTCGCGCTGCCAGTGCAACAGTTGCGCCTCGTCGAAGCGAGCAGGCGCGCGACCTAGCTGCGATAACTCGAAGCCCTGCGCCAGAGCTTCCAGCGACATGAGGCTATTGTCTTCGTAGTGATGCCCGAGCCGGGCCAGGTAGTTCAACAGCGCCGCGGGCAGATACCCAGACTCCCGCAACTCCCGCACCGAGCGACTGCCGTGGCGCTTGGACAAGGGGCTGCCGTCCGGCCCGACGATCATGGAAATGTGTCCGTAGCTCGGCTCGCGCATATCCAAGGCGCGCAGCAACAGCAGTTGGCGCGGAGTGTTGGTGAGGTGATCCTCACCGCGCAGCACGTGCGTCACTCCCATCCGGCTGTCGTCGATGGCGTTACTGAAAAAGAACGCGGGCGTGCCGTCGGCCCGGCGGATAATGAAGTCGCCGATGTCGTCGGTCAGAAAGCGCTGCGGCCCACGCACTAAATCCTCGAATTCCACCACTTCCCCGCGCGGCACCCGGAACCGAAGAGTGGACTCCAGGCCCTGGGCCCGCTTGGCGGCGACCTCATCGGCGTTGAGATGCCCGCACGTGCCCGCGTAGCGCGGCGGTTTGCCGGCAGCTCGTTGTGCCTTGCGCGAAAGCTTCAACTCCCGCTCGCTGCAAAAACAGGGGTATACCAGCCCCGCCTGCTCCAGTGCGTCGTAGTAGTGTTGATACACGTCGGCGCGCTCGGACTGCCGATACGGCCCGTGCTCGCCGCCGACCGCCGGGCCTTCCTGCCACGCCAGGCCCAGCCATAGCAGGTCCTCGCCGAGCGCAGCATCGAACTCTGCACGACTGCGCTCGGCGTCGGTGTCCTCGATGCGCAGCAAGAAGCTGCCGCTAAGCCGGCGGGCCAGCAAGGCGTTGAACAACGCGGTGCGTAGGTTGCCCAAATGCATCAGCCCGGTTGGGCTGGGCGCGAAACGGGTTTTGGCGATGATGTCGGTCATAGGGCCTGAATCTTAGCCGAACCGAGCCAGCGGACAAAGCGCGGACTCTTGCGATAGCGGGAGAGAATAGTTAAAGCTAGGCCCAACCTCGAACCTTGTATAAAGGAGCCGCGCGTGTCTCAGCCTACTCTGCTGATCTCGGACCTGCACCTCGACCCATCGCGCGAAGCGATCAACCGCTTGTTCCTCAGCTTTCTCGAGGAACACCGTGGCCAGGTTGCTGGGCTCTACATTCTCGGCGATTTGTTCGAAGCCTGGCTGGGGGACGATGCCGCTCATCTTGTCGCCCCGATTATCGACGGGCTAAAGGCCTTTTCTACGCAGACGCCGCTCTACGTCATGCACGGCAACCGGGATTTCCTGATCGGCCAGCGCTTCTGCGAACTCACCGGCGCAACGCTGCTGAACGATCCCTTCAAGCTCGACCTGCATGGCGAACCGACCCTGTTAATGCACGGCGACAGCCTGTGCACCGACGACCTAGAGTATCAACGCTTGCGAGCACAGGTGCGCGATCCCGCTTGGCAGGAAGCCATACTTGCCAAGAGCTTGGAGGAGCGCATTGCCTTCGCACGCCAGGCGCGGGATCAAAGCTCTGGGCGCAATCAGTTTCTCGATGATTATTTAATGGATGTCAATCAGAAGACAGTGGAAGACGCCATGCGTCAGCACAGGGTCCGTCGCCTGATCCACGGCCATACCCACCGCCCGGCCGTGCACCACATCGAATTGGATGGCGCACCGGCCACGCGCATCGTGCTGGGCGACTGGTACGAGCAGGGTAGCGTGTTGAAAATCGATGAAAGCGGCTTTGCGCTGGAGTCTCTGCCTGTGGAAGGCTAAGAGACGACGAGAAACCGGCCGGCCCTGCGAGACTTTACCCGCAGAGCCGACCCCACCGCGTTACTCGACGACTTCGTCGATTACAACCGTGACCGATTCGTCCTGGCCCACCACTAGCGGCTCGCTGCGACCAAACAGATCACCCGGCGCAGCCTCGGCCTGACCGGACCGAGACACGCGCACTTCGATCACCACCTCCGGCACGGTGGCCAGACTGAGATCCGGCACCATCGCCATGGACTCGTCCAGAACGACCTCCAGGGGCAGGTCGGCCACTGCGTGCCTCGCAACGGCCAGCGGCGCTCGGGGCGCCCCCTCGCCGGCCGCGCGCGCAAGCACGAACACCGTTGCATCCGCCGACACCCGCTCCGCAAGCTCGGGGGCCAGCGTGACGCCCACCGTCATCCGGGCATGGGCATCGTCCGAAGGCGCCGGCTGTAGGCCGCCGGCACCCATGTCGGCAAGCACTTGCTGGATTTCCATGGCCGCGGAGCTTCCCGCAGGCAGCACCGCCAGGAGACGACGCCAGTAGTCCTCGGCCCGCTCCTGCTGATTCGCCTGCATGGCGGTTACGCCGGCCAGCCACAGCGCTTTCGGATGCGCCGGATCGACCTCTAGCGCTTCTTGAATCAAGCTGCCGGGCTCGCCGTCGAAGCGCCCGCCGTTCCGGAACGCCAAGGCCTCGGCGTAGTCCGCCAACAGCTGCGGCGACTCGCGGAAGCGGGGGTAAGCGGCCTCGTAGACTGCCAAGGCCTGATCGAGTTCCTGCAACACCATGTAGGAGCGCGCCAGCATCAGGGTCGGCTCCAGCTCATCGGGATTTGCCGCAACCTGAGCCCGCAGCGTATCCACGTTATCGCGAACGAACTGGATCTGAGCTTCACGATCGAAGCCCTGCATGGCATCGGGGCCGAGCGCATCGAACGCCTCCGTACCGCCGATCTGCAGATACAACCCTACCGCAAGGACCACGCCGACAACGCCGGTAATAATCGCCGCAGGCTTGGACGGCCGCGCGTTCAAGTTCGCCTCGTCCCGGCTAACGTCCTGGAGCAATTCACGCTCGAGGTCAGCTTTGGCCTCGGCAAAACGCTCGTCGCTCAGGACGCCGCTGTCACGGTCCGACTCCAGTTCGGCCAAGCGGTCGCGGAAGATGGAAATGTTGCTACGGCGCCGATCCACGCTCTCGACCATGTGCGGTTGCCATAGCGGACGCAGGACGAAAGCCAGGGTACCGGCGGCGAGCAGGCCGGCGAGCAGCCAGAAATACAGCATTAGCGCCGCTCCTCGTTATCTAGCAATTTCTGGAGCCGAGCGCGCTCCTCAGGCGAGAGTTCGGCGGGGGCGCGATGGCGCCGCACCAGGGTGAACAGAACCCAGACACCGATCAGCGCCAATACGAAGGGGCCGAACCACAGTAGATAAGTCGACGCATTCACCGGCGGCTTGAACAGCACGAAATCGCCGTAGCGCGCCACCATATAGTCGACGATTTCCTGATCGCTCTGTCCCTCGACGATCATGCGGTGGACTTCCTTGCGCATGTCCACCGCAAGATCCGCATTGGAGTCACCAATGGCCTGCCCCTGGCACACCAGGCAGCGCAGTTGCGCAGAGAGCGTTTGAAATCGCTTCTCCTGCTCGGGCGTATCGAATGGGTAGGTAGGGGTCGCCGCAACGGCCAGCAGCGGCAGCAACAGCAACCCCAGAATCAGCAGACGTTTCATGAACCCTCCGCCCGCAACTGTTCGATGATGGGCATGATTTCCTCGCGCAGGCTGCGGGCATCGATAACGCCGATGTGCTTATGCCGAATCACGCCGTTGCGATCCAGGATGAAGGTCTCGGGCACACCATAAACACCCCAGTCCATGCCGATCTTACCGTCGCGATCGTAGGCGATAGCGCGGTAGGCGTTACCGAAGCGTTGCAGCCAAGCAACGCTATCCGCGCGCTCGTCCTTATAATTGAGCCCATAAACCGGCACACGCTCGGCCAAAGCGCTGACATAGGGATGCTCTTCACGGCAAGGCACGCACCAGCTGGCAAACACGTTCAGCACGCTGACCTCACCCTGCAGATCGGCCTCCGTCAGCGTCTGCTCCGGGTTGTGCAGACGCGGAGCGCTGAAGGCCGGTGCCGGCTTGCCGATCATCGGCGACGGCACCTCATTCGGCCGTAGCATGAGACCGATACCGAGAAATACGGCAAGCACCAGAAACACCACT
This sequence comes from Ectothiorhodospiraceae bacterium, assembly GCA_029268285.1. Classification (GTDB taxonomy): domain Bacteria; phylum Pseudomonadota; class Gammaproteobacteria; order Nitrococcales; family AK92; genus JAJUGG01. The sequence goes on along the minus strand of JAJUGG010000017.1, from coordinate 6,408 downwards.
AGGGGAATCAGGCCGCGTTTCATGCGCTGCCCTCCGCATACACAGCAGCGCTACGCACCTGGCGCTCCTTGGCGAGCAAGCGCCGATAGCGGGGGTCGGTAGCGGCCAGCAGACCGCCCGCGGCCATCATCAGCGAGCCCAGCCAAATCCAGCGCACGTACGGCTTGTAGTACACGCGAACGCCCCAGGCCCCGTTCGACAGGGGTTCGCCCAATGACACGTAAAGATCGCGGAACAGCCCCGCGTTGATGCCGGCTTCCGTCATCGGCATCTGCCGCGCCAGATAAAGCCGCTTCTCCGGATACAGCACGGTCACTTCCTTGCCATTGCGCAGTACCGTCACCACGCCTTCGGTGCTGCGGTAGTTGGGACCGTCGGCGTTGCGCACGCCATCGAAGCGATAGACGTAATCGCGCACCTGTAAGGTATCGCCCGGCGCCATGCGCAGATCGCGCTCCACCTCGAAGGTGCTCACGACGGTCACGCCGACAATAAACACTGCCAGCCCGAGATGCGCCAACACCATGCCGTAGATGCCGCGGGAAGTGGTTTGCAGCGCGCGCCAGCGCGAACGTCGGTTACGCGTGCGCTCCCACAGCGACTGGAAGGAACCGTAGGCCACCCAGACCGCGAGCACCAAACCGAAGGCAGCCATGGGGGATACCGGCCCGACCGTAATCGCGAACACAACGGCCGCGATCAGCACCACCACGCCGCCCGCCCAGATGCCCTTGAACACGCGGCTCGGCTGATCCTGCTTCCAGCGCAGCAAAGGCCCGAACGCCGTAAGAATGATCAGCGGGATCATCAGCGGGATGAACACGGCATTGAAGTACGGTTCGCCCACGGAGATCTTGCCCAAGCCAAGCGCATCGATGATGAGCGGATACAGCGTACCCAGCAGCACCGTGGCGGCCCCCACCGTGAGCAGGACATTGTTAATCAACAGCATGCTTTCGCGTGAGAACAGGCCGAAGCTGCCGCCACCGCCGACCTTGGGGGCACGAATGGCGTACAGGAGCAAGGACACCCCGACGGTAATCACCAACAGCGCCAGGATGAACATGCCGCGGGTGGGGTCGGTAGCGAAGGAATGTACCGAGGTCAGCACGCCGGAGCGCACCAGGAAGGTGCCGAGCAGGCTGAGGCTGAAGGTAGAAATCGCCAGCAGCACGGTCCAGCTCTTGAAGGTACCGCGCTTCTCGGTAACCGCCAACGAGTGAATGAGCGCCGTTCCCACCAGCCACGGCATGAACGAAGCATTCTCAACCGGGTCCCAGAACCACCAGCCGCCCCAGCCAAGCTCGTAGTAAGCCCACCAGCTTCCCATGGCGATGCCGAGGGTGAGAAACACCCACGCAACGGTGGTCCAGGGACGCGACCAACGCGCCCAGGTGGCGTCCAGATTGCCGCCCAGCAGCGCGGCAATCGCGAAGCTAAAGGCGACGGAAAAGCCCACATAGCCCATGTAAAGCATGGGCGGATGCACGATCAAGCCGAAGTCCTGCAACAACGGGTTGAGGTCGCGCCCTTCGGCGGCCGCGGGAAAGAGGCGATCGAACGGATTCGAGGTCAGCAGCATGAACAGCAGGAAGCCGACCGACACCAGCCCCATCACCGCCATCACGCGCGCCGAAAAGACCATCGGCAGCGCGCGGGTGGAGTACGACACGGCCATGCCCCAGCCGGCCAGGATCAGAACCCAGAGCAGCAGCGAGCCTTCGTGCGCGCCCCACACCGCCGACAGCCGGTAGTACCAGGGCAGCGCGGTGTTGGAGTTTTCCGCAACGTAGACCAGGGAGAAATCGTTGACGTAGAAGGCATAGCTCAACGCTATGTAGGACAACAGCAACAGCACGAATTGCGCACGCGCGGCTGACACGCCGAGCGTCATCCAACCCACGTTGCCGCGCATGGCGCCGATTAGCGGCAGGATGCCCTGCGCGAGTGCGACGACTAGCGCAAGGATGAGGGCGAAATGTCCCAGTTCTGCAATCATAAAACCGCCGGTTTACTTAGAGTGCGGGTTGGTCAGGTTGGCACCGCCCTGTTTGATCAACGCTTCGGCCACCTCCGGAGGCATATAGTTCTCATCGTGCTTGGCCAATACTTCCTCGGCCACGAAGAGACCGTCGTCCTGCAAACGACCGCGCGCCACGATACCCTGCCCCTCGCGGAACAGATCCGGGAGGATGCCAGTGTAAGTCACCGGCACCACTGCACCGCCGTCGGTGAGGGCAAAACGCACGGTTAAATCCTCGCCGGAGCGTTCCACGCTGCCTTCTTCGACTAGGCCGCCGACACGGAACACATGCTGCACCGGCGCCTCGCCGGCAACCACTTGGCTGGGGCTGAAGAATAGCGACATGTTCTGTTTCAGCGCGGTTAGAACCATCGCCGACGCGGCGCCGACACCGAGGACTAGAATCAGAACTATCAGACCACGCTTGCCACGCCGACTCATGCCGCTTGCCTCCTTTTCGCTCGTACACGCCGCTTCAGGTTATCCATCAGGATTCGCCTTTTTCTCAGCGGCATCAGCACGTTAGCAACCATTACCAGCGCCACGATGCCGTAGGCGCTCCAGACGTAAAAGGCGTATCCGCCCATGTGAAAGAACTCGGCCATCGTTGTTCTACTCGGTGATCAGGTTCTGCAGCCAACGGCTGTTGCGTTCCCACTCGATTAGCTCGTTGCGGGCTCTCACCAGCACCATCGCGGCGTGGTAGCACATGAAACCGAAAGCCATCAAAAGCAGCGGGATCAACATGCTGAGATGGATGGAGGGCGCATCGAACTTCGTCACCGTCGGCCCTTGATGCAGAGTGTTCCACCACTCTACCGAATAATGGATTATGGGAATGTTAACCAACCCTACCAAAGCCAGTACGGCCCCGGCCCGCGCCGCGGTACGGCGGTCATCGAACGCCGATTGCAGGGCCATGAAGCCGATGTAGAGGAACAACAGCAGAAGTTCGGACGTCAACCGCGCGTCCCATACCCACCAGGCTCCCCACATGGGCTTGCCCCACAGCGAGCCGGTAACCAACGCGAGAAACGTAAAGGAGGCGCCCAGCGGCGCACTGGCACGAGCGACCATGTCGGCCACTTTGATCCGCCAGATCATGCCGACGGCAGCTGCGAACGCCATGGAAACGTAGACGAACATGGACATCCAGGCCGCCGGGACATGGATGTAGATGATGCGATAGCTATCGCCCTGCTGATAATCGGGCGGCGCCAGCACCAGCCCGCCATACAGCCCCGCTGCCATGAGCAACACGGACAAGACCGCAAACCAAGGAATCAGTCGGCCGGAAAGACTGTAGAAGCGCTGCGGCGAGCCAAGTTTGTGCAGCCAAGTCCACATGTCAAAGCCCCTCCTCGACCAACTCCGCCGCCGCCTGCCGCAACCGCTCCAGGGGCTGCGCGCCGTGCACCGCGAGTACGTTGCCAGTTTGCTTATCGTAAAGGATATTACCGGGCGTACCCGTGACGCCGGCACGCATTCCCGCCGCCATCTGCGCGCGAACCTTATCCGCATGCCGGCGACTGTTCAGGCACTCGATGAAATCCGACTCACGCAAGCCGAGCTCCACCGCGAGCGGCGCCAGCGCCGACTCGGCAAAACCTCGCCCCCCGCTGCTCGTACGCTCGTAGACAGCGTCCGTATAGGCCCAGAAAGCCTCGCCGCCGCCAAGCTCGCCGGCGCACTCGGCTGCTTCGGCCTGCCGCTGCGCGCCCGGATTATGCGAATCGAGCGGGAAGTGTCGATACACCCAGTTGACCTTGCCGTCAGAACCGTCCACGAGTGCTTTGGCGGTCTGGTGAAAGCGCTTGCAGAACGGGCACTCAAAATCGGAGTACTCGATCAGTGTGATGCGCGCATCGGGGCTGCCGTAGTAGAACTCGTCTTCCGCCGGCGGCGGAACATTGGCGGCCAGCGTATTCGGCCGCTCGGCCTCGGCTCGGCGTTGCTTGTCAATGAAGGCCATGATGCCCTGCTCGACCCGCGCGTTGAACGCAGCATCCGAAGTCGGCTGCGCCTTCTCTTCGATGCGCGCGTCGATCATTGCAATCAACTCGGCCTCACTGCGGGAACGGTCTGAAAAAGCAAATACTAACAAGGCAATCGCCAGAATGATGGACGCCAGCACAATGGCGATCGCGACAGAATGCTTCGAGGCAGTCATCGGCCGTTTCCTATGGATAGCGGAGCCGAAAAGGCGCATTAGCTTGTGTAGTTGTGGGTAGAGACCCTCAACCGGCCCGCAAAGTTCAGTGCGGCATTATACCCGTCGCGTGAACCTCGTCTATTTGAGCAAGGTCAAAGACACTTGAAGTAGCGCCCGCCCGCCTCCACCTGGGTCCGGTACGGCCGCCGTGCCGCGTCGTCGCCTATAACTATTAGTTAAGAGCCCCCGCGGATTTGCATGCGCCGTTTTCTCTTGCTCTTCATCCCCGCCGCTGTCGTGATTGCGCTGGTGTTAGCGGGCGTACACCTGCACTTTGCCAAGATGGCGGAGCAGCGCCTGCGGCTGGACCAGGAGATGGTGCTGGCGCGCGCCGAGGGCCGTCTGCAACGCGATGTGGACGCCATCGCCGCCGACCTGCGCCTGCTCTCCTCGAGCACAACTCTAGCGCTGCGGGTGGGGGACGACCCAAAAGCCTTGAGCGACCACTTCCGGCGCTTCATCGAAACCAAGAGCGGCTACGATCAGGTGTTCTACTGGAACCCCGGCAGCTCGCGCCTGGTCGTAGCGACAAACTCGCCGGACCAGCGCGCCCTGCCCGACCCTGCCTCCCAAGGGCTGCGACAGATCGCATCTGGGCCGCCCGGCCGGCTGGCTGCGAGCTATCATGCAGCGGAGGCACAGCCGCCCGTCCTGCGTTTTGCGGTGACGCTGGAGGCGGCGCAGGGCCCAGGCGGCGTACTGGCGCTGGACTACCCCCTCGCCCAGCTCTACAGCGCCATCACGACACGCATGAGCGGCGTACCCGGCCGCCGTGTACTCGTGGGGCCTGACGGCGCAGCCGTACCAGCGCCGGAAGAAGAGCCACTCTCACTCTCTGCCGACACGCTGTCCCGCCTGCAAGACGCCGAACGCGGCCAGTTCAGCAACGACGACGGCCTAGTGAGCTTCATTACCGCCTCTCCAGCGCTAGCCGGCAACGCGCCGGCCGTAAGCATCGTGTCCCTGGTGGAGCAGAGCACGCTACAAGCCGCGTTGTGGAACCGCATGCATATGACTCTGCTGCTTTACGCACTGCTGCTGATAGCAATTGCGCTCATCTGCGCGCTGTGGGCGCAACGTTCCAATCGACGCCTGCGGCGCTTACGTCACTCGCTCATGCTCAGCCGGGTGGTGGAGCAAACCAATGATCTGGTATGTATCACAGACCCGCAGGGGCGGATTATTTACATCAATCCGAGTTTCGAGCGTGTCAGCGGGTTCCAGCTACAGGAACTCGAAGGCAAGCCTTTCGCGACGCTCGACCCTACTGCCAACCAACGTTTTTTACTCGGCCGGCTTCGCCAGAGCCTAAAGCAGAGCCGCAATTATCAAACCACGCTCACCAACCGAGCGCGAGACGGCTCGCTGTACTATCAGCAAACGACCATCTCGCCGCTCTACTCCGCCTCCGGCGAGTTGATCGGCTATGTCTCCACCGGCAAGGACATCAGCGGGCAGGTCGCGACTGAGGCCGAGCTCCAGCGCGCACGCTCGCATCATCCGGTTACCGGCTTGCCGAACCGCGCTTTGCTGCTCAAGCGTCTGCAGCAGGCGATCTCACAGGCCCGTGCGCAACACCGCGTGTTGGCGGTTCTGGCGCTCGATCTCGCACGTTTCGAGCGCCTCAACAACAGCCTGGGCCACGAGCGCGGCAATCGCCTCCTGCAGCAAGTGGCCAAGCGGATGCAGCGGGCATTGAACGACCAATGCACCCTGGCACACCCTGGCGCGGATGAATTCCTGGTTCTGGTACCAGGACTGACCACCGCCGACGAAGCGCGAGTTTATGCCGAGCGGCTACAACGCGCCTTCGATCAGCCCTATGAGATCGACGGCCGCACCTTGTTGTTGACAGCGGCCATGGGCATCGCCGTTTTCCCGAACGATGCCGAAGAGGCCGCGCAGTTACTCGAGCATGCGGCCATTGCGCTGCAATACGCTAAACATCAAGGCGGCAGGCACTACACGTTTTTCTCGACGGACATGCGCCAGCACGCCCGTCAGCGCCTGCAATTGGAAGGCGATCTGCGCAAAGCGGTCGAAAACCAGGAATTCGAGCTCCATTACCAGCCCGTGGTCGGCAGCGCTGGCCGGGTGGAGGGCCTGGAAGCCCTACTGCGATGGCCTGGCGGCAACGGCATGCGCATGCCTGACGAATTCATACCGGTGCTGG
>JAJUGG010000016.1 GCA_029268285.1 Ectothiorhodospiraceae bacterium | reverse complement strand
GGAGGTTTCCACTGTGGTCCAGAACGGCAGATCGTCGCCGTAGTAATCGGAGTCGTACAGAAAGCCGCCGTGTTCCACCACCAGGCGACGAGTGTTGGGGCTGTCGCGCCCGGTGTACCACCCCAGGGGCTGCTCGCCCAGCAGGCGCTCGAAGATCCGCACGGCCTCTTCAAGGTGCTGGCGCTCGGTAGCCTCGTCGACGTTCTGGTAGTGAATCCAGCGCAGGCCGTGCGAACAGATCTCATGGCCCAGTTCCTGGATCGCCTTGGTCACCTCGGGGTTGCGCTCCAGCGCCATGGCGACGCCGAACACGGTCAGCGGCAGGCCGCGGCGCTCGAACTCGCGCAGAATCCGCCACACGCCCTCGCGCGAACCGTACTCGTAGATGGACTCCATGCTCATGTGCCGAGCCGGATAGGCCTCGGCGCCGATGATTTCAGACAGGAACTGCTCGGAGTAGCGGTCGCCGTGCAGCACGCAGTTCTCACCGCCTTCTTCGTAGTTCAGGACGAACTGTACGGCGATACGTGCTTTACCGGGCCAGTCGGCGTGCGGCGGCTTGCCCGCATAGCCGATGAGATCGCGTGGGTAGTTGTCGGACTGCATCTGTGAAACTCTCCGAAATACTGATCAAGTCGGACCGCCGAACGGCGGTCTCAGGAGCGCCCAGCCGCGTCAGCGGATCGGGCGAAAAATCTGCTTGAAGTCCGGCACGTCCTCGGTGCCGGGTCCGAAGCTCAGGGTAGCTTCGATGCGCTGCAAGTGTCGCTCCATCCACGCCTCGGCTTCGTCCACGCGCCGCTCGGCGACCAGTTCCACCAATTCGTCGTGCTCGCCGCAGTCGCAACCGATGCTGAGGCGCGACCCATACATGGCGATGATCAGTGACGAACGCGAGGTTAGCTGCAGCAGAAAGTCGGTAATGACTTCGTTGCCCGCGAGCTCGATCAAACGGGTGTGGAAGCGGGCTGACAACTGAATGGCCCGGCTGTGCTCACCCGACTGCTGCGCTTCGCGCTCCTGCCGCGCGATGTCGTGCAGCGCCTGGATGTCTCGTTTGCGCGCGGCCTCGATTGCGCCGCCCAGGCTGCCGACTTCGATCATGCGCCGCGCCGCGAATACCTGACGCGCCTCCTGCTCCGTCGGCTGCGCCACCTGCGCGCCCCGGCGCGGGCGTATCGTGACCAGATGCTCCAACGCGAGACGCTGCAATACTTTGCGAATGCCAGTACGGCTGATGCCGAACACCTCGGCCAGCGCATCTTCAGGTAAACGCGCGCCCGGAGGCAGGCGGTGTTCGACGATGGCCTCAGCGATGCCTTTGTAGACTTCCTCGTCGGAATAGCGCTTGCTCTCTCCGCCGAAGGTTGCGCTGTCCGCAGCAATCCGCGCCATCCGTTCCCCCCTCTGCTTTCAAGCGCTTATTCGAACGATCCGGCTGCGATGCTCACCGCCTCAGGCGAAGCGTTCGGATAAGCCATAAAACGAAGTAACTATACCTTCAAATTGTATACGAAAATAGACCACTCAAAGCCCAGAACCAACCATAAACATAAAAAACGGCCCTTAAAGGGCCGTTTTCATATGCGCTGATTGTATACAAGACCCCATCCGCTCCTGCGGAACATTGGAGTCCGTCGTCAATCACTGGCTACCGAAGCGAACCCAGTCGCCGAGCAGCGCGCGCTCTTCCTCGGTCATGCCGGTCAGATTGCCGATCGGCATGTAGTTCGACTGCACCGTAACCCGGTTGATATCGGCCTTGCGCGCCTCGATCTGCTCCCGCGTTTCCAGAACCACGCCTGCCGGCGGGCTGGCATAACCGGGGAACTGAGGCTCGGCCGCATGGCAGGAACTGCAGCGGGTATGGATGACGCTTTCAACGTCAGCCCAGGCCACCGCCGCACCAGTCGCGCCTTCCCGCGGCGCCTCGCTCTTCATCATCGGGCTGGTCACGAGCATCAAGGCTACCGTGGCGATGGCCGCCACCGGCAGAATCCACACCTTCTTCTCCGGCAGATGACGGATGTTGAAGTAGTGGCGCACACCCGCGCTGATGACCATGAGCGCGGCCAGAATCGCCCAGTTCCACTCGTGTGCATAGGTGCTGGGGAAGTGGTTGCTGATCATGATGAACAGCACCGGCAACGTCAGGTAGTTATTGTGACGCGAGCGCAGCAGCGCGTTCTTGCCGAGACGGCCATCGGGTTCCTGCCCGGTCTCCATGGCTCGCACCAGCGCCTTCTGCGACGGGATGATGACGCGGAACACGTTGGCGACCATGCAGGTACCAATGGCGGCACCGACGTGGATATAGGCGCCGCGACCGCTGAACACTTCAGTCAGCCCCCAGGACAACAGCACGAGCAGCGCGAAACCGACCAGCGCCAGCAGCTTGGGCTGCTTGGCGAGCGGCGATTTGCAAAGTCCGTCATAGACGAACCAGCTCACGATCAAGGTGCCGATACCGATGGCAATCGCCTGCCAAGGCGCCAGATCCGCCACGGAGGAATCGATCAGCATCGACTGCGCGTTGTAGTAATACACCACAATCAGCAGCGCGACGCCGGTCATCCAGGTGGTGTAAGCCTCCCACTTGAACCAGTGCAGCGTCTCCGGCAGCTTCGGCGGCGCGACTTCAAACTTCTGCAAGTAGTAGAACCCGCCGCCGTGGACGGCCCAGAGATCGCCGGCAATGCCGCCGGTCTTGCCTTGGCGCTCGAGGTTGTTCTCGAGCCAGTTGAAATAGAACGAGGCGCCGATCCAGGCGATGCCGACAATCAGGTGCAGCCAACGCACCAGCAGGTTCGCCCACTCGTGAATAAATGCTTCCATCGGTTTCTCTATTTCTCAGTTAGTAAGTACTACCGACGCGTCGAGAGCGAGCGCGTCACACCTCTTCGGCCCGAGCGGGAGCCGAGGCGGCTGCACCGCTATCGCGCTGCGCGGTCATCTCATGGGAGCGACCGGGCAGGATGGCGTCGAGCACAATGCCGAAAACGGCTGCCGGCACCAAGCCGGATTCGATCAGCAGCGCCACATCATGAGGGAAAGCCTCGGTGATGCCCTCAACCAGCGGCAGGCCGACACCCATAGTGAGGGAGACCGCTATAATCAGCAGATTGCGCTGATTGAGCTCCACCGAGGCCAGCATCTTGATGCCTGCCCCGGCAATCATGCCGAACATCACCACCGCAGCGCCGCCCAGTACTGCCTGAGGCATGGCAGCGACGACGCCGCCAAGCTTCGGGAACAAGCCGAGCGCGATCAGTATGATGCCGCCGATAGTCACCACGTGACGGCTGACCACGCCGCTGAACGCCACAAGGCCGACGTTCTGCGCGAACGCGGTATTTGGCAAGGTGTTGAAGAGCGCGGCAAATGCCGTACCGACGCCGTCGGCCATGACGCCCCCGGACAACTCGCGCGAAGTCGGCGCGCGCCCCGCGCCGCCGACCGTAATGCCGGCGATGTTGCCGATGGTCTCGAGCCCGACCACGAGCATGATAAGCACCATGCCGATGATGGCCGTGGGAGAGAACTCCATGCCGAAAGCCAAGGGCTTGGGAATGGCAACCCAGGCTGCCTCGCTGACGCTGGAAAAATCTACGAAACCACCGAGCGCGGCCACGACATAACCGACCACCAAGCCGACCAGCACGGACGCCGCGCTGAGCAGGCCGCGACCATACTGATGGCAGACAATTGTCACCAACAGCACCAGGCCGGCGATCAACAGATTATGCGGTGCGGCGAAATCCTCCGCACCCACGCCGCCAGCGGCGTAGTTGAGCCCCACCGGCATTAGGGTCAGGCCGATCAGCAAAATAACGATGCCGATCACCAGCGGCGAGAACCAGTGCCTGATCTTCTTCAGGAACGCACCGAATACAATTTGCACCAGGCCGGCAATGAAAGAAGCGCCTAACACGGCTGGCAGGCCCATGCTGCCGGCCAGCGGCAACACCACGGGCAGGAAGCCGAAGCTGGTCCCCTGCACGATGGGCAGTCGCGCGCCGACGCGCCAAACCCCCACGCTTTGCAGCAGCGTTGCCACACCTGCCACGAACAGAGCGACCTGAATCAGGAAGATCTTTTCTTCGACAGTGGCGCCGATAACGCCGGCAATAATGATGGGTGGCGTGATATTGCCCGCAAACATCGCCAGGACGTGCTGCAGGGCGTATGGAACAGCCTGCCGCAACGGCGGCGTGACGTCGGGGTCGCGGATCACGCCCGGCTGCGCAGTATCTTGATCGCTCAAAGGGTCTTCTCCTCGGCCTTGTACATGCTCGTGACTAGAGCAGTTACTTTCGCCGCAAAGAGCACGTCGGCCCGCTTCTCAGAGAAGCAAAACCCGCCCTGTTTCCCGCGACTCGATTTGGGAAGATCCGTCCTGGCATCTTTCCTCTTAAGGTATGCGGCACCCCCGGTGCCGCATACTATCGCTCAGCTACCGCGGTAGGTGGTGTACCCGTACGGGGAAATCAGCAGTGGCACGTGATAGTGCTGGCTGGCATCGGCAATGCCGAAACGCAGAATGACGTCGTCCAGAAAACGAGGCGTCTCGGTTTGCACGCCGGCTGCGTCGAAATAGGCGCCGGCTTCGAACACCAGCTCGTACACGCCCGGCTGCATGGCATCGCCCTCGAGCAGAGGGCTGTCACAGCGCCCATCGCTGTTGGTGACGGCCGTGCCGATTTCCTGTGCCACCCCATCTACCACGCGCCGCAGACTGATCCGAATCCCCTCACCGGGGCGGCCGCTCGCGGTATCCAACACATGCGTCGTCAATCGGCCCATCGTGTCCTCCGTTCGCTCGATCCACCCGCCGTTTGTGGGCGGGCCCTAGTCAAAGGGCACCCGTTATAGTTCATCGGGGTCCTTCTTTTCAAGATTTTGTATACGATTCTGCGGTCCGCTAGTCGACCAGTAAAACGCTTTTGTGATACATAGTAGCCGGCCAAAACCAACTTGCCAGCGGAACCGAACCGTCGCCGCCGCCAGTAACATGGCGCTGTCGCAAGCCTCCGAGTCAAGCGGCTCGGCTTTCGACGGGGCACTCTAGGTCCTATTACGCACAGCCGTCTTCATCGAAGCTTATCGGCACTGCCGCCTACTGCGCGGTGAACACGTATACAAACACGGGAGAGCGATCATGAGCACGACGCTTGCACCTCAGCCCAGCCAGACCGGCCGGGAAGACTTCGTTGCCGCCTACGGCGAGATCTACGAACATTCGCCCTGGGTCGCGGCAGCAGCCTGGGATCGCGGCCTCAGCGCTGCGCAGGACACGCCGGAGGGGCTGGCGCAGGCCATGGCCGCGGTGCTCAACGCGGCGAGCGAAGCGGATCAACTCCAAGTGCTACGCGCCCACCCTGACCTTGCCGGCAAGGCTGCCGTCGCAGGCGAGTTGACCGAAGACTCTAGCCGCGAGCAGGCCGGTGCCGGCCTCGACCGCCTCACCGCAGAAGAGTTCCAGCGCTTCCAGACGCTCAACGACGCTTATCGCCAGAAGTTCGACTTCCCCTTCATCCTGGCCGTGCGCGGCCACGATAAGCACAGCATTCTGCGCGCCTTCGAAGAGCGCCTCGAGAACACCCCCGAACAAGAACGCCGCACCGCTATCGAGCAGGTCAACCGCATCGCCCTGCTGCGCCTGAAGGACAGAGCCTCGAGCTGACAGCTCTTCCCCCACGCCTTCATCGGCCCGGCCCGCGTCCTCGAGTCTGCCTCGAACGCGGGCCGAATTGGTTTAATTGTGAGTAATGCATGAACGACACGACTCTACGCGACTATCCATCATCACAAGCCGCCGCAAGTACCGCCCGCGGGTTAGGCTGGGCGCTTGCGCTGGTGATGGTGTCGTTCAACCTCCGCCCGCCCTTCTCCAATCTGGCGCCGGTGCTGCCGGAGGTCGTACGCGGCGCGAGCCTGTCCGGCCTCGAGGCCAACGTCCTCGCCATGATGCCGGTACTTTGCTTGGGAGTGTTCGGCTTCATCGCTCCACGCCTGGCCGGCCGCTTCGGCACCGAGCGCACCATCTTCCTGGCACTGCTCACGCTCGCCGCCGGCAACCTCTTGCGCGGCTTGGCTGCCTTCCCGCCGCTGCTACTCGGAACCATAGCCGCTGGCGCAGCCATCGGCGTTGCAGGCGTGCTGATGCCTACGCTCATCAAGCGCGACTTTGCGCGCAACGCGAGCTTGGTCACCGGCATTTACACCATGACCATGAGCATCGGCGCCGCTAGCGGGGCCGGTACGACAGCCCCCCTCAGCCAGATGTTCGGCAGCTGGCAAATCGCCCTCGCGATCTGGGCCGCGCCGGTGGTTTTGGCCGTCCTTATCTGGCTGCCTTACCTGCGCCAAACGCCGTCGAGCGGAAACACGCCGCAGCCAGTCACGCGCTATCGGATCGGCAAGCTCTGGCGCAACGCCCTGGCATGGCAGGTCACCCTCTACATGGGCCTGCAGGGGGCGATTTCCTTTATCGTCTTCAGCTGGCTGGCGCCGCTGCTGCGCGACCGCGGCATCGACCCGGTCACCGCCGGCATTCTGGTCTCGGTGACCATGCTGGTGCAGATCAGCACGGCACTCGCCGCGCCGGTCATCGCCTCCCGCCGCCGCTCTCAAGGCAGCAGCGTCGCCATCGCCATGGTTACGACGCTGATCGGGTTCCTATGCTGCCTGTACGCGCCGCTGCAGCTGGTGTGGCTGTGGACGGCTCTGCTGGGTCTGGGGCTCGGCGCCTGCTTCTCGCTCGGGCTTACGCTGATCGTGCTGCGCTCAGCGGACGCCAAGGTCTCCGTGGGCCTGTCCAGCATGGCGCAGAGCGTCGGCTACATCATCTCCGCCAGCGGCCCCTTGTTTGCGGGGCTTTTCCGCGACTGGACCGGCAGCTGGAGCGCCGCCGGCTGGCTGGTGATCGTAATCGGCATGTTGGCCATCGCAGTCGGCCTTTTCGCCGGCCGTGCGCTAGAGGTGACTTCTGAAGGATCGACGGAGGTCCAGCAGAAGCAGGCCTAAGCGACAAGAGGCGCCCGTCAACCTGCGGTTGATCGGGCGCCGCGGCCGCAACCTCAAGACGACAACACACGGCCTCTGAGTGCATAACGAGCCGTTAGTTCGCGCTTCCGCGCCACACCCTGTGTTTTTCTCGCCATTTGCTAGAACCCTCGCAGGGCCCCAGCCAGCACGGCAAACACCAGCAACAAGAGCAGATAGCAGATCCCCAGCACACTGAAGCGTCGCAAGGCTGTTTCCACCCGATCCGGCTGTGGGAGTCTCGGCAAGTTCGGCATGCGCGGGGCGCGTAGCGGCCAATGCACGAGCCGCTCCAGCGCATGCTCCAGGGGCAGCACGATATCGCCAGGCGGCACCCGCCAGGACAGCGTCAAGCCGCGCAAAGCCAGCCACCAGCCAATCAGCCCCAGCACCATTCCGACCGTAGGCGGCAGCCAGGACTTCAACGTCACCAGCCCGCTTACCACTTCCAGCGGCTGCGGATGCACTACGAATAACACTCCCCACGGCAATAGCAGCGCCAGCACACTCAGGGCAAGAAAAGGCGCCGGCGACACATGGGCCTGCGCTACGCCCGGATAAGCGCCCGGTTCATGGCGCATCAGCCACAGAAAACGCGCCATCAGCAGCGCGGTGGCGATGCTGGTCAGCGGCAGCAGCTGATAAGCCCAGCCGACCCCCCACTGCTCCAAGCGCGACTCCAGCATGGCCTTGGCAAAGTAGCCGCCGGTGCCTGGGACTCCGACCAGCGCCAGCGACAGCAGCAGGAGCACAGGCCATACCCAACCACCGGATGCGCCGCGCCGGCGTACGCCGGTCGACAGGAAAAGCGCTGCCTTGACCAACGCATGGTGCAGCACGAATAACAGCAGCAAAGCAGCGACAGCCTCCCAGACTGCGGAGGATGCCGCCGCAATCGCAAACGCCGCGGTGGCGATCCCCATCTGGCTGACGCTGGAATAGCCGAGCAGCATCTTGGGCCGGTCTTGCAGAACACCGCACAGGGCACCGTAGAAAGCCGCCCCCAGCCCCAGGACCAGCATTGGAGCGGCAAACGCACTGAGGGCCTCGTTGCCGGCCAGCGGCATGAAGCGCATCCAGCCCAATAGCCCTGCCTTCAGCAGCGTGCTGCTTAGCAACGCGCTCGCCGGCGTTGGCGCCGTACCGTGGGCCCGCGGCAGCCACACATGCAGCGGCAGCACCGCATGCTTCACGCCCATGCCGAAATAGAGCAACAAGACCATGCTCAAGCCGGCTACGCCTGCCGCCGCCAGCATGAAACCGCCTAGCATCGCCATTTCACCGAGAATGGCGAGTGCCAGATAGAGGCGCCCGGCCTTCCTCACTGCCTCGTCGTCACGGGTGACGACGATCCCATAGGCGGCAAAGCTGAGCATGCTGAAAAAGACGTAGTACGCGATGTATTCCAGCGACAACAGCACGCCGAAGTTGCCGCTCATTGCGACCAGGTAACAGAACAGGAAACGCCGCCCGCCCTTCTCTTCCCACGGGCGGGTCAGCCACAGGTGCCAGCCGACCGCGCACCAGATCATCGCCGTGAAGATCAAGAACACCCGGCCGGCCTGATCCAGGCCCAACGTCAAGCCCAGCACCAACGCTGACAATTCAATCGACGTTGCCTCCGGTGCGGCAAAGGCCGCCAGCACGCCGGGCAAGGGCAACAGCGGCAACAACCCCGTAGCCAGCCGCAGCGCCTTCGGGCGCACCAACATTACCGCTACGAGCAACGGCGCCAGCGGCAGCAGGAGTATCGTTCCCGCCCAAAGGTTCATGGCGCATACTCCAATGCGGCGATGAACTGCGCCCACTGCAAGGGGCTGATGGCGGTCCCCGCCAGCACCCCGAACGCGAGACTGAAAAAGGCGGTCAAGGCCGGAGGCAACACCAGACTGGGCGGCGCTTCCCAAGAGCCGGGCGTGGTTGCTTCCTGCGGCCACGCCGCGGGCGGCGCTTTGAACCAGGCCCGGTACAGCATGGGCAGAAAGTACGCGGCGTTCAGCAGGCTGCTGAGCAGCAGCACCCCTACGACCCAAGCGGCCCCGGCTTCTAGCGCTCCCACGCCCAGGTACCACTTACTGATGAAGCCAGCAAAAGGCGGCAGGCCGATCATGGCCAGCGCGGCTATGGTGAAGGCTGTCATCGTCCACGGCATGCGCGGGCCGGTGCCATCGAGTTCGTCAACACGGTGAACGCCCAGCGTCTCCGCCACGGCGCCCGCACAAAAGAACATCGTGATTTTCATGACTCCCTGGTGCACGAGATGCACCAGGGCTCCGACTGTAGCCACCGAGCCGAACAAAGCGGTGCCGAGCAGGATGTAGGACACTTGGCTGACCGTGGAATAAGCCAGCCGGCGCTTGATGTCGGTCTGGAACAGTGCGCGCACCGAACCGTAAACGATGGTCGCTGCCGCAAAGGCCAGCAGTACTGCCAACACGCCTAGTTGGTGCGCCAGCTCCGCGCCGTAAAGATCGTAGACCACGCGCAGAATGCCGAAAGCGCCGGCCTTTACCACCGCAACCGCATGCAGCAGCGCGGACACTGGCGCCGGCGCCGCCATGGCCCGCGGCAGCCAGCCGTGCAACGGCACCAGCGCAGCCTTGACGCTGAAGCCGCCAATCAGCAAAGCCAGGATTAGCGTTAGCGACGCACGCTGCTCCGGCGCCGCCACGAGAATACCGCCCTGCTCGACGAAGTCGACCGGCCCCACCAACGCGTACAACCACACGGTGCCCGCCAGCACCGCCATGCTGCCGGTGAGGGTATAGGCGAGATAAACGGCACCGGCGCGCAAAGAGGCGTTATCGCCGCGGTGCACGACCATCGGATAGGTAGAAAGCGTCAACAGCTCGTAGAAAATGAAAAGCGTAAACAGATTACCGGCCATGGAAATACCCACCGTGGCCGCCACGCACAGGCAAAAGAAGCCGAAGAAGCGCCTGTTGTGGGGACGATCAGCGAGATAGCCGATGGCGTAGATCGTGGTCAGCAGCCACAGCACGGCCGAGAGCGTCATGAACAGCAGCGATAGCGAATCGATGCGCAGCAGAAAGCTCACGCCGGGCAGGAGCTCCCAGCTCAGCTGAAAGCGCCAGCCTCGGTACACGCCCCACAACATGACCCCGACCACGGATACCTTGAGCACCGCGCCGCCGAGGTTGAGACCGTTACGCAGACGTACACGCGACTCGTCCAGGAAAAAGATGAGCAGCGCCGGCACCAGCGAGCTCAACAGTATCACCAGCGGCGCAAGCCCTCCCCAGCTCATGGCAGCACCACCGCCTGCAGGGCGCGCACCGGAGCGCCAGCTACCAGCCCTAACACCACAGAGCCGACCGCCAAGCTCAAGGCGGCAAGCTCCATGCGTAACGGCACGGCCTCCAGGTGTCGATGACCGGCGTCGCCGAAGATAGGCACCAACACCCGAAATACATACCCGGCAGCGAGCAGGCCTCCCAGGAGCAGCACCAGCCCCCACCACCATTGCCCGCTACCGAAGCTTGCCTCCAGCAAGAGCCATTTGCCGATGAAGCCGCCGCTCGGGGGCAAGGCGAGCAGCGTGAGCGCAGCCAGCCCGAATGCGAACACGGACATGGGGTAGCGACCGGCGAAGCCTCGGCTCTGGAATATGCGGTCGTGGCCCTGCGCATGCAGCAGAACGCCCGCGACCAGAAACATCGAAGCCTTGGCCAGAGCATGAGAAAGCAAGAGATAAAAGCCCCCGGACCAGGCAGCCGCAGCACCGGAGGTCTCCAGCAAGGGCACCATGAGCAGCGGATATCCCAGCTGCGCCACCGTGGAATAAGCCACCACCAGCTTCAGGCGACGCTGACACATGGCCAGCCAGGAGCCCCAAAGCACCGCAGCCGCACCCAGCACGGCGACAAATTGTCGCAGCCCAGGCGTCAGCACCGCGCCGAACAGTTCCAGCCAAAGCCGTAGCAGGACATACAACGAGCCCATGACGACCAGGCTCGACAGCAGAGCGCTCGCAGGCGCCGGTGCTTCGCCGTGCGCGGCCGGCAGCCAACCGTGCACCGGGAACAGCGCCGTTTTGAGAAACAGCCCCACGCCAAGCAAAGCCATCGCGAGGCTCGCCGTCATGCCTGGTTGCAGCCGCTCCGCCAACAAGGCTGCATCGAGGACCCCGAAGCTGGCATAGAGCAAAGCTATGCCAAGCAGGTAACAAAGCGAGCCGACCAGGGCGAGCAACAGGTAGCGCATGCCGGCGGCCAGGGCTTGCGGGCGGCCGTCCAGAGTTACCAGCGCGACCGCGGCCAGGCTGACCAGCTCCAGGGTTACGTAGATATTGAAGATATCGCCAGCCAGAAACAGTGAATTGAGCGCACCCCAGAGAAAGAACAGTACCGGCCAGAAGCCCAGCCAGCGCCCGCGTCGGCCGCGGTTGGGCACGTAGCCGTCGGCATACACGGCCACCGCCAGGCAGACCAGTGTGGTCGCCGCGATCATGCCCCATACGAGCCCGTCGAAGCGCCACCGAAGGCCAAGCGGCGGCTCCCAGTTACCAAGATGCAGGAATAACTCGCCCTCCGACAGCAAGGGCGCAGCTAACCCGCACAGGCAGCCCGCAACCATCAGCGCGACCAGCCAAGGAAGCCAAGGCAGCGCACGCCGCCCCAGGAGGAAGGATACGGGGGCGGCGACTAGCGGAAGGATCAGGCCCGGCAGCAGTAAAGCCGGGCTCACCGCTCATCCTCCGGCAATCGTGCCGCCCCGCCGCCGGATGCCAAGCGCCGCAGCAGCGACAGGAGAAACGCCGTAAGCGACACCGAAATAACGATGCCGGTCAGCACCAGCGCCTGCGGCACGGCATCGGCCCGGCCGTCGGAACCGCCGCTGCTCATGCCGACCAATATCATGAAGACGCCGCTTGCCGCCACGTTGCAAGCAATGATCTTGCGCAGCAGATGGTGGCGCGCGAATACCGCATGCAGCGCGAGCGCGAACAGCACCGCGCCGGCCAGTGCAAAGCTCAGGCCGCTCACGAGCGCTCCCCCGGAAAGCGGTCCCGGCGCCGCGGCGGCACACCGAGCACCAGCAACATGAAGCACAGGCCTATGCTCAGGCTCAGCGTCAGCTCGATCAGCATGATCAGCGCTTTGGCCCAGCTATCCGGATACTGCAGGAAGGCTTGCCCCCACAAGAGCCCGAGCAACCCTATGGCTAAAAAGCAAAGTAGCCCCAGCACCAGGATCGCGCGCCAGATACGCCCCAGGCGAGGCGGACGCATCTGCTGCGACAGCAGGACGATGACGGCCGCCGCGCCTACAAGGGTTCCGGCCTGAAACGCCCCGCCCGGTCGGCTAGAACCTGCCCACCACAAGTAGCCTGCGATGAGCACCAGCACCGGCAGCAGGCGCGGCAGCAACCAGAGCATCAAAGGGCTGGGCGCAGGCCCGGCGGTGATCGGCGCAGCGGCGCGCGCCTTGCGTGGCGGCACGAGTATGAGGACTGCTATCACGGCCATGACCAGCACCGCAATTTCGAGCAAGGTATCGTAACCGCGAAAGGCAAGCAGCACCGCCGTAACCGGCTGCTCTAGCTTCAAGTGAGTCTGCATGCTCAGAACCTGCTCGGCGACGCCGGGTTGGCGGGGCGCATTGAGCAGCCCGACGACCAGACCCAAGCCGATCGTGGAAGCAAGCAGCGCCAGCGTGATGTTCTTAATCCGCTCGTTCGTCACCGCCTTCATCCTCGCCCTTGCCCAGCCTGCCCAGCGCATCCAGCAGCAGTACGCCGCTGATTCCCGCGCCGACCACCGCCTCGGCAAGGGCCACGTCGGGTGCATGCAGGCGCAACCACACCAAAGCCATCAACAGGCCAAACACGATGAACAGCACCACGCTGGAGAAAAGCCGCCGCCCGTGCAGGGCTCCGACCGCGACCGCGATCAACACCACCAGAAGCAAGACATCGAAAACGCCCATCATGGCTCGGCCCTCCAGGCCGACTGCCCCGCACCCAGCGCCGCCCGCCCCACCATGTGCGCCGCCGTAGTCGAAGCCAGAACGCCCAGCAGCCATACCAGAAGCAGCTTCACCGCCGTAGGCCAATCCGGCGCTTGCCAGAGCAGGCCGAAGGCCACTAAGCCGAGGCCGAGGTTATCGGCCTTGGTCAGCGCATGGAGACGGGTATAGACATCGGGGAAGCGCAGCAGGCCAAGCGTGCCCGACAGAAAAAACCAGCACCCTAGCGCAACCAGGGCCAGCGTTAGCACATCCGCCAGCATCAGCGCCCTCCCGTGCTTTTCCAGAGCCTGCGGGTGAACGCCAGCGTCGCCAGCACAGCGAGCACGGCAAAAATCAGCGCAACATCCAGCACGGCCGGCTCCGCCAGGACGACGGACAGCACCAGCATGATGGCAATGCCGGTGCTGCTGAATAGCTGCGCCGCCAACATGCGATCGGCCATGGTCGGCCCGCGCACGATGCGCACCAAGCCCAGGGCGATATTGAGCAGCAGGAACACGGCGACGGCGGCAAGGAACATAGTCATTGCCTCGCCTCCCTGCGCTCGAACAGACTTTGCAGCCAGGCTACGGTTTCCCGAACCGGCTGGCCGCGGTCTATGACATGCAATACCAGGCCCCGGGCGGTGTAATCCACCACCAGGGTTCCCGGCATGAGCATGATGAGATAGGACAGCACGTAGCGCCCGCGCCGCACCTTCAGCTCCACGCGCATGAAGCCGGGCTTTAGCGGCATGCGCGGCGACCAGGCGCGCACCGCCACATCGACACCGCCACGCAGCACCTGCAGTACGAACTTGGGAAGCAATACCGGCAGCCTGAACCAGGCAATCAGCGGCGCCTGTACCGGCAACCAGCGCCAGCTCACCCAAGTCGCCAGCGCAGCGAAACCCAGACCATAGGCAACTGCAGTGGCATCGGCGCGCGTGAACACGAACCACAGGCCGAGGAAAACCAGCATTCTGGCCAGGAGCGCTGACCACCGCGCGCCCTTGGGCAGCGGCCTTGTAGCAAGTGAATCCGGCATGATGACTTCAGGTATTTAAAGGAACTTCGTTCTGAAGTCATGGGGCGCGCGCTTTGACGCAACAAGACAAGCCACTGCTGCCGCAATAAAAAACGGCGCCCGAGGGCGCCGTTTTTTTGAACGCTAGATGGCTAGCGCGGTTCTACAGGAACCACTTGACCATGGCTTGGACGACGTCCTCATCAACTTCAGAGGGAAGACCGAACTTGTTGCGCCAGAACTGGTACTCGATACCGGCGTGCAGACGGTCCGGCACGCCCCAGAAGTTGCCCACATCGACCAGCAGCTGCGGCGCGCCGATGATGGAGTCTTCTTCGTCACCCTCGCCACCAGCGAAGTCGATGAAACCACCGAAGCCGGCCTTCACGCCGCCGACGTTGAAGGGAACCAACCAAGAAGTCGTAACCTGCCAGGTATCACCCGAGATCGTCTTATCGTCACGGACATAGAAATTCGCATGGAAGAACGCGAAACCTGGGATATCCCAGCTGGTGCCGATACCATATAGATGCGTCCGGCTTTGAATATCCGGCGCAGCATGACCGAACTCGATCTGGCCGGCGAGCAACACGTCGGTCAGCGGACCGAAGCCGATCTGCTTGCCGGTGATCTTGGAAAAGCTCAAACGCGGGGCGATCTCGCCGTACACCTCGGTGCCATCGTTGTCGAAGTTGGTCACATCGACAAAGAAGAAGTTATCGCCGTATTCCCAGCCGCTGGCATGCTCCAGCGTCATGATAGTGCGCTTCTCTTCCCCCAGTTCGTAATCCTGACCATACAGGATCTGCACGTTGGTCGAGCTGTAGCGGTCTGCGGCTTGCGCAGTCACGGCACCGAGCGTGCCCAGCGCGAACACGGCGGCAACCAGTCCCCCACGGCTGATGCTGCTCAGCCCATGCGTCTTATTGTTGGAAGCAGTTGTCATTATCTTCTTACTCCAGATTGTCCCCAATCCCATCATTAGGCGCACACAGCCACTCATCGACCGTGCCAACCCCATGCGTTAGCAAGGTAACGCAAGGAGTCTGACAGCTATTTTAACGTAATTGTAAGAAAACGCTTAATCGAATCTGGATGAATCGTCCAAAACACACACCAAGGCGGGGCATGGAAGCTTTCTCAACACCAATACGAACTTATTGTCGCGCAATACCACACTCATACTGTGTGCAATCTGAAAAACCGACATCAGCATTCTTTTGTGTACATCATTATCGCCACCTGCGTGCGCTCAAAGGCTCTTGAATACCCGCGCCGAAGCGCTGATTAAGTCCCTTACGCCCCTGGTTGTACTCAGGCCCCACACAGCTGGAGTCTCGATCTTGTCCCGGAGAAGGAGGACGATGATGAAAACACATACCCTCGGTATGGCACTACTCATGCTCATGCTGAACAGCGCCTATGCCGCCGGCGAATCGAGCAGCCCCCCCGACGCTTCAGCGCAGCCCAACTTCACCCAAAACGATGTGGACGGTGACGGCCGGCTCAGCAGCGAAGAGCTTCAGGATTGGGACCAGCAGGCATTCGACGACGCCGATACCGATGGCGACGGCAGCCTGAGCGAGGAGGAGTATGGCCGCGCCGTCGCGACTACCGGCGACGAAGTCGCTAGTTCGCTCCCCTCAGAGGAAACCGTCGGTGTAGCCGATGAGGGCGCCGCAACTCCGGTACCGGCACGCGACACGAGCGGCATGGAGGCCGAGCCGCTGGAGGAATAAGGCTAGCAACGCGGCCGGCGTTGGTAGCGTCACGGCGCGCGGTACTCAGGGGGCTAGGCCTTGTTTTAAAGGTTGCCGCGCTGCCACGGCCCCCAGATCGCCAGCGTGATCCCCGGCCGCTGCATGTTGACGAAAAGCACCCGGCCCTGGCTGTCGAAGCAGGCGCCGCAGAACTCGCTGTCGCGATAGTCGCCCGGCTCGACAGTTTTCCCCAAGGTCGTGAGATCGGCCGGCGTGAGCCGCGCGTTGTTCTTGGCGAAGATGTAGGACTCGCCTCTCGCAGTCAGCCCCAGCAGCCGGCTGCCCTTGCCGAACTCGTCCGTCACGGCATCGCCGTCTTCGCAGGCAAGCACGCCACCCCGCGGGCTGACGGTAATGTTATCGGGGTTGTCGCCCGCCAAGGCGTTGCCGGAGACGAATAGCGCCCGCATCCGCATGGTGCCGAGGTCCAGCATCCAGATCGCGCCTTCGCCGTAGCCGACGCGCCCTAGCGCGCTCGCTCCCGCGCTAGTGTCGACGATGTAGAGCTTTCCGGCGTGGTACCAGATGCCCTCACCGCGGCTAAGGCGCAGGGCACCGGCCCTCCAGGCCTGCATAAAGGGACCACTGGCATCGCCGCCAGCGTGGCGGCCGCTGAAGGGCGCCGGGGCGGCGTCCGGGTCGTCGATATCGACCCACTCGAGCTCCACCTCGTCGCCCTGCCTAGGCACCATTAAGTCGGCATTACGCACGCCTTTTACCTTGGCCGCCTGTAAGCGGCCTCCGCGTGCCAGCGCACCCGGCTCAGGGCTGGCATCGTCGGGAATATAGCGGTACAGGCCGGACAGATTGCGATGGTCTTCGGTGAGGTAGGCCATGCCGGTTGCCGGATCGACAGCAACGGCCTCATGACGAAAACGCCCCATGCCGACGATGGGCTCAGCCGGAGTCGCTGCCGGATCCGTCGAGACCTCGAACACATAGCCATGCTTGCGCCCGCCCTGGTCGGATAAGTCCTCGATCGTTTCCTCACAGCTCAACCAGGTTGCCCACGGGGTGGGGCCGCCAGCACAGTTGATCATGGTGCCGCCCAGGCTAGCGATAGCGCTCACCCACTCTCCGCTCTCCGGCCGAAAACGCAGGTTCGTGGTGCCGCCGCCGAGCTGCCTGCGCCTTTCGCTGCTTCCAAACTCGGCCGTATCGTACTGACTTGGCGCCTGGATCAGCGGCCCGAAGCCGTTCTCGTGATTCCGCACCAGCACAAGCTCGGTTCCGAGCTTCCCATCCTGCTCGGCGATCACCGCCATGCCGTCATGCCGATCCGGCGTCGTCTGGCCGTCG
Source organism: Ectothiorhodospiraceae bacterium (assembly GCA_029268285.1). Classification (GTDB taxonomy): domain Bacteria; phylum Pseudomonadota; class Gammaproteobacteria; order Nitrococcales; family AK92; genus JAJUGG01. Next base: position 9,597 of record JAJUGG010000016.1, on the reverse strand, counting down.
TTCATCATGTCGCCCGTCCAGGAGAAACTCCGATAGCTGAAGCCTTCCGGCAACTGCAATAAATGCAGGCCGGTCGCGAGATCCGGCGCCGGACGCAATGGCCCGTAGGGCGAAGCGGCCGGCAACAACTGCGCACTCGCCGCGGCACGACGGGCCGCCAGGGCCTCCAAGGAGGGGATGAACGCTGCGGCCGCGGCGGCGGCGCCGGCCTGCAGAATGCGGCGCCGGTTAAGCTGAAAACGCGGGTCGGTCATGATGCTGCTTCTGTTTCTTATCGCTCCAAATGCACTGGGCGCTCGCAACCTGCAAAGCAGCGTCGCGTCGGCGTGCCCCACGCATCGGGAGGAAGGTCGCACACGGATCTGTCTCTCAGTATCCAGACTTGGTGCCGCGCGCTTATGCCGACAAGATCGGCTTCCAGATTAGCGTCATCAAGCGCCGCTGCGCGCGCGCTTCGAATCGATGGAGGCGTCGACCCCCAACCGGCGCAGCCGCACGATTTCGGCAATGGTGCTGAGGGCTATCTCGGCCGGGGTACGGGCGCCGATGTCCAAGCCGGCTGGCGAATGGACGCGGGCAATGTCCGCCTCGGAAACCCCCTGCTCGCGCAGGAAGTCGATCACCAGGCCCGCGCGCTTGCGGCTGGCGATCAGGCCCAGATAGGGCACGGGCGAGGACAAGGCCTTCTGCGCCGAACGATAGTCGCCTTTATGCAAGGTGGCGATAACCACGTAATCGCGAACACCGGGCTTGAGTTCGTTGTAGCCGGGATCGTCGGCAATGAGCCGAGATGCGGCGGGAAAGCGCTCAGGCTCCAGTTCTGCGCCGATAACATTCACTTCCAAGCCGACTTGCGCGCCCATCGCGCACAGATGCTCGGCCAAGCGATTGGCGCCCAGAATCCACAGAATCGGCTCAGGCAGCATGGGCTCAATGAAAACCCGCATGCTGCCGCCGCACGGCATACCCACCCCTAGCACCTCGTCGTTCATGTCGATGTAGACGATATCGGGTTCTCCGCTGGCCATGCAGGCCAGCGCCGTTTGGCTGATGGCCGATTCGGCGCAGCCTCCGCCCACCCAACCGCACAGGATTTTTCCTTGGGCGTCGATGACCGCCTTGGAGCCGGTTTTCGCCGACACCGAACCTTGGGTTTCGATCACGGTGGCGACGGCATGAACCTCACGGCGCTCGCGCAAGGCCAGCAACTCGTCGAGCACGTCGCGCTGGTGTTGGGAATGCTGCTTGTTCATGCTTCCATCCTGTCGTCGTGCAAATTCTCTTCCGCTATTCGACCGCGGTCGCCCGCCGGTGTTTCCTTGTCGGCACCAGAACGCGTATCGCGCGGTCATGCCCCACTGTGAGGCGACTCACGGTCATTGCAGGGAATTGGCGTTACCTTGCCACATATCCACGACGCAGGTCTTCTGGAGCCTGCGTTCTCAGCGAACGAACCGAGCAAAAACAATGATCGATGTCCGCCATCTGGAGCGCGTCGCGACGCAGGATCTACGTTACGGCCTCTACATAGCCGAACTCGATCGCCCTTGGGACGAAGTACCTGTGATGTTCCAGGGCTTTGTGCTGAAAAGCGCGCGCGACCTGAAAACCCTGCAGAAGCACTGCGAGTACGTCTTTGTCGAGCGCGAGCGCTCACAGCCGGACGCCTACGACGCCGCGGTGGCCGCCGCTGCACCGACGAAGGGCAACGTTGCTAAAGCAGCAGCGGGCAAAGGCGGACGCTATCCCAAGAAGAGCCAGCTTGCCGCCCGGGTCAAAGCTGCCGTGGAGCAGCGCGTGCAATCGCTGGATTTCCTCAATCGCAGCCTGGCCGATGTGCGGCTCGGTCGCGCAGTGAGTAGCCGTGAGGCACGCCAAGTGGTAGAGGCCCTGGCCGATCAGGTCACGAACAACGCCGATGCCATGCTGTGGCTGACCAGCCTTAAAAAGAAGGATGCGTATTCTTCGCTGCACTCGGTCAACGTCGCCGTGCTGACCTTGGCGTTCGGCATGCATTTGGGCATACGCGGGCAGAGCCTCGAGACCTTGGGGTTGGGCGCGTTGCTGCACGATGTCGGCAAAGTTCGCTTGCCCAGCAAGCTGCTGAACAAGCCCGAGCCTCTGTCGCCGGAAGAGTGGACGCGCGCCAAAGGGCATGCGGAGGTCGGTGTGGAAGTGCTGCAGAAAAGCGGCGGTTTCTCAAAGGAAGTGCTGGACATCGTCGGCATGCATCACGAGCGCCTGGACGGCAGCGGTTATCCCAACGGCCTGCGTGGCTCCGATTTTCCGTATGCGGCCCGCATCGTCGCCCTGGCCAATGCTTACGACTCCCTGACGACCAACCGCCCCTACCGCAGCGCGCGGCCGGCGGACGAGGCACTGCAAGAACTTTACAACCAGCGCGAGAGCAGCTACGGCTCCGAACTGGTGCAGGAGTTCATCCAGTGCATCGGCATCTTTCCAGTCGGCAGCTTAGTGAAGCTCGATAACGGCGCGCTCGGCATCGTGGTCGGCACCAGCCCGGATAACCGCTTGCGCCCCACCGTGCTGCTAGTGCAAACGCCGGAGGGCGAGCCGTACCAGAAGCGCGTGTTGCTCAATTTGGCGAGCGAACCGGAGCCCGATGCCGAGCACAGCGCCCGCCACATCCGCGACGTAGTCAACCCCGCCGAGCACGATATCGACATCGGCGCCATCGTGGCGTTTGAGTTTGGTATCGACTGGTAAAGACCAGCGGCAACGGCCAGCTCGCTTAAGAGCCTAGCCGAGTAACCCCGGTCGTCGCGAGGGGGGTAGGTTGAGCAGAATAGCCGTCGCTATTTGGCGCGTCCGAGCGCGGGCGAAAGCCGACCCCATGCCGCCGCCGTAGTGCAGGGTTATCTGGGTAAGTTCTAAGCCACCAGCGCTTTCAACATGCCGTAAGGCCAGGGTTGAACCACGGAGGCACGGAGAAAGGCGAGAGAGGTAGGCCATAAAGCTCCGTTGCGGATTGCACATGCCGCTGTGGTTGGGCGCTGAGGCCGCCCTCCTTCAAGGCCGCCGAGCCACGCAGGAGAAAGCAGAACGCGTCGCGAGCGTTTCTCCGTAGGGTGCGTATCACGCACCATCGCCGGTCTGCTCGGCTGGAACGGTGCGTGATACGCACCCTACGCCGATTCAGCCTGTAAGGCTGGATTCCGAGCTAAAAGATAGCCCGCCCTCGGGGGGCGGGACCCCGCACAAGCGCGCCGATCAGGCGCCCCGCTGCCGCAAGGCACCTTCGGCCCGCATCACGAGTTGAAAGCGCTGGCCCTAAGGCGTCAGCAACACCGCTTGCGTTTCCGGCAGTCGGTTGCGCAGATCGAGGCGCGGATCCTTGCGAGACACGACCAGCAGGCTGCTCAAGGACAGCCTCGGCAGATTGCGCGCGGTGATAAGGCGTAGCGGCAAGCCGGCGTGACGAGCAATGCGGCTCGCCAGTTCGATGGCTTTCTCGTCCCGCTCCGAATAACCCGTCAACACAGCGACCTCACGCGGGTCGCCGGGATATTGCAACACCAGTACCGGACAAGGCGCTTCCAGCATGGCGCCATAGCTCCGACGCAAGCGGCTGGGGAAGGCCGCACTCCGGCGAGTATCCAGCACTAGAAGGTCCGTCTCGCCGAACTCCTTCGTAGGCGCAGCCGCTGACGGCTGGCTGCGCAACTGCCAAGTCGTTCCGCGACGGCCGGCGATGAGCTCGAGCGCGCGGCGCAGGCGCGCCTGCTCGCGCACTAGGGCGCGCTCCAGCACCACCGCATCCAGGCCGCGCAGTAGGCCGGTGGTGGCGCCGATTTCCCGCGTGAACGGCAGGCTTGCTGCTCGCTGCAGTGCTTGCTGGTCTTCCACCAACACCTCGAAAGCGTCGGCCCAGTCGCCGAGCAAGCGGTCGAGGCGCTCGAGCGTGGCCGCATCGTGCCGGTCGAGCAGCAGCCACGTGCGCTGGAAGATGCGTTCAGGCGCCGTCATGCCTCTGCCCCTCGCGCTTATCCACGCCCCGCGCCTCGCGCGCCAGTGCCGCGAACTGCTCGAGGCTGTCCTGCACCCGGCGGTTGAAGCTGCCTTCCGGATAGACGCCCTGCTCGTCCGGGCGGCCTGCCGGCATGCCGGTGAGTAGTTCGATGGCCTCATCGAAGTGCTCCAGCGGGTAAATCCGGAAGCGGCCTTCCTCCACCGCTTGTCGCACCTCTTCGTTGAGCATCAGGTGCGTGACATTGGCGCGCGGGATGAGCACGCCCTGCCCCTCGACCAGGCCACGCTGCTTGCAGACGTCGAAGAAGCCCTCGATCTTCTCGTTGATGCCTCCCACCGCCTGCACCTCGCCGTGCTGACTCATGGACCCGGTCACGGCCAGCGCCTGCGACAGCGGCACGCCGGAAACCGCCGACAGTAGCGCGCAGGTTTCGGCGACGCTGGCGCTGTCGCCTTCCACCTGACCGTATGACTGCTCGAAGGCGATACTGGCCGCCATCGCCAGCGGCCGCCGACGCGCGTAGCGCGCCCCGAGGAAGTGGGAGATGATCAGCACTGCCTTGGAGTGGATGGCGCCGCCGAGATCGACCTCGCGCTCGATATCGAGCACCTGCCCATCGCCCGGTCGCGCCGTGGCGGTAATGCGAGCCGGACGACCGAAAGCATGGTTGCCGAGGTCGATCACCGAAAGCCCGTTCACCTGCCCCACCGCCTTGCCGTCGGTGGCAATGCGGATGATGTGGCGCTGGATGGCGTCGTCGACATTGCGCTGCACGCGCGAAGCGCGGTGGACGCGCTCGTCAATGGCGTGTTGCACGTCGGCACAGCGCACGATGTCGCTGCCCTCTTCTCCGGCCCAATAATCGGCTTCGACCAACAGATCGGCCACATCCCGCACCTGTGTGGTCAGGCGCTCGCGGTCGTCAGCTAAGCGGCTGGCGTGCTCAATGACCCGGGCCACAGCGCTCCTGTCCAGGGGACGCACCTGGTGGCGGCGCGCCAGGGTCGCGATCAAGCGCGCATAGACCTGCTGCGACTCCGCGGTACGCGGCATCTCGTCGGCGAAATCGGCCTGCACCTTGAACAGCGCCGCGAACTCAGGGTCGTACGCCGACAACAGGTAGTACAGGGTGCGGTCGCCGATGAGCACCACCTTCACGGACAACGGCACCGGCTCCGGTTCCAGCGAAATGGTATTAATGAAACCGTACATCTGCTCCAACGACTCGACGCGCACTTCGCCCGCAATGAGTGCGCGCTTGAGCGTTTCCCAGGCCATGGGCTGCATCAGTAGCTTGTTAGCGTCCAACACCAGATAGCCGCCGTTAGCCCGGTGCAGGCAACCGGCGCGAATCAGACTGACATCGGTGACCAGGGTGCCTTGCTGGACGTAGTGTTCAGTGCGGCCCATCAGGCGCGGCACGGTGGGGAAGTCTTCGAAGACGACCGGCGCGCCGTGGTTGCCGTTGTGGTCGACCAGCAGGTTGACGCGGTAGCGCGCCAGCACCTGTTCCGGCCCCATGTCGCTGACCGGCCGCCCGAGGAAGGCGTCCACGTTGCGCGCGAGGTCGCTCTGTATCGCCTCCAAGTGCTCGTGCGCCGGCTGGAATTCTGCGTACTTGTGCCGCAACTCGCGCATCAGCTGCCCGACCGCGAGCAGAATCATTTCCTGATTGTAGCTGTGCACCGCCTCCTGAGCCTCTTGGCGCCAGCGCGGGAATTGCAGCAGCACCTCCTGCAGCCGTTCCTGCAACCGCTCCACCACCTGTTCGATCTGCTTGCGCTCGTCCTCCGGCAGAGCGCGAAACGCCTGCGGATCCAGTACCTCGCCGTCGCGGCGCGGCGCCAGCGTGAAGCCGCCTTGGGTGGCGATAAGCACCACGTTATCCTTCTCGGCCTCTTGCTGTACCGCCTCGATCGCGTCTTCCTGACGATGCTGCAAGTCCTGCTGCATCTCCTGAATGCGGGCGCGGTACTCATCGCTCTCGAACACCGCGGGGATGGCCGTGTGCAGTTCGCGCACCAGCTTGTCTAGGTCGTCCTTAAAGGTCGTCCCGAGCCCGGTGGGCAATTGCAACAGCCGCGGCTTGTTGGGGTGTTCGAAGTTGTTGACGTAGCACCAGTCCGGCGGCACCGGCTCGGCACCGGCACGCTCGCTGAGAAAGCTCAGCACCAAATCGCGGCGCCCCGCCCCCTGGGGCGCCAACACGAAGATGTTGAAGCCATCGCGCCGCACGCCGGTACCGAAACGCAGCGCGTTCAGCGCCCGTTCCTGGCCGGCAAAGCCGTCGAGATCCGGCAGATCGTCTGTGGTTTCGAAATCGAACGCTGCGAAATCGCAGGATCGATACAATTCATTGGGGGCGAGCGCTTCCGGCTTGATCATCAAACCTCCCGATAGAGCTTGTTAGTCTTTGCTGATAATGACCTTCATCGCCTTTTCCTCTCCGGCGTTGCCGAACACCTCGTAGGCCTTCAGCATCTCGTCGAACTTGAAGCGATGAGTCACCAACTGCTCGGGCTGTACCTTGCCCGACTCGACTGTCTTCAGCAGCATAGGTGTGGTGTTGGTGTTTACCAGTCCGGTAGTGAGCGTAATGTTCTGAATCCACAGCTTTTGGATCTGAAAATCCACGCTCTTGCCGTGCACGCCAACGTTGGCGATATGGCCGCCGGGGCGAACGATGTTCTGGCACACATCGAAAGTGGCCGGCACGCCCACCGCTTCGATGGCGACATCCACCCCGTCCTTAGTGGAATTCATGAGCTCCTCCACCACGTTGACCTTGCCGCTATTGATGACTTCCGTAGCGCCGAAACGCTTCGCCATCTCTAGGCGCGCATCGTCGAGGTCGATCATGATCAGGCGCGACGGGGAGTAGAACTGCGCCGTCAGCAAAGCTGCCATGCCCACCGGACCCGCACCGACGATGGCAACCGTGTCTCCCGGCGATACCGCGCCGTACAGCACCCCGATTTCGAAGCCGGTGGGCAGAATATCGCTAAGCATGACCAGCGCCTCTTCGTCCGTGCCTTCCGGAATGCGGTAGAGGCTGTTATCAGCATGCGGAATGCGCACGTACTCGGCCTGTGTGCCGTCGATGAGGTGGCCGAGAATCCACCCGCCGTCCTCGCAGTGCGAGTACATCTGCTGCTTGCAGTATTCACACTTGCCGCAGGAGGTAACGCACGAAATGATGACCCGATCGCCGACGCTGAAGTTGCTCACCGCATCGCCTGTCTCAACCACGATGCCGACACCCTCGTGGCCAAGGATGCGCCCGCTGGTAACGGCCGGCACATCGCCCTTGAGGATATGCAGATCGGTGCCGCAGATGGTGGTCTTGGTCAACTCAACGATGGCGTCGGTTGGCTTGAGAATCCTCGGCGTCGGCACCGACTCCCAAGCCTTTTCCCCTGGGCCTTTGTAAACCAGCGCATTCATGGACGATGCAAGTGCCATGTCTCAGTCCTCCATGGTGATGGCCGTAGACGTTCTACGGCGCTAGGTGGAGTCAGCATAGGGCCGTTGCCAGCGCTTCCGCCTTGCCCTCGATCAATAATAGATAGGACGCGAACGCCCACTCGCGCGGCACCGGACACTGATTGATCCCGTGGCGAAGACATCAGGGCCTCGGTTAAAGTGGGCGCATAACCCTGCCCGGAGTAGACATGTCCCAGCCTGCCAGTAACGACACTGCCCGTATCGGGCGCTGGATGTACTTCGCGTTCTGGATCGTGGTGCTCGCGCTGCTTACCCTGCTCTTCAACAATTGGTACGCGAGCCAGCAAAACCCGAACCGAAACCTGGAAACGCGTACCACCGCCGACTACAGCGAGGTTTCGCTGGAGCGGAACCGTTACGGCCATTACGTGGCAAGCGGCCGCATCAACGGTCATGAGGTGGTCTTCCTGCTCGATACCGGCGCCAGCGATGTGTCCGTTCCCCAACACATCGCCGACGAAATCGGCCTTGAGCGCGGCCGGCGCATTCCCTACCAGACCGCTAACGGCATTGCCTACGGCTACGCCACCCAGCTCGAGCGCGTCGCCCTCGGCGGCATCGAACTCCACAAGGTGCGCGGCCACATCAACCCGAATATGGACAACGACGAGATCCTGCTGGGCATGAGCTTTTTGAGGAATCTGGAGTTCACGCAGCGGGGCAATACCCTGACCTTGAGGCAGGCCGCGTGGTCGGACTAGCGCTCCATCAAGGCAAGCGCGTCTGACGCGGACTTGATGCAAGCCAAGGCTTTTAGCTTTTGCTTTACCTAGAATGGCTCCGCGCCTCGACCGAAGTGCAAGAACGCTGCTTCGTCACACTTTGGGCTTGCCAGCAGGGCGATAATGCTTGCGTTCACTAGCCGGAGATAACATGCCGCTGCGTTTCCTCAGCGAACTCGATACGCTCGAGAGCGAGCTCGATGCAGGCTTTGCGCTACCGCGCGAACTCACCGCGGCCGAAGTCGTGAAACCCGACGTGCTCAGCTGCAGCCCTGAGACGCCGCTGCGCGAGGCTGCGGCGGCCATGCAGGCACGCCGCTGCAGCTCGATCCTCGTGGTCGACGGCGAGTCTCCCTTAGGCATCTGGACAGAGCGCGATGCGCTGTCCGCCGAGCTCGATACCCCGAACATGCTCGATGCGCCCATCCGCGAGGTCATGAGTACGCCGGTCATAACCATTGCCGGCAGCATGCTGCTGCGCGAAGTCGCGCCATACATGCGCGGCCATGGCCTTCGGCACCTGCTCGTGGTCGATGCCAATCAACAACCGCTGGGCATTCTGTCGCAGACCGACGTGGTACTGCATCAGGGCATTGAGCATTACCTCCAGCTACGTGCAGTGGGCACGGTGGTGCGTCGCGACGTCCCCCGGCTCAGCGAGGACGTGGCGGTATCCGAGCTGCGCCGGCACATGCGCTCCGAGCGTTCTGACGCGGCGCTTATCGAGTACCGCGACGGCCGCTGGGGCATTCTTACCGAGCGCGATCTGGTGAGCCTAATCGCGCAAAGCCCACAGCCGAATCGGGCGGGTGAGCTGGCAAGCTACCCGCTGCTGACGGTATCCAGCGACACCAGCCTATACCGCGCACGCACTCTGCTCACGGAGCAAGGCGTTCGCCATTTGGGCGTGACCGATGGCGCCGAGCTGCTGGGACTGGTCAGCTTCGCGGAAATCATGTCCGGCATTGAGGTGGCCTACGTCCACGAACTGCAGCAGGCGCTGCGAGTGCGCGACCGTGCCCTGGTTGCGTCCCGCCGTAGCCTGCATCTGGCCGAGCGCATCCTCGAGAGCACGCTGGAAGGCGTCATGATCACGGACCCCGATGGTCGCATCGTGAGCGTGAATCCGGCCTTCACCCGGCTGACTGGCTACAGCGAGGAAGAAGTGCTCGGCAAGACTCCGCGCATGCTCAGCTCCGGCCGCCACGACGAAGCGTTCTACGAGAATCTCTGGCGCGAGCTGTCCGCCCACGGCCACTGGCAAGGCGAGATCTGGAACCGCAAGAAGAGCGGCGAGCCGCTGCCCGAGTATCTCAGCATCACCGCGATCCGCAACGAAAGCGGCGCGATCAGCCACTACGTCGGGATGTTCAACGACAT
>JAJUGG010000015.1 GCA_029268285.1 Ectothiorhodospiraceae bacterium | reverse complement strand
TCCTCGACCACGTGCCAGACGCGGAAGGTACGCGACTCGCCGGTTTTCCGGTCGACTTCCACCCGCGCATCAATATCGCCGTTATGGCGCTTCTTGGTCGCCGATGCCAGGGCCGCTTCTATGGCCTCGAAGATGACGCCCTTGTCCACCCCTTTTTCGTTGGAGATGGCTTCTACAACCAGAAGAATCTCTTTGCTCATGATCGATTGCTCCACCCAATGGAGTGTCAGGCCTCCAGCTCCAGATTGGCGCGATCAATCTGGCTCAGCGGCACTTGTATTTCGTTTCCGTTTTCATCGACGACCACACAGTCGTCGCGTAGGCCGCGCAGGACCCCGGAGAACTTGCGTCGTCCTTCGTATAGCCCCTGCAGGCGAAGATGCACCTTCTCCCCGGCAAACCGCTCGTAGTCCTCGACTTTGAAGATCGGCCGATCGAGGCCAGGCGAGGAAATTTCCAAGGTGTACTGACCGGGAATCGGGTCCTCCACGTCCAGCACACTGCTCACTTGGTTGCTCACCCGCGTGCAGTCGTCCAAGGTGACGCCATCCGGCTGATCGATGTATAGCCGCACCAGCGCATTCTTCGGACTGGGGCGATAATCGATGCCCACCAACTCGTATCCAAGACCGGAGACAACCGGCTCGAGGATCTCATATAGGGTGTCCAGGGTTCGCGCCATGTTCCATCTGTCTCGTGCAGAAACAAAAAATGGGCCCTGAGGCCCATCCCAATCAGTCGCCAGAAGGCAGCGCTACGCGCCGCCTTCTGCGCCTATAAAAAAAGGCCGCTAAGGGCCTTTTTTTGATGCTTGGTAGCGGGGGCAGGATTTGAACCTGCGACCTTCGGGTTATGAGCCCGACGAGCTGCCAGACTGCTCCACCCCGCAACTGCTGGGACGCATTCTACGGATTCCCTTGCCCTGATGCAAGCACTGATTCCGGAGAATGTTCGGCGCAGCCGCCACGCCGATGCTGCCACGTCTGATAGGACCGCCCGTTGGAGCGAAGGTTCCCTTCGTTACACAGGCGCCTTACGCACGCGGGTGGCGGGCATAAAAAAACCCTGCCAGCAGCTGGCAGGGTTTTCATCCTCGCCGGTCGCGGCCTTATTACGCCAGCGCCGCCATGCACACCGCGATGAGCGCCTGCGGAAACAAGCCCAGCAGCAGCACGGCGAGGCCGTTGCCAGCCAGGACCGCGCGATAGCCGCCGGGCGCGACCATCTCCAGTTCGCCCTCGGGCTTGTCGAAGAACGCGACCTTCAGGACCTTCAGGTAGTAGAAACCACCAATGACCGAGAACACAATCGCCAACGCTGCAAGCCAGATATGACCGACGTTAACCGCAGCCTGGATCACCAACAGCTTAGCGTAGAAGCCGACGGTGCCAGGGATGCCGGTCATGGAGAACATCAGCAGCAAGAGAACCAGGGCAGACCAACCGTGGCGTTGGAACAGCCCGCGCAAATCGCTGATATCGCCGATCTCGTGGCCGTCGCGCTGTAGCAGCATCACCATGGCGAAGGCGCCGGCCGCCGTGATGCCGTAGGTCACCGCGTAGAACAGACCTGCCGCATAACCCTCTTCCGTACCGGCCATCAAGCCGAGCAGGATGAAGCCGACGTGGGAGACGGTCGAATACGCCAACAGACGCTTGAAATTGGTCTGCACCAGAGCCGCGATGTTGCCGACCGCCAACGACAGGATCACCAGCACGATCAGCATGGTCTGCCACTGGTCGGCGAACGCACCCAGGCCGTCACCGATCAGGCGCATGAACAAGGCGACGGACGCCACCTTGGGCGCGGTCCCGAGATAGAGCGTAACCGGTGTCGGCGCACCCTGGTATACGTCGGGAATCCACATGTGAAACGGCACTGCACCGAACTTGAAAGCGACGCCCACGATGAGGAACGCAAGCCCGAACAGGAGCAGGATGTTGTCACCGTCCGCGGCCGCGACGGCTGCGATTTCCCCCAGATCCAAGCTGCCGGTACCGCCGTAGACCATGGACATTCCGTAGAGCAGGATACCGGAGGACAGTGCACCCAGTACGAAGTACTTGAGAGCGGCCTCCGCGCTGGTGCCCGAGTTGCGGTTGAATGCAACCAAGGCGTACATCGCTAGCGAGAACATCTCGAGGCCAACGTAAATGGTCAGCAGGCTGTTGGCCGAGGACAGGACCATCATGCCCAGGACCGCGAACAGGCCAAGCACGAAGAACTCGCCCATCATGAGCTTGTTGCGAATCAAGCTGTCGCGACTATAGACGAAGGCCAGAGCGGCCAGACCATAGATGGCCACCTTCAGCACGACGCCGAGACTGTCGGCGATGTACATATCGCTGAAGGTCATCGCCTCGGCGCCCCACTGAGCGTCGATCGTCAGCCACGCAGCCACGGCCAAAGTCAGCAGCGTGAGGTAGTAGCTCGTCGCGCTGTTCTTTCCGGGCACGAACAAGTCCGCCACCAGAACGATACAGATCATCGCGGCGACCCATATTTCCGGTGCGGCTAGTGCGAAATCGGGCATAAAGGACATTAGAGTAACCCCAAAAAGCGCTTAGCGTTCATCCAGGACCGGCTGTTCACCGGTACCTCAGCTGACCGACAGGTAAACGGATTCGAGCAGGCTTTCGAGCGTGGGCTCGATGACTTCCACCAGCGGAGCCGGATACAGGCCGAGCGCCAGCGTCGCGATCGCGAGCACTGCAAGAATAAAGAACTCCCGGCCGTCCAGATCCTCCAGCGCGGCGACCTGTTCGTTCGCAACCGGTCCGTACGCAACCCGCTTCACCATCCACAGCGTGAAAGCAGCTGCTAGGATCAAGGAGGTCGCGGCAAGGAACGCATACCAGAAGTTGGCCTTGAAGCTGCCGAGGACCACCATGAACTCGCCGACGAAGCCGGCGGTACCGGGCAGGCCGGCATTGGCCATCGCGAACAACACCAGGAAGCCCGTGAACACCGGCATACGATGAACGACGCCGCCGTAGTCGGCGATTCGACGCGAGTGCATTCGGTCGTACAACACGCCCACGCACAGGAACATAGCAGCGGAGACGAAGCCGTGCGAAATCATCTGCACCATGGCGCCTTCCATCGCCAGCAGCGCACCGGTGCCGTCAGGGCCGTCGCGCAGAACGATGGTGAACACCACGAAGATGCCGAGCGTGACAATCCCCATGTGCGCGATGGACGAGTACGCGATTAGCTTCTTCATGTCCTCCTGCACCATCGCTACTAGTCCGATGTAGACAATAGCGATGAGCGAGAGCGCGATCATGAGGCCATCCAGCGCCAAGCTTGCTTCCGGCGTAATTGGCAGACTGAAACGCAGGAAACCGTACGCACCGACCTTGAGCATGATCGCCGCGAGGATGACGGAGCCGCCGGTGGGCGCTTCCACGTGCGCGTCAGGCAACCAGGTATGCACCGGCCACATCGGCACCTTCACTGCGAACGCCGCTAGGAAGGCGATAAATATCAGCAGCTGCGCTTCGAACGGAAGCCCGATGCCGTAGTAATCGGCAATCGTGAAGGAGCCGGTCTGGAAACGCAGGTAAACCAGCGCCACCAACATGAGGACCGAGCCGAGGAACGTGTACAGGAAGAACTTGATGGTCGCGTAGATGCGGTTGGGCCCGCCCCACACACCGATGATGATGAACATTGGCACCAACATCGCTTCCCAGAACACGTAAAAGAGGATGGCGTCCATGGCCGCAAACACACCCACCATGATGCCTTCCATGATCAGGAAAGCGGCCATGTAGGCATGCGGCTTATAGGTGATCACCTTCCATCCGGCCAGCACCACGAAGATCATGCTGAACGTCGTCAGCACGATCAGCGGCATGGAGATACCGTCCACGCCGAGGTAGTAGTTGATGTCGAAGGCCGGTATCCAGCTTGCGAACTCCACGAACTGCATATCCGCAGTGCCGCGGTCGAACCCGGTCCACAAGGGCAGGCTCAACAGGAAGGTCGCGACCGATACCGCCAAGGCGAGACCGCGGACGATGCCCGGCATGCGGTCCCCGATGGCGAGCAATACCAGACCGCCGAAAATGGGCAGCCACACGAGCAGGCTCAGCAAAGGCCAATCAGCAAACATCCGCGAGACCCCAAACCATTAGAGTGTTCTTATTCACGCCCATCAGAACCATCCTTTCAGCCCTCCGACATAGAAGGTCAGCAAGAGCAGGAGGCCGATGATCATGGCGAACGCATAGTGATACAGGTAACCGGACTGGACCCTGCGGAGCACGCCCGCCGCGCGACCGATGCTGCGGGCCGTGCCGTTTACCAACAGCCCGTCGATGATGGCTACGTCGCCGAGTTTCCAAAGCACATAGCCCAAGGCGCGCCCACCGCCAGCAAAGCCGTACTGATAGATTTCATCCCACCAATACTTCGACTCCAGCACCTTGTACACGGGCTTGGCCCGCTGACGAATGAGCGCCGGCAGGTCGGGTTGCTTCAGGTAGAGGAACCAAGCCACCAGCACACCGGCCGCCGCGAAGTACAGCGTCGGCGTGGCGAGCGCATGCAGCGTAAACGCCAATACGCCTTCCCAGTGACTGCCGATTACGGCCAGCACATCGTTGGCTTCATCGACATAGATGGAATCCGCGAAGAAGTCGCCGAACAGCATCGGCTCGATGGCATACAGGCCGAGCAACACCGACGGAATGGCCAGGAGGATCAAGGGCACGGTCACGACCAGCGGACTCTCCCGCAGGTGGCTACGGGTGTGCTCATCCATCCGCTCCTTACCGTGGAACACCAGGAAGAACAAACGGAAGCTGTACAAGGCCGTCACGAACACGCCGAGTAGAACCGCCCAATAGGCGAAGGTCGAGCCGATGCGGTCGGAAGCGCCGACAGCTTCGATGATCGCGTCCTTAGAGTAGAAACCGGAGAAGAACGGCGTGCCGATCAGCGCCAGCGAACCGAGCAGCATGGTCCAGTAGGTAATCGGCATGTATTTCTTCAAGCCGCCCATCTTGCGCATGTCCTGCTCGTGGTGCATCGCGATGATCACCGAGCCGGCGGCAAGGAATAGCAGCGCTTTGAAGAACGCGTGCGTCACGAGGTGGAATACACCCGCCGCGTAGGCCGATGCGCCCAGCGCCACGAACATGTAACCCAACTGCGACAGCGTGGAATAAGCGACGACACGCTTGATGTCGTTTTGCACAATGCCGATCAGGCCCATGAAGAAGGCGGTAATCGCACCGATCACCAGCACCACGCTCAGCGCCACTTCCGACATCTCATAAAGGGGCGACATGCGCGCCACCATGAAGATACCAGCGGTCACCATGGTTGCGGCGTGGATCAGCGCCGAAATCGGCGTCGGGCCTTCCATTGAATCCGGCAGCCAGACATGCAGCGGTGCCTGCGCCGATTTACCCATCGCACCGACGAAAAGCAGAATGCACGCGACCGTGACAACCGACCAAGCCACACCCGGGAAGATTTCCATGGTGAGGCCCGGCTGCGCTCGCGCTGCATCGAAAATTTCCAGGTAATCAAGGCTGCCGTAGAAGGCGAGCAGCGCACCGATGCCGAGTAAGAAACCGAAGTCGCCGACTCGGTTGACCAAGAATGCCTTGAGGTTGGCGAACACAGCGCTGGGACGCGCCGACCAGAAGCCGATCAGCAGGTAGGAGACCAAGCCCACAGCCTCCCAGCCGAAGAACAGCTGCATGAAGTTGTTCGCCATCACCAGCATCAGCATAGAGAAGGTGAACAGCGCAATGTAGGCGAAGAAGCGCTGGTAACTGTTGGTGCCGGCGCGGCTGCCTGCCGGCCAGTTCTCCTCGTCGTGCGCCATGTAGCCGATGGTATAGACATGCACCATCAAGCTGACGAAAGTTACCACCGACATCATGACGGCAGTCAGGCGGTCGATGAGGAACCCAACTTCGATATTGATACCGTCGGCGACGGCCCAGGTATAGACCGTGCCGTTGTACGGTTCTGCGCCGCCCCAATATTGTTGGTACAGCGTCATCAACGACAGCACGCAGGAAACGGCGACACCGAGGATAGTCACGGTATGCGCACCCGCTCGGCCGATCCACTTGCCGCCCAGGCCGGCAATGATGGCGCCTAGGAGGGGCGCAAGAGGAATCCAGATGTAATAGTTCTCCATCGGCCTACCCCTTCATACTGTCCAGGTCGCCCACGTTGATGGTGGAGCGATTACGGAATACCACCACTAGGATGGCGAGACCGATCGCAGCCTCCGCCGCGGCGACCGTCAATACGAAAAACACGAACACCTGCCCGGCGAGGTCGCCGAGAAAATGCGAGAAGCCGATGAAGTTAATGTTGACCGACAGCAGGATGAGTTCGATCGACATCAAGAGCACGATGGCGTTCTTGCGGTTCATAAAAATGCCCGCAACACCGATGCTGAACAACAACGCCCCCAGCACCAAATAATGCGATAGTTCAATCATTCTTTTGCCCCGGCCTCGTTATTGCTTGGCTGACGGCGCTGAACGGCCTGCATTTGCACCAACCGCACCCGATCTTCGGCCCGCACCTTCGCCTGCGCTGTCGGATCCTGGTGCTTGGTGCCGCCACGGCGACGGTGGGTCAGCAAGATCGCCGCGATGATGGCGAGCAGCAGAATCATGGCGGCGAGTTCGAAGGGGTACAGGTAAACCGTGTACAGCACGCTGCCAATGGCCCGGATGTTGGAGCCGACTGCGGTTTCTCCGCCCGCCGTCGCGGCGACCACGTTAATTTGGTCGCTGCCGAGGACCAGGATCATTTCCAGCACCATGACCGCGGCAACCGCGATGCCGATCGGCAGGTAGCGCGCGAAGCCCTGACGCATCGAGCTAACATTGATGTCGAGCATCATCACGACGAAGAGGAACAACACCATGACGGCGCCGACGTAGACCAGCACCAAGGCAACGCCGAGGAACTCCGCTTCCGCCAACAGCCAAAGCGCAGCGCCGTTGAAGAAGGCGAGCACCAGAAACATCGCCGCATGCACCGGGTTACGGGAACTGACGACCATGGCTCCCGCGAACAGGAGCACGGCCGCGAAGACGTAAAATATGATGAGCTGCATTACCCGTCGCCCCTTTCTTAGCGGTATGGCGCGTCGGCCGCGCGGTCTGCGGCGATCTGCTGTTCGTACTTGTCGCCCATGGCCAGCAACTGCGGCTTGGTGAAGATGTTGTCGCCGCGCTGCTCCATGAAGTACTCATGCACCCGCGTCTCCACAATGGAGTCCACCGGGCAGGATTCTTCGCAGAAACCGCAGTAAATACACTTGAACAGGTCGATTTCGTAACGCGTGGTACGCCGGGTACCGTCTTCGCGCGGCGCGGAATCGATGGTGATGGCAAGCGCCGGGCACACGGCCTCGCAGAGCTTGCATGCAATACACCGCTCCTCGCCGTTCGGATAGCGCCGTAACGCATGCAGCCCCCGGAAGCGGTGGGACTGCGGCGCCTTCTCCTCAGGATATTCGATGGTGAACTTCTTCCGGACCAGATAGCGTCCGGTCACCATCATGCCTCGCAACAATTCCCACAGCAGGAACGTTTTGAAGAAATTGCGTATCGCTTGCATGACGTCACCCTCCGGGTCAGAACCAGGGGCCAAACCCGGTTAGCACGAAAATAGATTCTACGACCAGCCAGACGACGGTCACCGGGATAAGAACCTTCCAGCCAAGTCGCATGATCTGGTCGTAGCGGTAGCGCGGGAACGTCGCCCGAATCCAGATATAGAGGAACAGGAAGAAGGCGATTTTAGCGATGAACCAAATCGGCCCCGGAATCAGGTCGAAGATGGGCCCGATCACCGGGATGCCGTGAAACGGCGAGTACCACCCCCCGAAGAACATGACGCTGGCGAGCGCGCCAATCAGAATCATGTTGGCGTATTCGGCCAGGAAGAAGATACCGAAGGAGATACCGGAATACTCGACCTGATAGCCCGCAACGATCTCAGACTCGCCCTCTGCCACGTCGAACGGCGCACGGTTGGTTTCCGCCACGGCGGCAATCCAATACACCAGGAAGATCGGGAACAACGGCAGCCAGTACCAGTGCCAGAACGGACCCTCCTGCGCGCGCACGATGTCGCTCAAATTCATCGTCCCCGACGCCATCAGCACGCCAACCAGCGCGAAGCCCATGGCGATTTCGTAGGACACGACCTGAGCGCCGGTGCGCATAGCGCCGAGCATGGAGTACTTGGAGTTAGCGGACCAGCCGGCGAGGATGAACCCGTACACGCCCAGCGAAGTCATCGCGAGCAAATAGAGCAAGCCCACGTTGATATCAGCAACGACCAAGCCGTCGCCGAAGGGGATGACCGCCCAGGCCGCCAATGCGGGCGCGAAGGCCATGATGGGCGCGAGCACGAAAAGCGCCTTATCGGCTTGCGCCGGGATCATGACCTCCTTCATGAGCATCTTGCCGGCGTCGGCAAGCGGCTGCAGCAATCCGCCGAAGCCGATGCGGTTCGGCCCCTTGCGGTGGTGCATCCAGCCCAGAACCTTGCGCTCAGCGTAGGTGAGGTAGGCCACGACGCCGAACAACGGCAAGATCAACGCCACGATCTTGGCGAGGATCCAGAGGACTTCTTGTACGTATTCCATCAGGCCCGCTCCACCGTAATTCCGCCAACCATTGCGCCGAGCCCGCGGGCCCCCGCAAGCGCCGCCGGGATCCACACGGTTCCAGCCGGCACGGCGTCATCCACCACCACCGGCAGCACGACTTCAGCACGCCCCTGCCGCACTCGAGCCTGCTCGCCCTCGGCTAAGCCCAACGCCTCCGCTACGGCACTGCCGACATGGACGGCGGCTGGCGCCGATTGCGGCATATCCTGCAGCGGCTGCGAGCGCCGCACCAAAGCGTCGACCGCATAGATCGGTGCGCCGGCGACGCGTACAAGGCCCTCATCCTGAAGCTCCAACGCGACGTCCTGCCAAGCCGGCCGCTCCGATTCGAGCGCCGCCTTGGGCAGCTCGGCCAGCACCTCGCCCGATTCCTCGTAGTCGAAGCCTTCCAGCGCGAACAGGTTGCCCAGAACGCGTAGCACGCGCCACGCCGGCCGGGCTTCCCCGACCGGTGCGGCAATACCGCCGAAGCTCTGCCAGCGGCCTTCGAGGTTGACGTAGGTACCAGAGGTTTCGCCGAAGGTGCCAATCGGCAGCAGAACGTCTGCATAGGCCTTGGCACGGTCGGACACGAAAGGCGTCAACGCCACCACGAAGTCGGCGGACTCCACCGCCGCGGTAGCGGCCGCGCTATTCCAGCAATCGTCCTCGGGCTCAACGTTGAACAGCACATAGGCTTTACGCGGCTGCTCGAGCATGGCGCGCGCGTTCAAGCCGCCCTGGCGCGGCAACGTTCCGGCGATCCAGCCGCCGACGCTGTTCGCGGCGCTCGGCAGATCACCATAGGTAGCACCGGCCAGTTCAGCGATAACCGCCGCCAGGGCGCGCAGAACGCTGCCGTCGGGATGCGCTTCCGCAAGCGCGCCAACCAGGACCGCTGCACGCTCGCCGCCGACAAGCCGACTCGCCAGGACGTGATGCTCCTCGCTGGCAGACTCGCCGCCGGCCAAGGCATTTACCGCATCGGGCAGCGCCTTGCCGGACGCATCGGCCACCGCCTGCGCCACCAACGCCAACTCCCGAACCAGACGCTGAGGCGCCGCGGCCAGCTGCATGGCGTCGAAGTTCAATTCGAACTCGCGCGGATTGAGGAAGCTGACCTGGCCGCCCTTGAGGCTGGCCTTGCGCAAGCGATGGTTGAGCATTGGCAGTTCGCTGCGCAGGTCGCTACCGATAACCAAGGCTTTGTCGAGATTCTCCAGGGCCGCAATGGGCAGCCCGAGCATCGGTGCGCGCTCGCCGTCGCGGAAGTCCCCGCGCCGCAAGCGATGGTCGATGTTATCGCTGCCAAGCCCACGCACCAGCTTTACAAGCAGATGCATCTCTTCCAGGGTCGCGGTCGGCGACACCAGCGTGCCCAACGCCTCCCCGCCATCGGCTTCTAGCACGCGCCTGAGGCCGGAAACGGCGAAGGTCAAAGCTTCTTCCCAGTCGACCTCGGCCCACTGACCGTCGCGTTTGATCAACGGCCGCTGCAGGCGCTCTTCGCTATACATGGCGGTGTAGCTGAACCGGTCGCGGTCGGAGATCCAAACCTCGTTGATGCTTTCGTTCTCGCGCGGAACGCTGCGCATGACTTCGCCGCGGCGATGATGCAGCCAGAGGTTCGAGCCCACCGAATCATGCGGCGCAATGGCTGCGTGGCTGAGCAGCTCCCAGGCGCGGGCGCGGTAATGGAACGGCTTCGAAACCAGCGCTCCGACCGGGCATAGGTCGATCACGTTACCTGACAGCTCTGACTTGATGCCCTCTCGGACATAAGTCGTAATCATGGTGTGTTCGCCCCGGCCGATGCCGGCCAGTTCCTTTTGCCCGCCCACTTCCTGCAGGAAGCGCACGCAGCGCGTGCAGTGAATGCAACGCGTCATTTCGGAGTCGATGAGCGGACCGAGATTCTCGTCATCGAAGATGCGCTTGCCTTCGGTGAAGCGCGACACGCTGCGACCGTAGCCCATGGCCAAGTCCTGCAGCTCGCATTCACCGCCTTGGTCGCAGACCGGACAATCGAGCGGATGGTTGATGAGCAGAAACTCCATGACGCCACGCTGCGCCGCCAACGCCTTGGGGGAGTTCGTGAACACCTTCATGCCGTCCGCGACGGGGGTCGCACAGGCCGGCATGGGCTTGGGCGCTGGACGCCCGCCGATTTCGGTTTCAACCAGGCACATACGGCAACTGGCCGCGATCGACAGCTTCTTGTGATAGCAGAAGCGCGGGACGTCGATGTCGGCGGCGTCGGTTGCCTCGATGATCATGGAGCCTTTCGGCACCTGCATCTCGACCCCGTCCACCGTAATGGTGACGAGGTCGGGATTCTGTTCGTCTACTTTCGCGTTCATGCCGCCGCTCCCGTGGCGCCTTCCACCATGGAGCGCTTGTGCTCCACGTAGTACTTGAACTCGTGCATGTAGTGCTTGAGGAAGCTCTGCACCGGCCAAGCCGCGGCCTCACCGAAGGCGCAAATGGTGTGACCGGCAATCTGACCGGCAGCGGATTCGAGCAACTCCAGGTCTTCGGGGCGTCCGCGCCCCTCGGCGATGCGCCGGATCACGCGCTGCATCCAACCGGTGCCCTCGCGGCAGGGCGTACACTGACCGCAAGATTCGGCATGGTAGAAACGCGCAATGCGCAGCAGCGCCTTGACCATGTCGGTCGTCTCGTCCATGACGATCACGCCGGCGGAGCCCAGGCCGGAGCCTGCCTTCGCCAACGAGTCGTAGTCCATGGTGAGTTCCATAATCTGATCGGCCGGAATCACGGGCATGGAAGAACCACCCGGGATCACGGCTTTGAGCTTGCGTCCCTTCCAAACGCCGCCAGCCATCTCCAGCAAATCCTTGAACGGCGTGCCGAGCGGAATCTCGTAGTTGCCGGGCTTTTCGACATGGCCCGAGACGCAGAAGATCTTCTCGCCGCCGTTATTCGGCTTGCCCAGATTGAGGAACCACTCCGGCCCGTTACGCAGGATCGCCGGCACCGAGGACAGCGACTCGGTGTTGTTGATCGTGGTCGGCCGACCGTACAGGCCGACCTGCGCCGGAAACGGCGGCTTGTAGCGCGGGAAACCCTTCTTGCCTTCCAGGGATTCGAGCAGAGCGCTTTCCTCGCCGCAAATGTAAGCACCAGCACCGATATGACCGTAGAGGTCGAAATCGATCCCACTGCCCTGAATGTTCTTGCCGAGCAGACCGGCCTCGTAGGCCTCCTTGATCGCCTGCTCGAAGCGCTCGAAAGGCTCGTGATGGAACTCGCCGCGCATGTAGTTGTAGCCGACGGTTGCACCCATGGTGTACCCGGCAATCGCCATGCCTTCCACCAGCGCGTGCGGATTGAAGCGCAGGATATCGCGGTCCTTGCAGGTACCCGGCTCGGACTCGTCGGAGTTGCAGACGATGTACTTCTGCCCCGGCGCGTTGCGCGGCATGAAGCTCCACTTCATCCCGGTGGAGAAGCCTGCGCCGCCGCGCCCCCGCAGTGCCGCCTGCTTGAGCGTTTCGATGATTTCTTCCTGCGGCGTCTTCTCAGCCAGAATCTTTCGCCAGGCCTGGTAGCCGCCGATCTTGAGATAATTCTCGAGGGTCCAGGGCTGGTCGAACTGCAGGGTGGTGTAGCAAACCTGGTTCGCCATGCTTACTCCAGCTTGTCGAGGATCTCATCCACCTTCTCGGTCGTGAGATCGGTGTAATAGTGGCCGTCGACGACCATCATGGGAGCACCGACACAGGCCGCGAGGCACTCTTCCTCGATCTTGAGCGTGATGCGGTTATCGGGCGTGGTTTCGCCAAGACGAATGCCGAGCTTTTTCTCGACGTGCTCGACGATCTCCTGCGATCCACGCAGCATGCAGGAGATGTTTGTGCAGATATTGACCTTGTGCCTGCCAACCGGCTCGAGGTCGAACATGGAGTAGAAGTTCGCCACCTCATAAACCGTGGCCGGCGCCATCTCGAGGTATTCAGCAACCGCGTCCAGGTGCTCGCGCGCCAGCCAGCCGCCGTTGGCGTCCTGACACACGTGCAGCGCGGGGATCACCGCCGACTGCTTGCGCTCCGGCGGATACTTGCTGATCCAGTGATCGATCTCGGCCCGCATCTCGGGCGTCAGTACTTTTTCTGCTATGGACTCGCGCTTCACCGGTCGATCTCCCCGAACACGATATCTTGCGTTCCGATAATGGCCACCACGTCGGCTAGCATGTGGCCGCGCGCCATCTCATCCATCGCCGACAGGTGGGCAAAACCAGACGCGCGAATCTTGACCCGGTAAGGCTTGTTGGCGCCGTCCGACACCAGGTAAATACCGAATTCGCCCTTGGGATGCTCGATGGCCGCATAGACTTCGCCCGGGGGCACGCTGTAGCCCTCGGTGAAGAGTTTGAAGTGGTGGATGAGGGACTCCATGTCGTCCTTCATCTGCTCGCGCGAAGGCGGCGTCACCTTGTGGTTGTCCGCCATGACCGGACCCGGATTCTCGCGCAGCCATTGTACGCACTGCTTGATAATGCGCGTCGACTGACGCATTTCATTGATGCGCACCAGGTACCGATCGTAGCAATCGCCGTTGACACCAACCGGGATGTCGAAGTCGAGACGGTCGTAGACCTCGTAGGGCTGCTTCTTGCGCAGATCCCACTCGATCCCCGAGCCGCGCAGCATCGGGCCGGACATACCCATTTGCAGCGCGCGCTCCGGGCTCACGACACCGACGCCGACTAGCCGCTGTTTCCAGATGCGGTTGTCGGTAAGCAGGGTTTCGTATTCGTCGATCAGTTTCGGGAAACGATCGAAAAAGTCCTCGATGAAATCGAGCAAGGAGCCCTGGCGCGCCTCGTTGAGACGCTTCAGGTCGGCCTCGCTGCGATACTTCGACGGCTGGTACTGAGGCATTCTGTTCGGCAAGTCACGATACACGCCACCCACACGGTAGTAGGCTGCATGCATGCGCGCACCCGAAACCGCCTCGTAAACATCCATCAACTCCTCACGTTCGCGGAACATGTAGAGCATGACGGCCATGGCGCCGACGTCGAGGGCGTGCGTCCCGACGTTCATCAAGTGATTCAATATCCGGGTGATCTCGTCGAACATCACGCGGATGTACTGCGCACGGATCGGCACCTCGAGCCCGAGCAGGCGCTCGATCGCCATGACGTATGCGTGCTCGTTGCACATCATGGACACGTAATCGAGACGGTCCATGTACGGGATGCTCTGGTTGAAGGGCTTGCTCTCCGCAAGCTTCTCGGTCGCGCGATGCAGCAATCCCACATGAGGGTCGGCACGACGGACGACCTCGCCCTCCATTTCCAGCACGAGGCGCAGCACGCCGTGCGCCGCAGGGTGCTGCGGCCCGAAGTTCAGAGTGTAGTTTCGAAACTCAGCCATTGGTCGACTCTCCCGACGGCTTTAGCCCTTCGTAGCGGTTGTCGCGACGCACGACGCGCGGCACCAGCACGCGCGGCTTGATCGTGACGGGCTGATAAATCACGCGCTCCCGGTCGGGGTCGTAACGCACCTCGACGTTGCCGATCAACGGGAAGTCCTTGCGGAACGGGTGCCCGACGAAACCGTAGTCGGTCAGAATGCGCCGCAGGTCGGGATGCCCCTCGTAAATAATGCCGAACAGGTCGAAGGCCTCGCGCTCGAACCAGTTAGCGGAATTCCAAATATCGGTAATACTGTCGATGACCGGAAAATCGTCGTCTTCGGCGTAGGTCTTCACGCGAAGGCGACGGTTGTGAGTCAGGGACAGCAGTTGCACTACAGAAGCGAAGCGGCGCCCGGTATTGGTGCGCACGTTGTGGACGCCATACACGCCGGTGATGCCCAAACGGCCGAAGTTCACGCCGTCCTCGGCGTTGACGCCGCGACTGAACCCGCGGAACGACGCCTCTTCGGTAATCCACTCGCCCTTGCCGTAAGCGGCGTAGTCGACACCGCAAAGGTCCATCATCTGCTCGAAACGGAACTCTTCGCGATCGCGCAGCTCGAACATGACGTCGCGCAGATCC
Source organism: Ectothiorhodospiraceae bacterium (assembly GCA_029268285.1). GTDB lineage: Bacteria > Pseudomonadota > Gammaproteobacteria > Nitrococcales > AK92 > JAJUGG01. The sequence goes on along the minus strand of JAJUGG010000015.1, from coordinate 13,199 downwards.
GCCGGCTTAACCTCGATCTGAACCTCACCGAAGGCAACCTGGAGTTCCACCAGGCGGTCGCCGAACGCCGAGGCCAACTGCTCCTGTAGCTTCTTGAGCTCTTCCACGATGGCGCCTCCGTCAGCGGGCTATGGTGTTGGTGCGGCGGATCTTGTTCTTCAGCTGAAGGACGCCGTAGATCAAAGCTTCGGCCGTGGGCGGGCAACCGGGCACGTAAATGTCCACGGGCACGACGCGGTCGCAGCCGCGCACCACCGCGTAGGAGTAGTGGTAATAGCCGCCGCCGTTGGCGCACGAACCCATGGAGATCACCCATTTAGGATCCGCCATCTGGTCGTAAACCTTGCGCAAGGCGGGCGCCATCTTGTTCACGAGGGTTCCGGCGACGATCATCACGTCCGACTGGCGCGGACTCGCCCGGTAAAAGGTACCGAAGCGATCCAGATCGTATCGCGCCGCGCTCGCGTGCATCATTTCCACGGCACAACAGGCCAAACCGAACGTCACCGGCCACAGAGAGCCCGTGCGCGCCCAGTTGATCAACTTATCCGCGGAGGTCGTCACGACCCCGCGCTCAAATACGCCTTCTATTCCCATTCCAGGGCCCCCTTCTTCCACTCATAGAGGAAGCCGATCAAGAGGATGCCAATGAACACCGCCATAGCGGCGATTCCGAAGCCTCCGATCTCGTCCAGCACGACTGCCCATGGAAAAAGGAAGGCGACTTCGAGATCGAAGATGATGAAAAGGATAGCCACGAGGTAATAGCGCACGTCGAACTTCATGCGCGCGTCCTCGAAGGCGTTGAAACCACTTTCGTAGGGGGTCAGCTTTTCAGGGTTGGGGCGTTGAGGACCAAGCACAAAGCCCGCAGCCAGGAAAACAATGGAAAAACCCACAGCGAAAAGAATGAAGACCAGAATAGGCAAGTAATTTTCGAGCATGGAGCGCCTCGCAGCTAATCGGCCGACTCCCGGGGTAGCCCGCCCGAGATGCGGGCAGCAGTGTACTGCCTGCCCTTTATAAGGTCAAGCTCACCCATAACAAAGAGTAATAAAATCAGAGAGATAACGAACCCCTCAAAGGTTCGCTTGCGAACTACTAAGGTGGTGCGGATGGTCGGACTCGAACCGACACGGCTTTCGCCACTGCCCCCTCAAGACAGCGTGTCTACCAGTTCCACCACATCCGCATATTTGGCAGGTGAGCTGTTTGGAAAAGCTGCGCGAATTCTACCAGGGAGCTCGCACAGCCGCAATCACATTTACTCGTTGGCTGGCGCGGGAGCGACCGGCTCATCCGCGGACTCAGGCACGGCCGGCGCATCCAGCGGCGCCCGCGGCGCTTCCACCGCTTCTTCCGGGATTACGTCCGTGACGCTGCTAGGGCCGCTACCCTGTCCGGCCATCATGGCGAGCGCAATACTAGTGATGAAGAAACCGGCCGCTAGAAAAGCCGTGGTACGACTCAAGAAATTCGCTGAGCCACGCGCACCGAACACCGTGCTGGACGCACCGCTACCAAAAGCGGCCCCCATATCGGCGCCCTTGCCGTGCTGCAACAGCACCAAGACGATCAAAGCGACTGCAACCAGCAGATGAATTACCAACAGAACCGTGAACATTCCAACCTCGCCGAGGGGTGTGCAGCGACGCGGCTACGCGCCTTGTGCCGCCGCGCGACAAATTGCCAGAAAACTATCGGCGTCGAGCGATGCGCCGCCGATCAAACCGCCGTCTATGTCCTTCATCGCCAGCAAGTCGGCAGCATTGGCAGGCTTCATACTGCCGCCATAGAGAATGCGCACCCCCTCGCCCCCGCGCCGCGAGACATAGTCGCGGATAAAAGCATGCACCTGCTGTGCCTGCTCCGGCGTCGCGGTTTTGCCCGTACCAATGGCCCAGACAGGTTCGTAAGCGATAACCGCTGCTTCGAACGCATCGGAACCGGCGGCCGAGGCAACAGCAGCCAACTGCCGCTCCACCACGGTCTCCGTTTCGCCCCGGTCGCGCTGCTCCAGCGTCTCGCCCACGCATAGAATCGGAACAAGACCATGCCGCTTGGCGGCCATAAACCGCCGCGCAACCAGCTCATCGCTTTCACCGTACAAGCTACGCCGCTCAGAATGCCCGACGATCACGTACCGGCATCCGCACTCACGCAGCATGGCGCCCGACACCTCCCCGGTGTAGGCGCCCTCGTCCTCGTCGCAGACATTTTGAGCCCCGAGCGCGATCGTGCTACTCGCCAGCGCCTGCGCGGCGACGGGCAACAGGACAAAGCTCGGGCACACAGCCACGTCTACGGCATCTAGACCCTGCATGTCGGCACGAATGGCGGCAATGAGCGCCTGCGCGTCGGCACGGCTGCCGTTCATCTTCCAATTGCCGGCAACAAGCGGTCGCGTCATGACTATCCTTGGGCTTGCACAGGACCGGCGGCAAGCTTAACGTCGGCCTGGGGATAAATCAATTCGCGGCGGCGGATGGACTCTGCAACGCCTCGCCTACGGCGTCAGCCAGCGCTTCGGCACTACGGACGACCCGCGCATGATCCTTGCCTTCGACCATGACCCGAACCACGGGCTCGGTGCCCGAGGGTCGCAGCAAGACGCGCCCGTCGTCGCCGAGCTCAGCTTCGGTTTCGCGCACCGCGCGCTGTACCGCGGGCAGGGAATCGATGCGTACCCCCCGCGGCACCGGAACATTGATCATGTGCTGCGGCAGCTTCGCCATGCCGCTCTTCAGCTCATGCAGTGTTTGCCCGGTCAGGACCATCTCTTCCAGAACCTGCAACGCCGAAACGATGCCATCGCCGGTCGTCGTGCGGTCGAGGCAGACGATATGTCCGGACGACTCGCCGCCGAGCATGCCGCCGTGCTTGCGCAACTGTTCCATCACGTATCGATCGCCAACCTTGGCGCGCAGGAACTCCACGCCCGCTTCCCTGAGCGCCAGCTCAAGGCCGAGGTTGCTCATCAGCGTGCCGACCACCGGGCCCTTCAAGAGATCGCGACGCAAGCGACTGCAAGCGAGAATAAACAGGATTTCGTCGCCGTCGACGACTTCACCTTCCTCATCGACCATGATCACACGATCACCGTCCCCATCGAGCGCGACGCCGACCTGAGCACGTCCAGCGCGCACCTCGGCCGCGAGGTTCTCGGGGTGCAGCGAACCGCTATCGACATTGATGTTCAGTCCATCGGGCTCGACGCCCAGACGCACCACGTCGGCACCCAACTCGGAAAATACAGCGGGTGCGACTTGGTAGGTCGCGCCGTTGGCGCAGTCCACGGCGACCTTCATACCGGTGAAGTATGTATTGGAGTCGACGGCGCGCTTGCAGAACTCGATGTAGCGGCCTGGCGCATCCACCAAGCGGGAGGCGCGCCCCAAGGCTTGGGATTCCACCGTTGTGAGGGCCTTGTCGAACTCGGCTTCAATGGCAAGTTCGGTTTCATCGTCCAGCTTCTCGCCATAGCTGGAGAAGAACTTGATGCCGTTATCCTGATGCGGGTTATGCGAAGCGCTGATGACGATGCCCGCGCGCGCATGCAGCGTACGCGTAAGGTACGCGATGGCGGGCGTGGGCATGGGCCCGAGCAGCAGGATATCGACGCCGGCCGCCGAGAGGCCCGCTTCCAGAGCCGATTCGAACATGTAGCCGGAGACGCGGGTGTCTTTGCCGATGAGGACCTTGCCGCCGCCTTGACGCGAAAACACACGCCCGGCCGCCCAGCCCAACTTGAGGATGCAATCTGCCGTAATCGGCGCCTCACCGACCCGACCACGAATGCCGTCCGTACCGAATAAGCGCTTGGCCATTTCTTATATAACTCCTTATTACCGGCACCACATGCGAAGGACTACCGAGGTGACCGGCTAGCCTAGCGTGCGCACCGCATGCGCAACCGTGACGGCATCGACGGTTGGTGCCACGTCATGTACTCGCACAATGTGCGCACCCTCCCAAACTGCGAGCGCCGCGGCGGCAACACTGCCTTGAACGCGCTGAGCAACGGGTTTGTCGAGAATCTGGCCGATCATGGTCTTGCGCGACACGCCGACCAACACCGGAAAGCCGAGTTCGACGATGGTCCCGAGTTCACGCAGAAGGCGGCAGTTGTGGCCCAGATTCTTTGCAAAACCGAAGCCGGGATCGAGCAAGATGTTAGAGCGTACTATTCCTGCGGCCTCGCATGCGGCCACGCGCGCCATAAGCTCATCGCGAACCTCGGTGACCACGTTCTCGTAGTGCGGCGCCTGCTGCATGGTACGGGGCGTGCCCCGCATATGCATCAGGCAGACCGGCACGCCGAGCTCGGCTGCCGCTTCAAGAGCACCCGGCGCGGCTAGAGCGCGCACGTCATTGAGCAAGCCGGCGCCCGCGGCCACAGCGGCGCGCATGACTTCCGGCTTGCTGGTATCTACCGAGATGGGAACGTCGAACTCACGCGCCAAGGCTTCGACGACGGGTGCGACTCGGGCGACTTCCGCATCGGCCTCGACTTCCGCCGCGCCCGGGCGCGTGGACTCGCCACCGACATCGATGATCGCGGCGCCCTCTTCGATCAGGCGCTCCGCCTGCCGCAAGGCAGCGTCCAAGGAAATGTATTCACCCCCGTCCGAGAAGGAATCGGGGGTGACGTTGAGAATCCCCATGACCCGGGGAACGCTAAGGTCGAGGCGGCGGCCGTTACAGTCCAGAAAGTTGGATTCGGACATCAACTCACGAGCAACTCGCAGTGAATGGAACCCGCCGACGATCAGTGATCGCTGGCGGGACGGCCAATACCGGAATCCGGCGCAGAACCGGAAGGCGCTTCCGCCGGACGCTGCGGAGCCGAAGGAGCGTTGCTGTCCCAGTCGCGCGGCGGCCGTGGCGGCTTGCCGTTCATGATGTCATCGATCTGCTGGCTGTCGATGGTCTCGTACTTGATCAAGGCCTCGGCCATCACGTGCAGCTTGTCGATGTTCTCAGTCAGGATCTGCTTAGCGCGGTTGTAGTTGATCTCGATGATAGCCCGCACCTCTTCGTCGATGGTGTGAGCGGTTTCATCGGAAACCTGCTTACGCTGCGTCACCGAATGCCCGAGGAATACTTCGCCCTCGTCCTCACCGTAGGACAGCGGACCGAGCTTATCGGACAAGCCCCACTTGGTGACCATGTTGCGCGAGATTTCGGTCGCACGATGGATGTCGTTGGAGGCCCCGGTGGTTACCCGGTCCGCGCCAAAGATCATTTCCTCGGCGATGCGACCACCGAACAAGCTCGCAATCTGACTGTTGAGGCGCTGCTTGGTGTAGCTGTAGCGATCCTCCTCGGGAAGGAACATGGTTACACCCAAGGCGCGACCGCGCGGAATGATCGTGACCTTATGCACTGGATCGTGCTCCGGCGACAGCAGACCGACGATGGCATGACCAGCCTCATGATAGGCCGTGAGCTTTTTCTCCTCGTCGCTCATGACCATAGAGCGACGTTCGGCGCCCATCATGATCTTGTCCTTCGCCTTCTCGAAGTCGTCCTGATCCACCAGGCGCTTGTTGGCGCGGGCGGCGAACAGCGCCGCCTCATTCACTAGGTTGGCAAGATCCGCGCCCGAGAAGCCCGGCGTGCCGCGCGCGATGACGGTCGGATTAATGTCGTCTGCCAGCGGCACCTTGCGCATGTGCACCTTGAGAATCTGCTCGCGACCGCGGACGTCGGGCAACGGCACAACGACCTGACGGTCGAAGCGACCCGGACGCAGCAGCGCCGGATCGAGCACGTCCGGGCGGTTGGTCGCAGCGATCACGATAACGCCTTCGCTGCCCTCGAAACCGTCCATCTCGACCAGCAACTGGTTGAGCGTCTGCTCACGCTCGTCGTGACCGCCACCGAGACCAGCGCCGCGCTGACGACCCACCGCATCGATCTCATCGATGAAGATAATGCAGGGGGCGTGCTTTTTGGCCTGCTGGAACATGTCGCGCACGCGGGACGCACCCACGCCGACGAACATCTCGACGAAGTCGGAACCCGAAATGCTGAAGAACGGCACCTTCGCTTCGCCGGCAATTGCCTTGGCCAATAAGGTCTTACCGGTACCGGGCGAGCCGACCATGAGCACGCCGCGCGGAATGGTGCCGCCGAGGCGCTGGAACTTGGACGGATCACGCAGGAATTCGACCAGCTCGGCCACTTCTTCCTTGGCCTCGTCCACGCCGGCCACGTCGGCAAAGGTGACGCGCACCTGATCCTCCGACATCATGCGTGCGCGGCTCTTGCCGAAGGACATCGCGCCGCGACCGCCACCGCCGCCTTGCATCTGGCGCATGAAGAATATCCAGACGCCGATCAACAGCAAGAACGGGAACCAGGAGATGAGGATTTGCAGCAACAGGCTGCGGCCCTCGGGCTCCTTGGCATTGATGAGCACGCCGTTATCGAGCAAGGTGCCGATCAGCGCGTTGTTGTCGGTCTCGGGGCTGTAGGTGCGGAACTGCTCATTGGAGCGGAGCACACCGGTAATCTGCTGCCCCTGCATGGTGATTTGTTCCACCTCACCGGACTTCACGCGCTCGATGAAGGTCGAGTACGCCATCTCTCCGGACGCCACTTGACGATCCTGAAAATTGCTGAAAACGGACATCAGGACGATGGCGATGATGACCCAGAGAATCAGATTTTTGGCCATATCGTTCAAGGCTAAGCACCTCGATCAGGTTGCTTCGCGTAGACACGCGAAATGCGAATAATCAACTTCAACAGTACTACAGCTCTCTATGGCGGGCCAGTAGGTAGACCTCCCGGCTGCGCGGCCGCGAGGCTTTGGGCTTGCGGGTTACGACCTGTTTGAACTGGCTGCGCAAGGCTCTGAGATACTGATCAAAGCCCTCCCCCTGAAAAACCTTCACAAGAAAGTCTCCCCCGGGCTTCAGTACTTGACCAGCAAAATCGAGCGCAAGTTCCGCAAGATACATGGCGCGCGGCTGATCGATGGCTGCCTGCCCGCTGATATTGGGCGCCATATCGGACAAGACAAGATCGACCGCGGCCCCGCCTAGGGCTGCATCCAGGGCCGCTAGGGCCTCCTCCTCGGTGAAGTCCGCCTGCAGCACCGTGACGCCCGGCAAGGGGTCCATGGGCAGAATGTCGAGTGCGATAACATTGCCCCGTTCGCCGACCCAATCCTTGACCAGCTGCGACCACCCGCCTGGCGCCGCACCCAAGTCCACCACGTTCATGCCTGGCTTGACCAGCCGGTCGCGCTCCTGGATTTCCCTAAGCTTGAAGGCGGCGCGCGAGCGCAGGCCCTCTTTCTGCGCCTGTTTTACATAGGCGTCGTCAAAGTGCTCACGCAGCCAGCGATGACTGCTTTTACTCCTCGCCATGGGTGTCTCCCACTTCGGCCACCGGGGCTTGCGTTACGATTTCCGCGCCTGTTTTCCGGCGCGACGCGATGCTACACTGCGCCGCTTTCCAACGGCGCCGGAGCTGAGCGCAATGAAGACTTTGAACGAACATCAAAAGCGGCATTTAAGGCGATTGGGTCATGATTTAAAACCGGTCGTGCGCACCGGCAATGCCGGCTTGACCGATGCCGTCATGAACGAGATCGAGATTGCGCTCGATCACCACGAACTGATCAAGGTCAAGCTGGTAGCGAACGACCGCGACCAGCGGCAGGAATTCATCGGCCGTATCGTGGAAGCCACTGGAGCCATCGCCGTTCAGTCCATCGGGCAGATCGCCTTACTCTACCGCCCGAACCCCGACAAGAAAGGCGAGCGCATCGCACTCCCCTAGAAAGCGCCCCTCCATAGCCAGCTGCCGGCAGAGTACGGAAGCAGCCGATACCGCCGAAGTAGGCGCGGCGCTCTTAGCGCCGCGCCATGCTCGTTACACGTAGCGAACGCCAACCACTTCGTATTCGCGAACCCCGCCAGGTGCCTGCACCTGAACCAGATCGCCTTCCTGTTTGCCGATCAGCGCGCGCGCGATGGGCGAACTGACGGAAATCAGGCCTTGCTTGATATCGGCCTCGTCGTCGCCGACGATCTGGTAGGTAACTTCCTTGCCCGTGTCCTCGTCGACCAAATCGACGGTGGCGCCGAACACCACCTTGCCGCCCGGATCGAGCCTGGTTACGTCGATGATCTGTGCGTTGGAGAGCTTGCCCTCGATCTCAGCAATGCGCCCTTCGATGAAGCTCTGCTGCTCGCGCGCGGCGTGGTACTCCGCGTTCTCCTTCAGGTCGCCGTGCTCGCGCGCCTCGGCAATGGCCTGAATTACCCGAGGCCGTTCCTCGCTCTTCAGTCGCGTCAGTTCTTCTCTGAGCTTCTCCGCGCCTCTGACGGTCAGAGGGACTTTGCTCATAGCGTCATCTCCTTGTGCAGATCCTGTAGGCGGCTCACGTCCGCCGAATCCAAGTAACCTAGCGCCAGCACCGTAGCACGAGCGCCGGCCAGGGTCGTGGTGTAGCTCACCTTGCGGTGCAGCGCCTCACGCCGGATCGAGAACGAATCCGCAATAGCCTGCTTGCCTTCCGTGGTGTTGATAATCAAGTCGATCTCGTCGTTCTTAATGGCATCGACAATGTGCGGACGGCCTTCCAGCACCTTGTTGATGACCTTGCACTCGACCCCGGCCGCCTCCAGCACCGCCGCGGTACCGCGCGTTGCGATGATAGTGAAGCCGTGCTCGATCAGCCCCTTGGCGACCTCTACGGCCGCGGGCTTGTCGGCGTCGCGCACGCTCAAGAACACATTGCCGCCGCGCGGCAGACTCACACCGGCGCCGAGCTGGGCTTTGGCGTACGCCTCGCCGAAGCTGCGCCCGATGCCCATGACTTCGCCGGTGGATTTCATCTCGGGACCGAGAATCGGGTCCACGCCGGGGAACTTGATGAAGGGGAAGACGGCCTCCTTTACCGAGTAGTAGCCGGGAATCACCTCGCGCGTAACGCCCTGCGCCTTCAGCGTCTGACCGACCATGCAGCGCGCAGCGATCTTCGCCAGCTGCAGACCGGTAGCCTTGGAGACGTAAGGCACGGTGCGCGAAGCACGCGGATTGACCTCGAGGATATAGACATCCCGGCCTTTGATGGCGAACTGGATGTTCATCAGCCCAACCACGCGCAGGCCCTTGGCCAGTTGCTTGGCCTGCTCGCGCAACTGGTCCTGGATGTCGGGAGCCAAGGTATACGGAGGCAGCGAACAGGCCGAATCGCCGGAATGCACGCCAGCCTGCTCAATGTGCTCCATGATGCCGCCGATGAGAACGGTCTCGCCATCGCACACGGCGTCGACGTCCACTTCCACCGCATCGTCGAGGAAGCGATCGAGCAGCACCGGAGACTCGTTGGAGACCCGTACCGCCTCATGCATGTAGTTGAGCAGATCGTCCTCGCTGTAGACGATTTCCATGGCCCGACCGCCAAGCACGTAAGACGGACGCACGACCAGCGGATAGCCGATTTCGGCAGCAAGCTTGAGCGCCTGGTCCACTGCCCGCGCCGTGCGGTTCGGCGGCTGACGCAGGCCGAGCTGGTTGATCAAGCCCTGGAAACGCTCGCGATCCTCGGCAAGATCGATGGAATCCGGCGTGGTGCCGACGATGGGGGCGCCGGCTGCCTCGAGGTCGCGCGCCAGCTTGAGCGGGGTCTGACCGCCGTACTGCACGATCACGCCCTCGGGCTTCTCAAGTTCGATGATCTCGAGCACGTCCTCCAGGGTCAGCGGCTCGAAGTAGAGCCGATCCGAGGTATCGTAGTCGGTGGAGACCGTCTCCGGGTTGCAGTTGACCATGATGGTCTCGTAGCCGTCCTCGCGCATGGCGAGCGCGGCGTGAACGCAGCAGTAGTCGAATTCGATACCCTGGCCGATGCGGTTGGGCCCGCCGCCGAGCACCATGATCTTCTTGCGATCGCTCGGGTTGGACTCGCACTCTTCCTCGTAGGTGGAGTACATATAGGCCGTCGTGGCAGCAAATTCCGCCGCACAGGAATCGACGCGCTTGTAAACGGGGCGCACGCCGAGCTCGTAACGCAGATTGCGCACATCGCGCTCGTGCATGCCCACCAGGCGCGCCAGCCGCGCATCGGAGAAGCCCTTGCGCTTCAGGCTTAGCAGGACATCACGGTCGCGCAGACGCAGTTCGCCCGCGCGCAACCGTTGCTCACTGCGCACCAGATCTTCGATCTGAACCAGGAACCACGGATCGATGGCGGTCGCTTCGTACACCGTCTCTAGGCTCATGCCGACACGGAAAGCGTCGGCCACTTCCAGAATGCGCTCGGGCTTGGCGACCCGCAGTGACTGCAGGAGCTGCTCACGCGCATCCTCGCGACTCAGATCGGTGCGCTCTTCCAGCCCGTCCAAACCCATTTCGAGGCCACGCAGCGCCTTCTGGAAGGACTCCTGGAAGGTGCGACCGATGGCCATCACCTCGCCCACCGACTTCATCTGCGTGGTGAGCACGGCTTCAGCGCGCGGGAACTTCTCGAAGGTGAAGCGCGGCACCTTGGTGACCACGTAATCAATGGTCGGTTCGAACGAGGCCGGCGTTGCACCACCGGTGATTTCGTTGCTCAGTTCGTCAAGGGTGTAGCCCACGGCGAGCTTCGCCGCCACCTTGGCGATGGGGAAACCAGTGGCCTTGGACGCCAGCGCTGAGGAGCGCGAGACGCGCGGGTTCATCTCGATGACAACCATGCGACCGTCGCGCGGGTTGACCGCGAACTGCACGTTGGAACCGCCGGTCTCGACGCCGATTTCGCGCAGCACCGCCAAAGAGGCGTCGCGCATGACCTGGTATTCTTTGTCGGTCAGCGTCTGCGCCGGCGCCACGGTGATGGAGTCGCCCGTGTGCACGCCCATGGGGTCGAGATTCTCGATGGAGCAGACGATGATGCAGTTGTCGTTCTTGTCGCGAACGACCTCCATCTCGTACTCCTTCCAGCCGAGCACGGACTCCTCGATCAGAAGCTCATTGGTCGGCGAGAGGTCGAGGCCGCGCTCGCAGATCTCGATAAACTCTTCGCGGTTGTAGGCAATGCCTCCACCAGACCCGCCCATGGTAAAGGACGGGCGAATGATGACCGGGAAACCGATCTTCTTCTGCGCCTCCAGCGCCTCCTCCATGGAGTGCGCGATCTCGGCACGGCAGGTCTCGAGGCCGATTTTGGCCATGGCGTCCTTGAAACGCTCACGATCCTCGGCCTTGTCGATGGCGTCCTCGTTGGCGCCGATCATTTGCACACCGTACTTCTCGAGCACGCCGTGGCGCGCGAGATCGAGCGCGCAGTTGAGCGCGGTCTGCCCACCCATGGTGGGCAGCAATGCATCCGGGCGCTCCTTCTCGATGATTTTCGCCACCGTCTGCCACTCGATCGGCTCGATGTAAACCGCATCCGCCGTTTCCGGATCGGTCATGATGGTGGCCGGGTTGGAGTTGACCAGGATGACCCGGTAGCCCTCTTCGCGCAGCGCCTTACAGGCTTGATTGCCGGAGTAGTCGAACTCCACCGCTTGGCCGATGACGATCGGGCCGGCGCCGATGATCAGAATGCTTTGGATGTCGGTACGCTTTGGCATTGATGCTCTCTGTCAAACCGGAACGGTTTATTTGGCGGCGTCCATAAGTTCCACGAAGTGCGCGAACAAAGGCTTTTTCACGTCGTGCGGCCCGGGGCCGACTTCAGGATGCCCCTGGAAGCCGAAGGCCGGCTTATCGGTGCGGTGAATTCCCTGCAGCGTGCCGTCGAACAGCGAGCGATGCGTCGCGCGCAACGTCTCCGGCAAGCTGGCTTCGTCGACAGCGAAACCATGATTCTGGCTGGTGATGGACACACGGCCGGTATCGAGGTCGAGCACCGGATGGTTGGTACCGTGGTGACCGGTCTTCATCTTGACCGTCTTGGCGCCGCTGGCCAGACCGAGCAATTGATGCCCCAGGCAGATCCCGAAAGTAGGCACACCGGCCTCGACGATTTCCCGAATTGCCTCGATGGCGTAGGTGCAGGGCTCCGGGTCGCCCGGGCCGTTGGAGAGGTAGACGCCATCCGGCTTCATGGCTAGCACTTCCGCGGCCGGCGTCTGCGCCGGCACGACGGTCACGCGGCAGCCATGGTCGACCAGGATGCGCAGCGTGTTGAACTTGACGCCGAAGTCGTAGGCGACCACGTGATACTTCAGCGCAGCCGGGGAAGCGTCCTCGACGTCGTCACGCCCCCGCAGCAGATCCCAGGTTCCACGCGTCCACTCGTAGACTTCGCGCGTGCTGACCTCCTTGGCGAGGTCCATGCCTTTCAGGCCAGGGAAAGCACGAGCGGCTTCCAGCGCCTTCGCCTCGTCGATCTCGCCGGCCATCAGGCAGCCGTTCTGGGCGCCCTTCTCGCGCAGCAGGCGCGTCAGCTTACGGGTATCGATTCCGCTAATGGCGACGACACCGCCGGCCTTGAGGTAGTTCGGCAGGGTTTGGCTAGCGCGCCAGTTGCTCGGCTGCAGCGGCACGTCGCGAACGATCAGTCCGCTCAGCTGCAGAGACGCCGACTCGGGGTCGATTTCATTGACACCGGTATTACCGATATGAGGATAGGTCAGAGTGACCAACTGCCCTTTATAGGAAGGATCGGTACAGATTTCCTGGTAGCCGGTCATGCCGGTGTTGAAGCACACCTCACCGGCAACTATTCCGTCCGCGCCGATAGACTCCCCACGAAACAAGGTGCCGTCTTCTAAAACGAGAATAGCCGGCTTGCTCAAAGGCGGGACCTCCTAAATTGAAGCAGTCACTATAGGCGCCGCGCGCGCGCACAAAAACGGGAGGGGTCGTGGGATCCCTCCCGTTATTCTTATGCCTGGTACGATGGGCCGGCGCTTGGATTGCGGCGAATTTTACTGCCTGAGCTGCCAGGTGTCCATCCCGACGCACGGGGCAAACCAGCCGCCGACCTTGTGTCCGCCGAAGCTCGACCGATAGAATCCTCCACCTCCCTCGCGGCCGCGGCGCCGCCTCATCCTTCAACACGTGTTAATTAATGGACGCCCTGGTTCTCAGAGATTTACGCAAACGCTACAGCAACGGTGTCGAGGCACTCAATGGCATTAACCTGACGGTACGGGAAGGCGATTTCTTCGGCCTGCTCGGCCCCAATGGCGCCGGCAAATCCACTGCCATCGGCATCGTCACCTCGCTGGTACGCAAGAGCG
>JAJUGG010000014.1 GCA_029268285.1 Ectothiorhodospiraceae bacterium | reverse complement strand
TCCCTTCCACACGTCTATCACGCAGAGGCCATGGCGACACCGTCGTCCAAGGTTATTGTCGAAGCAGCGTACCTGCCGACGCTTGCCACCGATGCGCCACCTGAATTCGGCGGCCCCGAAGGGCTCTGGTCCCCCGAGACTCTGTTCATGGCAGCTATCGCCGACTGCTTCGTTCTCTCCTTCCGCGCCATCGCTCGCGCGTCAAAGTTCGAGTGGTCGGGCTTACGCTGCACGGCCCATGGCTACTTAGATAAGGACGCTGAAGGGGTGCTTCGATTCACGCGTATTGAGTTGCGCCCTGTGCTGAGCCTGACTCCGGGTAGCGACGAAGCGCGCGCACAGAAGCTTCTGGAAAAGGCGGAACGCAGCTGTCTCGTCAGCAACAGCCTGCGCTGCGACATCGCAAGCTCCGCCGAACTCGTCTACACCAACTGAGGTAAACAGCGCTATGACCAAAAATGCCGGCACAATCGACCGCAGCATCCGTGTACTGCTCGGTTTAGTACTGATCAGCCTGGTCTTCGTCGGACCGCAAACGCCCTGGGGATGGATAGGCGTAGTTCCACTAGTCACCGGCCTCATCGGCTACTGTCCGGTCTATAAGCTGGTCGGTATCAATACCTGCCCGCTGCGCGGGCGTTGATCGACCCATGTACGGTACTCACCTGTTATGCTGAGATTTACCGTTTCAGCCTCTGAGGTGAGTACCGCACATGATTCGACCGATACTCGCGCATCCCGACCCGCGTCTGCGCATGGTTTCCCGGCCCGTCGAGCACTTCGACGATAAGCTGCGGGCGCTTGTGGACGATATGTTCGAGACCATGTACGACGCCCAGGGAATCGGACTGGCAGCGGTTCAAATCGGTGTGCATCTGAGACTGGCGGTTATGCATGTCGAGGACAATCCCAAGCGGGTATTGGTCAACCCGGAGTATGAGGCGTTGGGCGAGCCCATGCCGCTGGATGAAGGTTGTCTCTCGGTGCCGGGCATGCGCGATCGGACCAAAACCCGACGCGACTGGGTACGTGTCCGTGCCCAGGATGTAGACGGTACCCCCTACGAGTTCGAAGCCAGAGGGCTCGAGGCCGCGTGCGTACAACACGAGTGCGACCACATCGATGGGAAGCTCTACATCGACCATCTGACTCCGGTACGTCGCAGTCGGCTGCTGAAGCGTTATCAGAAAGAACGCGAACGTGGTTGATGAGCGCACAGCGCCCTTGCCTCAAGGCGCCGACAGTTCAAGGCTCAGGGGGCAATGATCGGATGGTGCGGCCTTACCCTCCTCGTCGTAGGCCAGCGCGCGCAAAGGCGTTCGCCGCCAATGCGCCGCGTGGTGGTTGATAACGATGTGATCTATGTAGGGCTGGCCGTAATAGCTGCCACGACAGGCTTGCCGCTGCCCTTGCGTGAGCAGATACAAGCGCGCGGGCTCGCCATCGGCTAAGTCCCGCCAGAGCGGATCCTGACGGCTCAGGCGGCGGTTGAAATCGCCGAGCACGGCGGCTGCCTCGGTCGCCCGACTACGCGCATCAATCCAGCCTTCCACTGCGGCGAACTGATCCTCCAGCACCCTGCAGTCACGATCCCGGCGCGTATGCCGACGACTGGAGAAGCAGCCTGCCTTCAGATGCACGGACAGTAGCCGAAGCGGCGCATCGCCGTCATATACTGTGATATCAACCCCATGGCGGCCCCCTACCCGCAAGGCTTTCAGGTCCGGATGGCGCTGGTAGCGCACCCTTTTGCGAATGGCAAACCCGGTGCGTTGCTCTGTCAACCACGCTTCCGACCTGGCGTGGCAGCTCCCGGAGCGCCCGTCCGGCCGCCGTGAGAGTTCTATCCGGTAACGTCTTGGGTCGAAAACCCGCTGGGCCGCCTCCACGCTTTCAACTTCCTGCAGCGCAACGACATCGGCATCCAGCCGCTCGGCATATCGTCGCAACAGCGCATAGTCGGCTTCGTTACGCTCACGGCACCCTGCCCCTTCCTCTTCCGCCAGATGCTCGAGGTTCCAGGTCGCGATACGCAGCTCGGCGCTGACCGCGATGGGCGCCAGCAACGCCAGGAAAAGCAGCCATGCCCGCATGCATTAGGCCTTCAAGCGATAGCCGGTCTTGAAAATCCACGCCACCAGCGCGAGGCAAATGCCAAGGAAAACCAGAATCGTCGCCAGACTAACGGCAACGCTGACGTCTGCAATGCCGTAGAAGCTCCAGCGAAATCCGCTGATCAGATACAACACGGGATTGAGCAGCGTG
This sequence comes from Ectothiorhodospiraceae bacterium, assembly GCA_029268285.1. Lineage (GTDB taxonomy): Bacteria > Pseudomonadota > Gammaproteobacteria > Nitrococcales > AK92 > JAJUGG01. Next base: position 25,821 of record JAJUGG010000014.1, on the reverse strand, counting down.
ATCTTCTGCCAGAACGGCGGCAGCATGTCGATGGAGTAGAAGGTGCCGCCGAGAAAGGTCAACGGCGTAATGACCAGCAAGGGCACAAGCTGCAACTTCTCGAAGCCGTCCGCCCAGATGCCGATGATGAACCCCAATAGACTGAAGGTCAGCGCCGTGAGCACCAGGAACAACAGCATCCAGAGAGGATGTTGTATCTCCAAGGGCACGAATAGACTGGCGGTGCCGAGAATGATCAGCCCGAGAATAATGGACTTGGAAGCGGCCGCGCCGACGTAGCCGAGCACGACTTCGAAATACGAAACCGGCGCGGAAAGCACTTCGTAGATGGTTCCGGAAAAGCGTGGAAAATAGATGCCGAATGAGGCGTTGGATACGCTTTGTGTCAGCAGCATCAGCATGATCAGGCCGGGGACAATGAAAGCGCCGTAGCTGACACCGTCCACTTCCGTGATGCGCGAGCCGATGGCGGAGCCGAAGACCACGAAATAAAGCGAGGTCGAGATGACCGGCGACACGACACTCTGCAACAGCGTGCGCCACATGCGTGACATCTCGTAGCCGTAAATGGCACGCACCGAGTAGAAGTTCATGCCTCCTCCCTGACCAGATTGACGAAAATCTCCTCCAACGAGCTCTGCTGTGTTCGCAGATCGTTGAAGCGGACACCGGCGGCATTCAGATCGTGCAACAGCGAAGTGATGCCGGTGCGCTCGGCCTGGGCGTCGTAGGTGTAGATCAATTCGACACCGCCGCTTGCCAGGCTGAGGCGATACCCGCCGAGCTCCGGCGGGATCCGCTCCAACGGCTCTTGCAGATGCAGAATCAAACGCTTCTCGCCCAATTTACGCATTAGCACATTCTTATCCTCAACCAGGATGATCTTGCCGCGATTGATGACGCCGATCCGATCGGCCATTTCCTCGGCTTCTTCGATGTAATGGGTGGTGAGGATGACGGTCACCCCAGTCTCACGCAGAGAACGCACCAGCCGCCACATATCGCGACGCAGCTCAACATCCACCCCGGCCGTGGGCTCATCCAGGAACAGGATTTCCGGCTCGTGCGACAGCGCCTTAGCGATCAACACCCGCCGCTTCATTCCGCCGGAGAGCGACATCATGCGGTTATTGCGCTTTTCCCATAGCGAGAGGCTTTTCAGCACCTGCTCGATGTACGCCGGATTGGGCGGTTTGCCGAACAGCCCGCGGCTGTAGCTCACCGTGGCCCAAACCGTTTCGAAGGCTTCCGTCGTCAGCTCCTGCGGCACCAGGCCGATCTTGGCCCGTGCCGCGCGGTAGTCACGCACGACGTCATGCCCCGCAGCCAGGACCTGTCCCTCGCTGGCGTTTACAATGCCGCACACGATGCCGATCAAGGTGGTCTTGCCAGCACCGTTCGGCCCGAGCAGCGCGAAGATTTCGCCACGCCGAATCTCGAGATCGACCCGCCTGAGCGCCTGGAAGCCATTGTCATAGACTTTGGAGACGCCGCGGATCGACACCACACCTCGCTCCGGTGCCCGCTCGGCACCAGCGGCAGACCCATCGGACACGGCGCGCTCGGCGCCATAATCCTCACTAAGCTGTCTCATTCAGCTCATCCTTACTCAAATCCATCGATCGACTGTCGCGGCCTTAACGAACCGCCACTTCGGCTACCCCACGGTAGCACGTGCAGCTGTGTCCACCGGCCATTCAATGATCAGAGAGAGCTTTCGCTTGGCTTAGTTCCGACTCAAGCCGAGCCGCCTCGGCCGAACGAGGTCGTGAGAGCGGCGCCAAGCCGAGGTAAACCACAGGTGTTAGAAACAGGGTGAACAAGGCAGCGATACCAAGGCCGCCGAAAATCACCCAACCGATTGCAGAGCGCGCTTCGGCACCGGCGCCACTGCCTAGGATCAGCGGTAAGCCACCGAGCACGGTGGACAGCATCGTCATAGCGATTGGACGCAGGCGCACCTCGGCTGCCTGCAAAACCGCCTCGCGCACCGCGAGCCCCCGCTCGCGCAGCTGATCGGCAAATTCGACCAAAAGAATCCCGTTCTTGGCCATCAAACCGATCAGCATCACCAGACCTATTTGCGAGTATATGTTCACCGAGGTTCCGGTCAGAAACAGCGCAAGGATCGCAGCGGCGATGCCGAACGGTACGGTCACCGTGACCACGGCGGCGCTGGTCCAGCTCTCAAATTGGGCACTGAGGACTAGGAACACCACCAACAGGGCTATGGCATAGGTCAGACCGACCTCCTGCGAGGTTTCCTCCATTGTCGCGGCCTCGCCCAGGAAAACCAGCCCGATCCCCGGAGGCAGCAGCTCATCGGCGAGCCGTCGCACATCGTCCACCGCGGACTGCAACGCGTATCCGTTCGCCAACTGGCTATCGATCTCGATAGCGCGTCGTTGCGCATGGCGCCCGAGCTCGGCGGCAACGCCCTCCTCGCGCAAGCTGACAATGCTCGAGAGGGGCAGTAATCCCCCGTCAGCCGCGGCTACGTAAAGATTTGCCAGGTCGCTTGGGTCATCGAGCTCCCCCGCTGCGGACTCCACTACAATCGGGACGGCCTCGTCACCGACAGTGAGATCCACAACCTCATAGCCGCCGATCATGGCGCGCAGCATGACGGCCAAGCCATCCAGGTTAATGCCGAGTTCGGCCGCGCGGCGCCGGTCGACGTCTAGCGACAACTGAGGCTGGCTGAGCTGATAAGAGATTCGCGGCTGCCGAAGCTGCGGAATGCGGTCCTCCATGGCCGCAGCGAAAACCTGGGCCGCGGCATGTATTTCCGAATACTCGTTGCCGGTCAGCGCGAACTGTAGCCCGCTCCCGGCTCGCCGCAGGTTCAGGCTGTTGGTACTGGTAATGCGCACATTGGCGCCCGGCAAGCCGGCAAGCTCGCGCTCCAACTCGGCGACCAGGGTCTGCTGACTGCGGCGGGCATCGTCCCAAGGCGCCAGCCGGGCCACCACCCGTACACGGTTAGGATCGTAGCGTCCGACAATGGTGAACAGGGTTTCGACCTCGCCGCTATCCACCAACGGACGCAAGGCGGCCTCGATCCGTTCAGCCTGCCGCTCGCCGTACGCGAGACCGACGCCGTCAGGGCCGGTGGCATCGACGTAGATGACGCCGCGGTCTTCAGCCGGCAGAAGCTCCTGGTCGAGTGCGTGGTACAGCAAGCCGAGCGCGGTCGCCAAGCCCACGCAGACGGCAAAGGTCGTCAGCGGAAACTGAAGCACGCGCTGCAGAACCGCTCGGTAGAGGGTCGCCAGACGCATGCCGAAACTGTTCAAGCGCTGCCGCAAAGCTCCCGGGGGGCCATCATGCATCGGCAAGCGCGCAGCCAGCGCCGGAACTAGCGACAGCGCGACGAATGACGAGATGGCGACCGCCACCGCCAGCACCACGCCGAACTCACGGAACAGCCGGCCGGCCGTGCCGGGCAACAGGGCAATGGGGAGGAATACCGATATCAGGACTGCGGTGGTGGCCAGCACCGCAAAAAACACCTGCTTGGCGCCAAGCACCGCCGCGCCTCGCGGCATCATGCCCTGAGAGCGTTTGCGCTGAATGTTCTCCAACACCACGATGGCATCGTCGACGATCAAGCCCGTAACAAGCACCAGCGCCAGCAACGTGAGGATATTGATCGAAAAGCCGAACAGCCAGATTGCCGCAACGGTGCCGATCAAGCCGATGGGAATGCTCACGCTGGGAATTAGGGTCGTGCGCCAAGACCCCATGAACAGCCAGATCGTGCCGATGACAATCAGTACCGCGAGGATGAGCGTCCCCAGCACTTCGGCAACGGCACTGCGGATGAAGGTGGCCCCGTCATTGACCACGCTGAGCTCGAGGTCGTCATAGCGGGCATTTACGCGCTCCACTGCGGCGCTGACGCCGTCGGAAATATCGATGGTATTCGAGCCAGCCTGGCGCACAACGCCCAGCCCCACCACCGTGCGGTTACCGAAAGAGACCAGCGATTCGGCGTCTTCCGGGCCGAAATAAGCGCGCGCAACATCGCCGATGCGGGTCGAGCCGCGAACGATCAGGTCTTCCACGGCCTCCTCGGTCACGGTGGACGCGTCGGCACGAATCAGCAACCGCTGGTCAGTCGACGTAAAGCTACCCGCTGGCACGTCGAACGCTGCGCTGCCCAAGACTTGAGCCAAATCGCTAATGGAAAGTCCATGGCTGGTCAGTCGCAGCGGGTCCACGACAATACGGAGGATGCGTTGCCGGTTGCCGAACAGCGGCACGTCGGCAACGCCCGGGACGCCAATTAATTCGGGTACGATCTCCCGCTCGACGCGCGCCGTCAGCTCTTCTAGCTGAAGCGTGTCGCTGACCGCCGCAAGCAGAATCACCGGCTCGGCATCCTGCTCCGCCTTGAAAACGGTTAGTTGCTCAACGTCATCCGGCAGATCTCGCTGAACCCGGCTCACCGCCTCGCGCACGTCCGAGGCCGCGGTATCGAGATTGATGCCGGGTCGGAACTCGACGTGAATGCGGGCGCTGTTTTCTTCACTGGAGGAATCGATCCGGTGCACGCCGCTTACCCGCGCCACCGCGCCCTCCAGGATGCGCGTAACCTCTGAGTCCATGGTTTCCGGAGAGGCGCCAGGATACTGAGCACGTACCGAAACGATAGGCACATCGACATCCGGTAACTCGCGCACCTCGACCGCGCGTAGCGCGGCCAGACCAGCTAGCGCGATCAAAAGGTTGCAGACCAGGATCAAGATCGGCCGCCGGACGCCCAGCTCCGACAGACCTCCCGAACCGCGCATCAGGCCTCCCGATCCTCGGCGGCGTCGGCGTCGTTAATGCGATCTGCGTACGCCTGAGGCAATCGGACCGTCAGCCCTTCACGCATGCTCTGCACCCCTTCTGTCACCACATGCGCGCCTTCATCCAACGCCGCATCGACCAGTATCCAGCCGCCGTCACGCTGTACGATGGTGACCGGCACGCGTGAGACCTGACTGCCGCGCAAGGCCCAGACATAGGCGCCACGCTCCCCCCATTGCACCGAAACTTCCGGCACTTTCGGATAACGCCGGCCTTCAAGAGCGAGATCCACGCGAAAGCTCATTCCGGGTCGCAAGCGGTCGTCGCCGTTCTGTACCGTCGCGCGCACCGTGAAGGTGCGACGTAGGCGATCGATGCGCGTCCCGATATAGGACACCTCGCCCGCGGCGAGGCTACGCCCTGCGGACCACGGTGCCAGGTGCACCGAATCGCCGACCGCAATGCTGCCAAGAAAGGCTTCCGGCACCTCGAAGTCGACCAGCAGCGTGCTGCGGTCATCCAGTGTGGTAACCGGTGTATCGGAGCTTATCCGATCGCCCGGATGGACATCGGTAATGCCGACGTAACCGGCAAACGGCGCGCGCATGGTGCGATCATCCAGCGCAACCTGCGCGCGCTGAACTTCCAGACGCGCGGTTTCTAGGGCTGTACGCGCCTCATCCAAGGTCGCTTCGGCAATGGCACCGCTTTCCCCGATGCCCCGGTAACGGCGCATTACCCGCTCCGCATCCTGTAGGCGTACGCGCGCCAACTGCAGCGCCAGGACCTGATCGCGGCGATCCAACTCCAACAGCACATCGCCGGCTTCCACGGCTTGGCCAGCGTGGAAATGTACCGCGGTAACCTCGCCGGCAGCGGCTGGATACAGCGTGACGGATTGCCGCGCCACTGACGTGCCGACCGCCTGTATGCGCGTGCGCTGCGGCTCGAAGCGGACCACTTCCACCAACACCGGCCGCGTTGCGGTTTCCGCCGCCTCGCTCCCCGCCTCGGTTGAGGCCGCATGCGGCAGATAGCGCGGCCCGAACACGAGCAGCACCCCCGCGAGCAACACGAGCGACAGGGCGACCAGCGGTTTGAGCCATTGCCTCATGGGATCTCCGAACGGTGCGCCGGGGAAGCGAACACGGGTTCCACTATCCCGGATAGTATGGTTCTCTAGCGCAGCTTATGCATAGCATATCCCGCTTGGCACCTAAGCCTGTAACCGGGCGTGTAGCGAGGGCAAGCGGACGCGAAGCTGCGGGAATCCTGCAGCGACACCCTATATGCTTAAATGCCCCTGGTAACGGATGACGAGATGAACATGGCATTTGCAAAAACCTCTCCACACCGCCTCAAGGCCCTGCTCGCCCTGGCGCTGCTGTCGGCGCTCTTGAGCGGCTGCGGCGTGAATACCATCCCGACCTTGGACGAAGAGGTCAACGCCGCCTGGGCACAGGTCGAGAACCAGTATCAGCGCCGTGCCGATCTGGTGCCGAACCTGGTGGAAACGGTGAAAGCCTTCGCAGCACACGAAGAAGAGACGCTGACCCAAGTCATTGAAGCGCGCTCCCGCGCCACGTCGATTCAGATCGATGTCGACGACCTCAGCGACCCCCAGATGGTGCAACGCTTCGAGGAAGCCCAAGCTCAACTGACCGGCGCCCTGAGCCGCCTGATGGCCGTGGCCGAACGCTATCCCACACTACAGTCGAACCAGAACTTCCTGTCCCTGCAGTCGCAACTGGAGGGCACCGAGAACCGCATAGCGGTCGCGCGCCGCGATTACATCCAGGCCGTGCAGCGCTATAACACCGAGCTGCGCACCTTTCCCGGCCGTATCTGGCACCGACTGCTATATAGCGACCTCGAGCTGCGCCAACCCTTCCAGGCCACTACCGAGAATGCGCAAGAGGCGCCCAGGGTGGAATTCTAATGCGTCCCGCACAGGCTTTCGTACTGCTGCTCGCGCTGTTCGCGGCAACGGCAGCCTGGGCGCAGTCCGCCCCGGAGTTTCCAGCGCTCACAGGGCGCGTGGTCGATCAGGCGAACATGCTCGATCAGGCCATGGAGGCGCGCCTGACTCAGAAACTGGCGGCGCACGAGCAAGGTACCGGCGAGCAGGTCGTGGTGGTGACCCTGCCGGACCTGCAGGGCTACGAGATCGACGAGTACGGCTACCAGCTCGGACGGCACTGGGGCATTGGCCAAGCCGGCGAAGATAATGGCGCACTGCTTATCGTCGCCGCCGACGAGCGCAAAGTGCGCATCGAGGTCGGCTATGGGCTCGAAGGGCGCCTGACCGATGCCCAGTCCTGGGCCATCATTAATCGGGTGATCGTGCCCGCCTTTCAGCGGGGCGACTATGCCGGCGGTATCAACCTCGGCGTAGACGCCATACTCCAGGTTCTGGGCGGCACACCCGTCGTCCAGGACGACAGACGGCCCTCCCGCGACCAGGAGCGCCCGTTTGCCCCGCTCTTTTTCATTCTGCTGTTCGGCATGCTGAGCCTGCTCGGCGGTTTCGGCGGCGGACGGGGACGTCGGCGCCGTGGCGGCTTCTTCATCCTGCCGGGTGTCGGCGCGGGCGGCTTTGGTGGCGGCGGCGGTTTTGGCGGAGGGTTCGGGGGCGGAGGCGGCAGCTTCGGCGGCGGCGGCGCGTCCGGTGGCTGGTAACACGGTAGGAAAACAATGACCCTTCTCAACAAAGACGAACAAAAGCAGGTAGCGGCCGCGATCGCAGCGGTAGAACGCGAAACCGATGCAGAACTGGTCACCGTGTTGGCCCGACGCGCCGACGACTACTCCTACATCCCTCGCCTTTGGGCGGCGGTGCTCGCCCTCGTTCTGCCGGGCGTGGTCAACTATTTCGGCAATTGGCTAAGCGCCCACAACCTATTGCTGGTGCAGTGGGCCTGCTTCATCGTGCTCAGCCTGCTATTCCGCAGCCCGCCCTTGCTCACGCGAATGATCCCCCGCAGCGTGAGGCAGTGGCGCGCATCCGGCTTGGCGCGACGGCAGTTTCTCGAACAGAACCTGCATCACACCGTGGGCGAGACCGGCATGCTCATCTTCGTTTCCGAGGCGGAGCACTACGTCGAAATCCTAGTCGATCGGGGCATCTCCAGCCGCATTCCGGACGCGACTTGGCAGGAGATTATCGATGCGTTTACAGATCACGTAAAAGCCGGCCGTACCTTGCAGGGCTTTCTGGAGTGCATCGAGGCCTGCGGCCGCCACTTGAAGCAGCATGTTCCGGCAACCCATGGGCGCAACGAGCTCTCCGACCACCTTGTCATCCTCGACTGACCGGCGTGGTCCGTAGCGCAGGCAGCCCGGCCGGGAGCCCAAAACCGCAGGCATGAGTCCGACAGGTCCAAACCAAGCCTCGCTCGGCCGGTCGCTGTTCCACATGACCTGGCCGATGATCTTTGGCGTGTTGGCGCAGATGACCTTCCAGCTGGTGGACAGCATCTTCATCAGCCGGCTGGGGGTCGAACCGCTAGCCGCACTCGGCTTTACCGTGCCGGTGTACCAGCTGGCCATCGGCCTTCAAGTGGGCGTGGGCATCGCGACCACGGCGTTGATCTCGCGCGCAGTGGGTGCGGGCGACGCCTTGCGCGCGCGCCGGCTCGGGGGCTTGGTGGTTGTCGCCGGCGGCGCCCTGATGTTGCTGTTCTGTCTGCTGAGCTGGCTGTTGCGGCGTCCCCTGCTGGGCGCGCTTGGCGCGGAAGCGTCGCTGATGCCGGTGATTGATTCGTACTGGCTACCCTGGCTGGCCAGCGCCTGGGCTGGTGCTATGGCGTATTTCGCCTATAGTGTCTCGCGCGCACACGGCGATACGCGTTTTCCAGGGCTGATGATGGTCGTTACCAGCCTCATCAACCTCATCCTCGATCCGCTATTCATCTTCGGCTTCGGCTGGGGCCTGCCTGGCGCAGCATTGGCGACGATCGCAGCCTTCGGTTTCGGTGCCGTCCTCGCCTACCAGCATCTAACGCGCCGCCGCTGGCTGGCTCTGGATTTGCAAGCACTACCGGCTATCCCGGCCTTACGTCAACTGGCGGGAATCAGTGGTCCCGCCATGGTCGGTCAGCTCATGCCGGCATTGGCTGCAATGCTGGCAACCAGCCTTATCGCGCGGTTCGGCGCTGCGGCCGTAGGGGCCTGGGCATTGGCGACGCGCCTGGAATTCTTCTCCATCGTCGTGGTCCTCGGCCTTACAATGTCGCTCCCACCCATGATCGGGCGTCTATTGGGCCTCGGTGACTTGAAGCAGGCTCGCACGCTTGTGCGTATGGCCGTGAGATTCGTGCTGCTGCTACAGCTAGCGGTCGCTGCCGTCTGGTTCGCGCTAAGCGGCGTTTTGCCAACCTTGCTTACCCCCGATCGCGAGGTGGCGTCGATTCTCGGGACCTACATGTGGCTGGTGCCTGTCAGCTACGGCGCGCTCGGCGTTTGCATGCTGATGGTCTCAGTGTGCAACGCGCTCGCCCTGCCCATGCGGGCGCTCTTCATTTCCCTAGTCCGCCTTTTTATCTGTTATCTGCCCGCGCTATGGCTCGGCGCTCAAGTGGCGGGGCTATACGGCATCTTCGCCGGAGCCCTGGTCGGCAACCTCGGCGCCGGCGCCGGCTCTTACCTGCTCTATCGTCGAGGCATGGCCCGGGTTGCAGCCGCACACTGCGCTCACGCGCACTAGCAAAGACTGATTTCACCAAGTTGCCCGCACATGTACTTGAGCGCGTATCGCCGCCCGCGGCCTGTACGGCGCATGCATCATCTCTCCGGCCACCTACCACCGCCTGCTGCCATCTTTCATTGCCGCCCTTTCTTGATTGGGCATAATCGGTATAATAGCTAAATCTTCTTTTGGATCAGTTGCTTATGCGATTTCTGCATAAGCTTATTACAACGGATCTCTATGGAACTTCAGTTCGATCGTGTCGGTAAGCGCTTCGGCGACTTGAACGTCGTCGATTGCTTCGACCAAACCATTGCCTCAGGCGAGTTGGTGGCACTCGTCGGCCCGTCCGGATGCGGCAAATCCACCCTGCTGCACATGGCCGCGGGCCTCCAAAGCCCAAGCAGCGGCGCTGTACGCGCCAACGGCGAACCGATTTCCGGGCCGAACCCTGCGCGTACGCTGGTGTTCCAGGAGCACGCTCTGTTTCCGTGGCTAACGCTGCGAGAGAACGTCGCCATCGCCCTGGAGTTCCAGGGTATCCCCCGCCGGCAGGCACACCCCAAGGCCTCCGAGTGGTTGGAAAAAGTGCGCCTGCAGGGCTTCGACGACTATTACCCACACCAGGTATCCGGCGGCATGCGTCAGCGCGCGGCCTTAGCTCGCGCGTTCATCGCGGAGCCCGAAGTCCTGCTGCTCGACGAACCCTTTGGCGCGCTAGACGCGCTGACCCGCATGGAGCTGCAGGATGTCCTGAAGAACCTGATTCGCGATCTCCGCGTCACGGTCGTTCTGGTGACCCACGACGTCGACGAGGCTCTATTCCTCGCCGATCGCGTGCTGGTGTTCAGCCAGCGTCCGGCGCGCGTGCTGAGAGAATTCCGTTTGGCCCACGTCGAACGAACCCACGACCTTACGGCGTTGAGCGAGGAGCGGAGGCAGATTCTGTCGCTGCTCGGCGTCCAAACAACGTCGCCCATAGCTGAAAACGAGGAGCATGTATGAAGCGCATCCTATTACTGTTGTTGATTCTCGCGTTCGCGAGTCCCGCGTTCGCGGCCGACAAATTCCGTGTCGGTTACGTGCGCGTCATGGACGATGCTCAGGCCATGGTGGCTTATGAAGGCGGCTACTACGAGAAGTACGGCCTCGACGCCGAGCTGGTGGAGTTCGGCTCCGGCACCGACTTGATCAAGGCCATTGTCGGCGGGCAGCTCGATATCGGCGTGCTTGGATTCTCCAACGCCTTTACCTGGGCTTCGCGCGGCGCCGACCTCAAAATCGTCGGCGGCGCTCAGCACGGCTACCACTCCATTGTGGTTCGTAACGGCACCGGCATCAAAGAAGTCGCGGACCTCAAGGGCCACACGCTTGCTTCGCAGAAAGAAGGCAGCACCGCCGATATCGTGCTGCGCGGTGTGACCTTCGCCGATGCCGGCTTGGCTGACGGCGATGTGCAGGTCATGGGCGTAAGCCCGGCCGTTGCGGTGCAGTCCCTTGTGGGCGGCCGCGTCGATGCAGCCTTCCTGTTCGAACCCTATGATCGGATCGCGCGCCTGATCGCGCCGGTGGAACAGATCTACGAGATCGGCGAAGTCTGGCCGTTCCCATGCATGGTCGTCATCACCTCCGGTGAGACCAACGAAAAGCGCAAGGACGAGATCTGGGCAGCCCTGGAAGCTCAGCGCGAGGCTATCGAACTGCTCGAAAACGAGCCTGCCAAAGCTGCAGAGCTCATCGCGCACTACTTCATCGCCGAGCCGACCCTGAAGACGCGCGAGCACGGCGAGCTGCCGCGTGAGGAAGTCATCCGTCAGGCGATCGAGACACAGACCTTCAGCCCAGTGCTTACGGACGCCGAAGTTAAGCGTATGCACGAGCTCAAGGACATCATGGAAAAGCGCGGCATCATCCGTCCGGGTACGCTTAACGTCGATGACGTACTCGATCTAACTTGGCAGCAGGAGAAAGGCCTGCTCTAGGGTACGCAGGGGCACGTAGAGCTGCCCCTTCGGCCTAGGCTGCGCGACGGCCGCCGTGGACGGACCCGCACCCCGTTCCGGCGGCCGCGCTTTTTCTCAGCGCCCCGACACAAGGCAGTAACAGAGATTCTTCGATGAGCGCTCTGAATCGCTACCAGAAATTGGGGGCAACGGTTACCGCCGTCGCCTTCATCCTGCTGATCTGGCAGATCGCGGCATGGTTTCTACCCGAGTTCTTGATGCCGGACGTCCCCATCGTGTTTGCTCGGCTTTGGCAGGAGCTGCAACAGCCGGCTTTCCTCGACGGGCTATCGGGCAGCCTGGGCCGCCTTGGCATCGGATATGGCTCCGCGCTCTTGCTGGGCATCGTGTTCGGTCTCGTCGCCGGCGTACTGCACTTTTTCCGTGCGGCCTTGAAATCCGCCATCATCATTCTGCAGTCCATCCCCTCCATTGCCTGGGTACCGCTGTTTCTCATCCTCATGGGGTTCGGCAACGCGCCGATCATCATCGTCATCGCCATCGGCGCGTTTTTCCCCACTGCGCTCAGTGTCATGAACGCCACCGAGGAGGTTCAGAAGGTCCATGTCGACGCCGCCCGGGTCATGGGCGCTTCGCGCGGAGCGCTGCTGCGTCGCGTCTACCTGCCTGCGGTGACGCCTCAGCTCATCACCGGCGCGCAGCTCGCCTTCGGCAACGCTTGGCGCGCGCTGATTTCGGCGGAGATGATCGTCGGCTTTGGAGCGGGCCTGGGCCGCTCGCTCGCCTACTCCGGCGAGATCGCGGACATGACCGGAGTGATGACCAACATCCTCGTCATCGCCATACTCGCCTCGTTGATAGACCAGGTCCTGCTGGAAGGCCTCAAACGCCGGGTGTTGCGCTACCAGTACTTGTAGGCGCGGTCCGCCGCGCCATGGCCGGCTTGCCACCGCGGCGCCGGCCGCGCGACTATAGAGGCGTTCTCCACAAAAGGACGCTTGCATGGAACACACCAAGGACGGCGCGCCGCTCGAACACCGAGCGGTGAATACCAACGACATTGAACTCCACGTCGTAACGGCCGGGCCGGTCTCCGGCCCTCCGGTGTTGCTGCTGCATGGCTTTCCAGAGTTCTGGTATTCCTGGCGGCGACAAATCGGCCCGTTGTCCAAGGCCGGTTACCGTGTCATTGCACCTGACTTACGTGGCTACAACCTCAGCGGCCGGCCGCTGAGCAGTCGGGCCTATGTCCCCGAGGCACTACGCGCGGATCTCATAGGGCTGCTGGACGCCTTCGGTATCGAGCAGGCGGCCGTGGTCGGCCATGACTGGGGCGGCGTATTGGCCTGGATGTTCGCGGCCGACCACCCGGAGCGCGTCGCGCGCCTCGCAATCCTCAACGCACCGCATCCGGTAGCGTTCCGCCGCAGCTTAGTCAGCGACCCCGGCCAGATGCTACGCAGCACCTACATCCTTTTCTTCCAGCTGCCCTGGTTACCCGAGTACCTGTTACGCGCGCAGAACTTTCGCATGCTCGAAAACGCCCTGGTACGCACCAGTCGCAAAGGCAGCTTCAACGCAGAGGATTTAGTCCGATATCGCCAAGCCTGGGGGCGCCCGGGTGCGCTCAGCGGCATGCTCGCCTGGTACCGCGCACTACGCCGCTACGTCATGCGCCCGCTCTCCGCCGAGCAGATTCGAGTTCCTACGCGGATCCTCTGGGGCCGACAAGATTTCGCCTTGGGTCCCGCCTTGGCCGAAGCCAGCCTTGCCCTCTGTGCCCGAGGAGAGTTGGAGTGGTTCGACGACGCAGGGCATTGGCTGCAGCACGAAACGGCCGAGCGCGTCAATGAGCGGCTGCTCGACTTCCTGCGCCAGCCCGCTTCGGCAGCAATGACTGCCTCCCTTTGATTCGATGACCTAATCCCTAACTACAGGGCTCCCGGACACACCAGGGAGGCCGACCATGCAATTGCACGACTTTCTCGGACGACTGCAGGAACGCTCAAACCTTCACTCGCAGGACGAAGCGCTCAGAGCGGTTCAAGCGACCTATCAGACCCTCAGCGAGCGATTGGCGGGCGGCGAACCGCTGAACTTGGCGGCACAACTGCCCAGCCTGCTGCAGGATCGTGCCGATGCCGGTCATGGCGAACGCTTCAGCGCCGAAGAATTCTGCCGGCGGGTCGCGGAACGCGAAGGCGTGGACAAGGAAATGGCCCGCAAACACGCTCAGGCCGTGCTCGCAGTAACACAGGAAGCGGTCAGCGCCGGCGAAATCGAGGATGTGCTGGCGCAATTACCGCAGGAATATCACGCTCTGTTCGGCGGCGGCCGGCCGACGCGCCCGATGTAAAACGCCTGCGACGGCCGACGCAGACGGCGTCGGCCGTTTCTCACTAGGCCAGGACGATGCTCACCCCAGGTAGATGAACTTCAACACGAATAAGCCCGCAATCACATAGAGGGCCGGGTTGAGCTCCCGGAAGCGGCCGCTGACCAGCTTCACTGCGACGTAGGTGATAAAGCCCAGCGCGATGCCGTGCGCGATGGAAAACGCCAGCGGCATCGCCAGTGCCGTGACCAGTACCGGCGCCGCATCGGTGACATCGTGCCAATCGATCAAGGCAAGGCTGGCGGTCATCAGCGTGGCTACGTAAAGCAACGCTGGCGCGGTGGCATACGCGGGTACGATGGATGCAATAGGCGCAAAGAACAGCGCCAGCAGGAACAGGATCGCCACGACCACGCTCGTCAGACCGGTGCGTCCGCCGCTGACGATGCCCGCCGTACTCTCCACATAGCTCGTAGTGGTCGAGGTACCGAGCGCCGCACCTGCCATGGTCGCTGTGCTGTCGGCCATCAGGGCGCGCCCCAAGCGCGGCAGGTTACCGTTGGCGTCCAGCAGCTTGCCGCGCTCGGCAACGCCGATCAAGGTGCCGGTAGTATCGAACAGGTCGACGAACAGGAACGCGAAGATAATGCTGACCAAGCCGATGTCCATGGCACCGGCAAGATCCATCTGCAGCAAGGTCGGCACAATGCTCGGCGGCGCGGAAACCAGGCCTTTGTACTCCACCAGGCCCAGCACCAGCGCGATGACGGTAATGGCGATAATACCAATCATCACCGACCCGATGACGCGCCGGGCCGCGAGCGCGCAGATAAGGACAAAGCCCAGCCCGGTCAGCAGGGCTGGCGTCGTTGTCACGTCGCCCAGCGTGACCATGGTGGCCGGATTGGCGACGATGATACCGGTATTCTGCAGCGCGATCAGCGCCAGAAACAGCCCGATACCGGCGGCGATGCCGTAGCGCAATGCGCCGGGAATGCTATTAACGATCCACTCCCGTACTTTGAACACACTGAGCAGGAAAAAGATCAAGCCGGAGAAGAACACAGCGCCCAGTGCCACCTGCCAGGAGTAGCCCATCTGGCCGACGACCGTATAGGTAAAGAAGGCGTTCAAACCCATACCGGGAGCGAGCGCTATCGGGTAATTAGCCCATAAACCCATCACCAGACAACCGATGGCCGCGGCGAGGCAGGTAGCCGCGAAGACGGCCCCGTAGTCCATGCCAGACTGCGACAGTAGGCTTGGGTTGACCACGATGATGTAAGCCATCGTGAGGAAGGTCGTGATACCAGCGAGGATCTCAGTCCGGACGTTGGTCCCGTGCGCGTTGAGCGCAAAGAGTTTTTCCAGCATTGTTTGTCCTGCAGTTCCCCAGGCGGTGCAGCCGTCCCTGACGGCACCGGTGCCCCCGTTCTAGTTGTTATCTCCAGTCGAGCGAAGCTTAACACGACGCTCGCTCAACGCACCGATTTGACGCACCCTAGACGGACCAGTCTGTTTCAAACAGCACGCGCTTGAGTTAGCCTTGCGCCCTCCAAAGCTACAACTCCAAGCCCGTACCCATGCGATTCACCTCCACGTTTGCAAGCCTTATCCTGAGCGCCCTGCTGATTCCCGCCGCTGCGACCGCGGCCTCGAACTGCCAAGTGGAAAACGAACCCTTCGACAGTGACCCCGGCGGGAGCCACTACCGCGTACTGCACGGCGGCGAAGCTGTCGGCTTTGTCACCTTCAATGGCATCGAGTGGTACGCCACATCCAAGCGCGCCGGCGGCAGCATGACCCCGCATCCCACCAAGGACGAAGCCGTTACGGCCGTGTGCAACGCCAAGTAATGACTTTTCAGCGCCAGTAAGGTGATTCCATAGCGCCTTACTATCTTGTTCCCTTGTCGATGTGCGCGCTCAGTCCCACTTTGATGTGGGCAGCCTTCGGTGCATGGCATGGACGCCGCGCACCAGGACGCGCCGGCGGCGCCGCATTTTTCGGGCGTTGCCGAACCTGGCTCCAGCGCAAGGAGGACACTGTATGGCTATCCGTCGCATTGACGAAGAAAGGGGCCGCGCGCCCGAAGACGACCGCCCCGTCAGCGGCTTGGCGTCCGACCTCACTTCGGAGGTCTCTACCCTCTTCCGCCAGGAAATAGCCCTGGCGCGCGCCGAAACCCAGGAGAACATCGCTCACGCTCGCTCCGGTGCCATGATGATCGGAGCCGGCAGCATTATCACCGCGGCCGGACTGTTCGTGTTGCTGATGGCTGCCGTTTACGCCCTGGCGGAGGTCATGAGCATGGGCTGGGCTGCGCTCATTGTCGGCGCGGTCGCAGCGATCATAGGCGGTTTGGTGGCCAAGAGCGGCGCCAACAACCTCAAGGCGCGCGATCTCATGCCTGAGCGCACCGCGAGAACCCTCAAGGAAGATGCCCAAATGGCGCAAAGGAGAGCGCAATAATGGCACAGGAACAAGATTATCGTTCGTTGGATACAACCGACCCGGCGGGCAAGGATCCCGCAGCGATTGAGGACGATATCGCTCGGACCCGTGCCGACATGGACAGCACGCTGGACGAAATCCAGAATCGGCTGTCCCCGGATATGCTGCTCAACCAAGCTCGCAGCTACCTCCGCGGCAACACCGACGGCGGCCGTGAATTCGTCGACAACCTGACGGAATCAGTACGGCGCAACCCGATCCCCGTGGCATTGATCGGCATTGGGATAGGCTGGCTGATGATGTCCGGGCGGCGCGGCTACCAGGCTGACCGGCATTTACCGGTCCCGGTCGACCAAGCAGCGCCGATGGCAAGCGGCGGCGACATCATGACGGAGTCCAGTGCAGCAAGGCGCGATGAAGTGGAACGTCACGGCGTCACGGCCGAGGACGAAAAAGCTCGTCAGCAGCCTCCGGGCTCAGCGATGCCGCGCGGCCTGTAAGCCGCACTCACAGCCAGCGGGGCGATGCCGGAAGCAAAACCATCGCCCCGCCGTCCCCGCTATTCCTCAGCCGTTGGGCGCTCGCGCCGCAGGATACCGAACGGGTGTATTCACGCGATGAAGCGCAAACGGTGCAATGCGGCCGAGGGTTCGATAGCACATTACGAGAATACTCCCGCAACTCGCATCGGCCACAGCGGTACGCTCACCGCAACAGGACTAAACGCGGCACCGCGTCCTCGTCTATCCAGATCACAGCGTTCTGTCGAAACGCCTCCCCCAGCCGTCGCGCATCGTCTAGGGTCAGACCCAGCGCAAAAAAGCCCGGCTCGGGCGGCCACTCGCCGCGTGGATCGCAACCGCTCGCAGGCAGCACTTTCACGGCTAACGCCTCTAAACGCACACGTAGCCTTTGGTTAGCGCGATGGTTATCGTCGTCGTCGCTCAAGCGACTATAGGGGTTGCAGGCGGTAATGAAGGCTGCGGTAGGTGGGTTGACCGGCGCCAGCAGCCGTTTCAGCCCGTCACTATAGCGATCGACGTGGAAAACTAGGCCGTCACTTTCGCCATGGATGTAATAATCACTATCCCGATAAGCAGCGGCCAAGGCCTCCGGCACCAAGCTTGAGTCACTCATTCCGGTTGGATCTGGGCCAAGCCCTCGATCACGGCCTCGACGTCGCGCGGACGCACAACCCTAGCCTGTTCCTTCCCCTCAGCCAAGAAGATCAGCGTCGGCCAGAGCTTTACGCCGAAACTTCGCCCCAGGCGCCTTCCGCGCCCGTCCTCGATCTTTATGTGCTCCACCTCCGGGTGCTGCGCGAGAGCCTCGCGAATCAGCGGCTGTGCGGCTTGGCAATGTCCGCACCACGGGGTCCCGAATTCCAGCACGAGCGGACCTTGGCGAGCGTCGATGTCGGCACGCGACGGCTCAGGCCGAGAGTATTCGCTGGCGATTCCCATGGATACATGCACCTCTCATCAGGCGTATTCGCTCGGACGCCCCAGCCCGCTAAGCAGCGAACCGGGTAATCCATGCTTACATATGCGCCCGCACTACTCCATGTCAATCAAGGACGCCGCCATCAAAGTGACGAGAATTTCCACGAATGGCCTCTGCTTAGAACTCTTCTGAGCCGACGCCTGT
This sequence comes from Ectothiorhodospiraceae bacterium, assembly GCA_029268285.1. Classification (GTDB taxonomy): domain Bacteria; phylum Pseudomonadota; class Gammaproteobacteria; order Nitrococcales; family AK92; genus JAJUGG01. The sequence continues at coordinate 7,937 of JAJUGG010000014.1, read as the reverse complement.
TGGCTGCAGCGTGCGGAAACTCGGCGCACGATGCGTGTAAGGTGGCGAATCTGAGCCTCCTGGGTGTGCCGCATGAGCACGCGCTCTCGCGCGGCGCGCCCCATGGCGTCGCGCTTCACCGGGTCGTCTAGCAGCGCCTCGATACAATTGGCTAGCGCGACACTGTCTCCGGCCGGAAACAGCATCCCCGTTCTGCCAGGATCCACCGTTTCAGCCAGCCCTTGCAGATTCGAGACCACGAGAGGCAGGCCGCAGGAGGCCATCTCCACCGAGGACAGTGTGTAGGAGTCCCAACCGGTAGAGGCGATGCTGCCGAGGTAACAGCCGGGCTGGATTCGGTGAATATCCTGTCGGTATCCGCCGAAGGTGATCTGATCCGACATCGGTGGGTCGCGGAAATACTCGGCGTAGGCCTCTGCCTCGCCTTCCCGGTTACCCAGGAGCAGGAAATGAATATCGCGTCGCCCCCGTTCGGCAACCAAGTGTCTTGCCGCCTGGAGCAGCACAGCGACCCCTTTGCGCGGACTCATGTGCCCCGAATAGAGAACGATACGACGCTCTCTGGGGATGCCGAACGTATCGTGCGCGTAATAGTCGCCCCCGTCGGGGGCGGGAGCATGTCGCTCGGGATCGACGGCCAACGGGACCACACTGGTATGGTCTCGGCCTATCCCACGCCCGTCGGTTGCGAGCTGCCGCATGGCCTCCGATTCAAAGATGTAGTGGTCCGGCTGCAGCCGGCGCAGTTTTACCTCGGCACGCTTGGCGAGCAGCCTCAACCCGCGATTCGGGGCGCTGATCGGCGCGCCCCAGTACGCAACGATCGTATGCACGCCGGCATTGCGCAGGGGCGCATAGCCGGGTGCCTGTACCGGAAAGTCGAAGCCGAACACCACCCCGATCCGATGCCGGCGCACATACTCGGCGATCTCGGCATGCATGTCAGCATCCTTGCTTCTGGCGTCAAAACGGATAACGTTACGGAAGCCAGCGGGAAGGCTGCGCGGCGCGCCGCCGGAAAGATCGGGGTACGCGAAGTGAACGCGCTCGGCGCTGCCGGTCAAGGCACACGCCATGGCGAAGAAAACCTGCTCCAGGCGCTCGATGGCATAGCCACAATTGGACGGAAACTGTACGGAAACCAGCACGCCGTCGTACGTCATCATTATTGTCTCGAGAGTGCGGTGTCTTGATGGCCGATCCGACTTCGTTGCATTCGAAGATTAAAATCGGCTTTTAATTGTCGGGATTGAATATGGGGACAGCGCCGCCTTGCCTCAAGCCGGGCCGACGTGCCGGCCGCTCACCTTGTTAACGGTGTATCGCGGCCTCACGCCGAATTTGTTGCATCGAACGTATCCAAGAGGCATTGGTACGCGCGTGAAAGGCATTTGTATTTATCACGGCAATTGCGCTGACGGCTTCAGCGCCGCCTGGGTTGTGTGGAAAGCGCTGGGCGACCGGTATGACTACTACCCCGCGCAGCATGACGCGCCTCCACCGGATGTGCGTGATCGTGATGTGATCATGGTCGATTTCTCTTATCCGCGCGCCGTCATGGAAACCATGGCGCAGCAGGCACGCAGCATCCTTTTGCTGGATCATCACCAGACCGCGCAACGCGAACTGGACGTCCTCTTGGACAAGGGCATAATCCAGGGCCTGATCGATCAGAGCCACTCGGGCGCCATGCTCGCCTGGCGGCACTTCCACCCTGAAGAAGAGCCGCCGATGCTGCTACGCCATGTCGAAGACCGGGATATCTGGCTATGGAAGCTGCCCGGCACGGCAGAAATTCTCGCTGCCGCCCTGTCGTATCGCTACGAATTCGATACCTGGGATCGCCTGATGCGAACCGACCCGGCAAAGCTCTATGAGGAAGGCCTCCCAATCCGCCGCAAGCAGCGCAAGGACATGGACGAGATACTGCCCCTGGTTACTCGGCGTATGCGCATCGGCGGCCATATCGTTCCGGTTGCCAACCTGCCGCCCAACATGGCCGCTCAAGGCGCCAACCGCCTCGCGCGCGAAGCCCCCTTTGCCGCAGCGTATTGGGACGGCGCTGAAGCGCGAAACTTCAGCCTGCGCTCGCGTAGCGGGGCCGTGGATGTTTCAGAAATTGCGGAACGCTTCGGCGGCGGCGGACACCCCAATGCCGCAGGCTTCAGGCTGCCTTACGAACGCCTGCACGAAATAGAAGCCTTCCCGCCGGAGGGGCGTGCCTAGCGGCTGGTGACGGTTCGGGCGTTCGTTCTAGCCCTTGTGCTTTCAACATGACGCAGGTCGCTGCGGCGAAGGTGCGCCTGAGGTCCGCTCTACGAAAAGGCGGCATGTGCAGGGTGCGCGCTCCTGCGCACCGGAATCGGCTCAGGCATACGGTGCGCGGGCGCGCACCCTGCGGACGCACGCTCGCTGCGCGTCCGGCTTTTCCCGCGAGGCGCGTCGTAAGTGCGATACGCCGTCATCCTCGCCAAAGCCATGGCGATTCATATAGGCTCTGAGGTACAAGAAACATTAGCATTCGATGCTCGCGCCTTCGGCCTCGGGCCTCGCCGCCATCGACGCTATCCCATAACAACTTTGGGTTCGGAGGAGTCCCGTCATGAAACCTGGTATTGCCCTTATCACCGGATGTTCGACCGGTATCGGCCGCGAACTCGCCTTGCAACTGGTCGCGCGAGGCTGGACCGTTTATGCCGGCGCACGACGCCCGGAAGCCCTGTCCGACATCGCCGGCGAACGTCTCATCCCGCTCGAACTCGACGTCAATGACGGCGCGCACATCAAGGGCTGCCTGCAGCGCCTGGAATCCGACTGCGGCCGGCTCGACATGCTCGTCAACAATGCCGGCTACGGGGCAATGGGGCCTATCGTGGAAATGCCGCTGGAACAGATGCGCCGCCAGTTCGAAACCAACGTATACGCGCCTTTGGTCATGGCGCAGACCCTGCTGCCCTTGCTCGAGCGCAGCGACGCGGCGCTCATCGTCAACATCGGCAGCGTCTCCGGCATTTTGACCACCCCTTTCTCCGGCGCCTACTGCGCGAGCAAAGCAGCCTTGCACAGCATCTCCGATGCGCTGCGCATGGAACTCGCCCCCTTCGGCATCGGCGTTCTTACTGTGCAACCTGGCGGTATACGGTCCGAGTTCGGCAACAACGCCGAGCGTAGCCTCGCCGAAACCTTACCGGCGGACTCGCGCTACAACGCGCTGCGCCGCTACATCGAAGCGCGGGCGCGTGCCTCGCAGAAGAACGGCACTCCGACTTCGGAGTTCGTCGCGCAACTCGTTCGCGCCCTTGAAAACCCCAACCGTCCCGCCGAGGTCAGGATTGGCAATGGCAGCACGACCCTGCCGCTGATGAAACGGCTGCTGCCGCTACGCCGCGTCGACCGCATTCTCGCCAAGCGTTTCGGGCTGTTGGCCAAGGAATCCGCCGCGGAGTCGGCGAAGGCCTGACGGAGGCTGCCAGAGCCGCGGGTTTTCCCTGCAAAGCTCGGGAATATACGAGTCGTCTCGGTTCCTCGCGTGAGTTAATTTGAAGCGGGTTGTGGTGCCCGGTTTCCCAAAGCATCGCTTCGAACGCCCGGCAGTACCGCCGCCGGGCTTGTTCGAGGAAGTTTTGGAAATCGGGTCGCCATCTATTTCAAAACAAAAATAACTCGCGGGAGTGCCACATGAGTAATCAGTGGGAACTGCTCATACTCGACGACGACCCCGAGATCGTCGAGGAGCTCTCGGATTTTCTGGACATGGCCGGCTACCGCTGTCACGGTGCAACGACTGCCCAGCAGGCGCAGGAGTTGCTGGCCAGCCGCCCCGGCATCGGCATCATGATTGTGGATCTATGCATGCCGAGCGAGAACGGCCTCGACTTCATCCGCCGTCAGCGCCGCGAGCGGCACGATGCTCGCCTGCTCGAAGCCATCCTGTTAACTGGCCACAGTGGCGAAGAGCAGATCATTGAAGCGCTACGCCTCGGTGTCGCCGACTATCAGAAGAAACCGGTGGACGTCGATGCTCTGCTGCACGCAGTGAGTCGCGCGGAACAGCGCCTGAACGATCGAAGGCGAGCCAGGGCCCGTGAGCACCAGGTTAATGAACTGCAGGCACAAGTGGTCCGCGATCCGCTTACCGGGCTTTTCAACCGCCGCTACCTGCAAGAAACCCTGGAGCGGGAGCTGGCGCGCATACAGCGCGAACGCTCGGTGCTTAGCGTAGTTCTTCTCGACGCCGATCATTTCAAAAGCATCAACGATCGCTACGGGCACAGCGCCGGCGACTTGATGCTGCAGACCTTTGCCCGAGTACTGCAGTGCGGCAGCCGTAAAGCGGACGTCGCCTGCCGCTACGGTGGCGAAGAATTCGCGGTAATCATGGCCGGCGCCAACGCCGAGGAAGCCAAACAACGCGCCGAAGAGTGGCGCCAAGCGATCGAAAACCTCGAAGTGGCCTACGAAAGCACCCGTTTGAGCATGACCTTCTCGGCGGGCATCGCCTCTTATCCGGCCCATGGCGCCTCCGGGCCCGCATTGCTACGGGCCGCCGACGACGCACTCTATGCTGCCAAGGCACAAGGCCGCAACCGGATCTGCCTCGCAGAGCCGCCGCAAACGCCGGCCTGAGCCTCGCGTTCGGCTTGCCTGAGCTGGATTCGGCCCTGATACGAACGGTGTAGTACCACGCAAGCGGAGATCAACCGATGGAAATGCGCAAGCTAGGCCGCTGCGGCCCGACGATCGCACCGTTGGTTCTAGGCGGTAACGTCTTCGGCTGGACTGCGGACGAAACGACTTCGTTCGCCCTACTCGACCGTTTCGTGGAGCGTGGCTTCAATGCCATCGATACCGCCGACGTCTACTCGGCCTGGGCCGAAGGCAATAATGGCGGCGAGTCCGAGACCGTGCTCGGGCGCTGGCTCAAGCACCGAGGCCGGCGCAAAGATGTGATCATCATGACTAAAGTTGGCATGTGGGAAGCCCACAAGGGCCTGAGCGCCGATAACATCCGCGTGGCTGTGGAGAGTTCGCTGCGCCGACTGCAGACCGATTACATCGATGTCTACTTCGCCCATCTCGACGATCAGACCACACCGTTGGAAGAAACCCTGGAGGCTTTTTCCCGGCTGGTGGATGCGGGCAAGGTCCGCTGCCTCGGGGCATCGAACTACACGGGCGAGCGTCTATCCGCGGCCCTGCGCTGCGCGGCCGAACACGGGCTTGCCCGCTATGAAGTCATTCAGCCCCAGTACAACCTCTACGACCGCGCCGACTATGAACAGGGCCTTGCCTCTCACGCGCAACAGGAAGAGCTAGGCGTCGTCTCCTACTTCGCGCTTGCGAGCGGCTTTCTCACCGGCAAATACCGCTCTCAAGAGGATCTTCAAGGCAGCCAGCGCGCCGCCTTCCTCCAGCGTTATTTCAACCCGCGCGGCGATCGCATCCTGAAGGCGCTGGAGGACATTGCCGCGCAAACCAACGCCACACCGGCACAGCTCTCACTGGCCTGGCTGCTTGCGCAACCGGCGCTCAGTGCCCCTATCGCCAGCGCCACTCGCATCGAGCAACTCGACCAGATCCTGGACGCCGTCGAGCTGCAGCTGTCCGAGGACGTTCTGCGTCAGCTCGATGAAGCCAGCGCCTGAACGCAAGCAGTTCCGTTTTTTAAGCGAATTTGGATAATTTTTCAGAAACGGTTGCTTTGATCGGTACAGGCTGAAGTAATATGCGCGCTTAGGAATCTCCTTTATAAGCCCGCGCGCAAGCGTGGGCATTTTTCGAGATTCCAAGGAAGCGCGGAACATCGGCCCGTGCCTCGTTTCGTCAGACTCCGCAGCGGGTCCGGGCACAGCGCTGCCACGAATCGAGGCCAGAGCTAGGGTTCCGTCTTGCCTAAAGACAGTCCACAGGAGCCCGAGCCATGCCCATTCGCGAAATTCGCCACCCTCTGATACGACACAAACTCGGCCTGATGCGCCGCTATGAAACCAGCACCAAGAACTTTCGCGAACTGTCCCAGGAAATCAGCGCGCTCCTGACCTACGAGGCGACGCGGGATCTGCGCCTTGAGCCCGTTACGGTCGAAGGCTGGGCGGGGCCGGTGGAGGTCGAGCGCCTGAGCGGCAAGAAAATTACGGTAGTCCCGATTCTGCGTGCCGGCATCGGCATGCTGGACGGTGTGCTCGACGTAATCCCCGGCGCCAAAGTCAGCGTGGTCGGCGTACAGCGCAACGAAGAGACGCTGGAGGCCCACACCTATCTCGAGAAGCTGGTTTCGCAGTTAGGGCAACGCTTGGCCATGATCATCGACCCGATGCTGGCCACCGGCGGTTCCATGATTGCCACCATCGACCTGCTCAAGCGCGCCGGCTGCCAGGATATTCGCGCCCTGGTATTGGTGGCGGCCCCCGAAGGCATAGAAGCTGTAGAAAAGGCCCATCCGGACGTCACGATCTACACTGCTTCCATCGATGAGCGCCTGAACGAAAACGGCTACATCATCCCCGGGCTTGGCGATGCCGGCGATCGTATCTTCGGCACCAAGCAAAAGGACGTCTGATCCATGCAGCACACGCAACCCCATTCCGTCTGGCAGCAGGCGCTGGCCGGCTCACAGATGCTCTTCGTGGCGTTCGGCTCTCTGGTGCTAGTGCCTCTGATCACGGGACTGGATCCCAACGTTGCACTGTTCACTGCAGGCATCGGCACCTTGATCTTCCACGTGGTTACCCGCAACCAGGTGCCGGTGTTCCTAGCATCCAGCTTCGCCTTCATTGCGCCGATACTGGCCGCAAACACGCAGTTCGGCATGGCTGCCACCTTGGGCGGGCTGGCGGCCGCCGGCCTCGCGTACATTTTGCTGGCGGGCGCGGTAAAGCTTAGGGGGCTCGGCTTCGTCGACCGCCTGCTGCCGCCCGTGGTCATTGCGCCAGTGATCATGTCAATCGGTCTTGGTCTCGCACCCGTCGCGGCCAACATGGCCATGGGTAAGGCCGGCGACGGCAGCGCTCAGCTAGTGCCCTACAGCACGGCCTTGATGATCTCGCTCCCCGCACTGGTCACGACGCTACTGGTTGCGGTGCTCGGGCGTGGCATCTTCCGTCTGGTTCCGATCCTAGCCGGCATCGGGGTCGGCTATGTCATCGCAACGCTGCTCGGGGTCGTCGACTTCAGCCCTATCACCGGGGCTGCTTGGTTCTCCATGCCTGCCTTCGTTGCGCCCGAATTCCACTGGGGCGCGATCCTGTTCATGCTGCCGGTGGCGATCGCCCCTGCCATTGAACACGTCGGCGACGTTATTGCCATCGGTGGCGTCACCGGTCGCGATTACATCAAGAAGCCCGGCCTGCACCGCACCCTTTTCGGCGACGGCCTCGCGACCTCTACCGCCGCCCTATTCGGCGGACCGCCCAACACTACCTATTCCGAGGTTACCGGTGCGGTGATGCTGACGCGGAATTTCAACCCCCGGATCATGCTGTGGGCGGCGGGTTGTGCCGTGGCGCTGGCTTTCATTGGCAAGTTCGGCGCCGTACTGCAGAGCATTCCGGTGCCGGTCATGGGCGGCATTCTGTGCCTGTTGTTCGGCTCCATTGCCGTGGTAGGCCTCAATACCCTGATCCGCCATCAAGTCGATCTAGCCGAGGCGCGCAATCTCGTAATCGTTGCCGTCACTCTGGTGTTCGGCATCGGGGGCATGGTGATCGGCGCGGGCGACGTGAGCCTGACGGGAATTTCGCTGTGCAGCGTGGTCGCCATCGTCCTCAACCTAGTGTTGCCGGGCGCCAACAAGGGCTGGGGCAATGCTCCCACCATGAGCGAATCGGTCGATACGGCCTGACGCTTCCTTGCACCGAGCGAGCAACGCAAGCAAAACAAGAGCGGCATAATGCCGCTCTTGTTGTATACAGGGCCGAGAATGCCTTGCGACGGTTATG
>JAJUGG010000013.1 GCA_029268285.1 Ectothiorhodospiraceae bacterium | reverse complement strand
TCCCACTCGATAGTGGCCGGCGGCTTACCGGAGATGTCGTACACCACGCGCGAGATGCCGGCGATTTCGTTGATGATGCGCCGCGAGACGTGGTCGAGGAACTCGTACGGCAGGTGCGCCCAGCGCGCGGTCATGAAGTCGATGGTTTCCACCGCGCGCAGCGCCACCACGTACTCGTAGCGGCGGCCGTCGCCGGTCACGCCGACGGACTTCACCGGCAGGAATACGGCAAAGGCCTGCGAGACCTTGTCGTAGAGGTCGTTCTTGCGCAGCTCTTCGATGAAGATATGGTCTGCCTTGCGCAGGATGTCGGCGTATTCTTTCTTCACCTCGCCCAGGATGCGCACGCCCAGACCCGGCCCCGGGAAGGGGTGGCGGTTGATCATGTCGGCCGGGAGGCCGAGCTCGAGACCGATCTTGCGCACCTCGTCCTTGAACAGCTCGCGCAGCGGCTCGACCAGGCCGAGCTTCATGGTCTCGGGCAGGCCGCCGACGTTGTGGTGCGATTTGATGACGTGGGCCTTGCCGGTCTTGGAGCCGGCGGACTCGATTACGTCCGGATAAATGGTGCCCTGAGCCAGCCATTTGACGTTGGTGAGCTTGGCGGCCTCTTCGTCGAAGACCTCGATGAAGGTGCGGCCGATGATCTTGCGCTTCTCTTCAGGGTCGGTAACGCCGGCAAGCGCGTTCAGAAAGCGCTCCTCGGCATCAACGCGGATCACCCGCACACCCATGTGGCGCGCGAAAGTCGCCATGACCTGGTCGCCCTCGTCCTGACGCAGCAGGCCGTGGTCGACGAACACGCAGGTAAGCTGATCGCCGATCGCTCGGTGCAGCAGCGCACCCACGACGGAGGAGTCCACGCCGCCGGAAAGCCCCAGCAGTACTTCGTCGTCGCCGACCTGCTCGCGGATGCGGGCGATGCTATCCTCGACGATGTTGCCGGCGGTCCAGTCGGCCGGGCAGCCGCAGATATCGTGCACGAAGCGCGACAGAATGCGCTTGCCCTGATTGGTGTGGGTGACTTCCGGGTGGAACTGCAGGCCATACCAGCCGCGCTCGTCGTCACCCATGCCGGCATGCGGTGCGCTGTCGGTACTGGCGATGACCTTGAAGCCTTCGGGCAGCTCGCAGACGCGATCGCCGTGGCTCATCCACACGTCGAGCATGCCGTAGCCCTCGGGCGTGGTGTGGTCTTCGATATCGATGAGCAGCTTGGAATGCCCGCGAGCGCGTACCTGAGCGTAGCCAAATTCTTTATGGTCGGAGGGCTCGACGCGACCGCCGAGCTGCGAAGCCATGGCCTGCATGCCGTAGCAGATGCCCAGCAGCGGCACGCCGAGTTCGAACACGCAGCCGGGTACGCGCGGCGTCTCCTCGAAGGTAACCGATTCCGGGCCGCCCGACAGGATCACGCCGTTGGGCCGGAAAGCGCGGATGTCCTCCTCGGCAGCGTCGCAGGCATAAATTTCGCAGTAAACCCCGGCTTCGCGCACGCGCCGTGCGATGAGCTGCGTGTACTGCGAACCGAAGTCGAGAATCAGGATGCGATGGGCATGAATATCGTGCGACATTTCAGTTCTACATCTGTCAAAAGAGGACTAATATTTTCCGCTTGAGGCCGGCATCCGTACCGGCGCGTTCGATCGAGGTGGATCGTGCGACTCATAACACTAAACGCGTACCGCGCGCTCGGCATTCCGAACGTGCGTTATATCAAACCTGAAGCCCTGTTTGCGCATCTCGATGAGGTCCGCGCCGCGGATTGGGTGCTTTTCCCCGAAACCTGGCAGGTAAACAGCCTCACCTACGCGCTCCGCAAGCGCATCTTTCCTAACGCCGCGAGCTACCATCTCGGCCATGACAAAATCGAGATGACGCGCGCGTTCTGGGGCGTCTGCCCATCGAACACGCCGGAAACCCTGATCCTGCCCAGCACCGAGACGGGCATCGAGCAAGCCTTGGACCGCCTCTACTTCCCGATGGTTGCAAAGGAGCCGCGCAATTCTCGCGGCCAAGGCGTGTTCCTGCTCGAGGATCGTGCTGCCCTGCGCGCCTATGCGGCTCGCCAGGACAGCCTCTACCTGCAGGAATACCTGCCCATCGACCGCGACCTGCGCGTCGTCTGGGTCGGCAACCGAGTGGTTACGGCGTACTGGCGCATCGGTGCCGAAGGTGCCTTCCATAACAACGTCGCCAAAGGCGGTCGCATCAGCTTTGAAGCCGTACCTGACGAGGCTCTCGCTTTGGTAGAACGCATTGCCCTCGCGCTCGGCGTCGACCACGCGGGCTTCGATCTCGCCGAGGTCGACGGCCACTTCTATCTACTCGAGTTCAACACCTTGTTCGGCAACGAGGCGCTGAATCAGCGGGGCATCTCGCTCGCGAAGCATATCCTGGCCTATCTACTGGAACAGGATGACGATCCGCCGCAGAACCCGCCGCTGCAAGAAGCGAGCTGAATCCGAGCGCCAAACTGAAAGGGCGCGGCTGATGCCACGCCCTTTCGCCCCTTTAGGGTCAATCCACCCGGTAGTTCGGCGCTTCCTTGGTGATACTGACGTCGTGGACATGGCTTTCGCGCATGCCGGCGTTGGTGATGCGCACGAATTCGGGGCGTGTGCGCATCTCTTCCATGTTCCGGCAACCGACATAGCCCATGGCCGCACGCACGCCGCCCAGCATTTGGTGCAGGATGGCAATCATGCTGCCTTTGTACGGTACCCGGCCCTCGATGCCTTCCGGCACCAACTTCTCGATGTTGGTAGTGTCTTCCTGGAAGTAGCGATCGCTCGAACCCTGCGCCTGCGACATGGCACCCATGGAGCCCATACCGCGGTAGGCCTTGTAGGTACGGCCCTGGAACAACTCGACTTCGCCCGGCGCCTCCTCGGTACCGGCCAGCAGGCTGCCGACCATGACGGAGTAAGCACCGGCAGCCAGCGCTTTGGCGATGTCGCCGGAGAAGCGAATACCGCCGTCGGCGATAAGCGGAACGCCCGTACCCTCGAGCGCTTCGGCAACGTTGGAAATGGCGGTGATCTGCGGCACCCCGACACCGGCGACGATGCGCGTGGTGCAGATCGACCCCGGACCGATGCCGACCTTGACCGCGTCGGCGCCGGCCTCAACCAGCGCGCGCGCCGCGTCGCCCGTTGCGATATTGCCGGCGACGATCTGCAGGTCCGGATAGTGTTGCTTGGCCCAGCGCACGCGCTCGATCACGCCCTTGGAATGACCGTGGGCGGTATCGATGGTAATGACGTCCACGCCCTCGGCTACCAGGGCGGCGATGCGGTCTTCAGTGCCGGCGCCAGTGCCCACGGCAGCACCCGTGCGCAGGCGGCCGTGCTCGTCCTTACAGGCGAGCGGGTAGTCCTGCGCTTTCTGGATGTCCTTGACGGTGACCATGCCGCGCAGCTCGAAGCGGTCGTTGACCACCAAAACCTTTTCGATGCGGTGCTGGTGCAGCAACTCCTGCACTTGGTCGCGATTGGTGCCTTCCAGCACCGTCACCAGCCGCTCTTTGGGCGTCATGGCGACTGAAACCGGCTCGGAGAGGCGGGTTTCGAAGCGCAGATCCCGGCTCGTCACGATGCCGACGAGTTCGTTGCCGTCCACCACCGGCACGCCGGAAATGTCGTTGGCGCGGGTCAGTTCTATGACTTCGGCAATGCTGGTATCGGGGCTGACCGTAATCGGCTCCTTGATGATGCCGCTCTCAAACTTCTTGACCTTGCGAACCTCGGCCGCCTGCTGCTCGATCGTGAGGTTCTTGTGAATCATGCCGATGCCGCCCTGACCGGCAAGCGCGATAGCAAGCCGCCCCTCGGTCACGGTATCCATGGCCGCCGAGACTATCGGGATGTTCAAGCGAATGCCGCGAGTCAGCTGGGTGGAGAGGTCGACCTCGCGCGGGAGGACGGTCGAATGGGCGGGGATGAGAAGAACGTCGTCGAAGGTGAGTGCTTCCTGGACAATCCGCATACGTCTAGCACCTTATTCTCCGGCCGGATCGGCCGGTTGTGGGAGCCCCCGGCATGATCGAAGGCGGCTCGGAATAGCCGGACATTATAGAAATTCCGCCCCGTCCCTGTAAACCACGCCCGGCCGTGGCCACGGCGCGGACATGCGCTGTATCATGGCGCCATGTCCGATATCGAGCAGCTCAGTCTCAGCCTAGACCGCCAGGTGTACTCGGTCGGCCGCCTGACCCAGGAGGTCCGGCTGCTGCTCGAGGGAACCTTCCCCCTGCTTTGGGTCGAAGGCGAGATTTCCAACTTCGCCCGGCCCCGCTCCGGGCATTGCTACTTCACCCTCAAGGATAACGAGGCGCAGGTACGCTGCGCGTTGTTCCGGCCCAAGGCGCAGCTCCTGCGCTTTCAGCCCAAGGACGGCGACCACGTGCTGCTGCGCTGCCGAGTGAGCATGTATCCGGCCCGGGGGGATTTTCAGCTCATTGTCGAGCACATGGAGCTAGCTGGCGACGGCGCGCTACAGCGCGCCTTCGAGGCACTGAAGGCGCGCTTGCAGGCCGAAGGGCTCTTCGCCCCGGAGCGCAAGAAGCCGCTACCGGCGTTCCCGCGCCGCCTCGGTGTCATCACCTCGGCCACCGGGGCCGCCATCCGCGACGTGCTATCAGTGTTGAAGCGGCGCTTCCCCGCCCTTTCGGTGTTGATCTATCCGGTTCCGGTGCAGGGCGCCGGCGCCGCCGAACAGATCGCCGAAGCCATTCGCTTGGCCGATCAGCGCAAGGAAACCGACCTGCTGCTGCTCACCCGCGGCGGCGGCTCGCTGGAAGACCTCTGGGCCTTCAACGAGGAAGTCGTCGCGCGCGCCCTCTTCGCCTGCGAACTGCCCGTCGTCTCGGCGGTCGGTCATGAGGTGGATTTCACCATCGCCGATTTCGTCGCCGATGAGCGCGCGCCTACACCGTCGGCGGCGGCCGAGCGCATCAGCCCCGATGGCAACCAGCTCCTGCAGCAATTCGTCCGCGCCGAGCAGCGCCTGCTGCAGAGTCAACGTCAGGTCTTGAGGCACCGCCATGAAAAGCTCGAGTGGGTACGCCGCCGACTCGAGCAACGTCACCCGGGGCGCCGGCTCCAGGACGGGGCGCAGCGCCTGGACGAACTCGAGCAGCGGCTAGCTCGCGCCATAGGCAATCGCTTAAAGCAACTCACGCTACGCAGCGATGCGGCGACTCAACGGCTGACGCACTGCACGCCGCAGCTTCGCATCGACCTGATGCGCGAGACCTGTACCGATTACGAGCGCCGTCTCGAAAGCGGCCTGCGCCAAGTGCTCACGCGTTACCAATACCGGCTTGGCAGTGCCGCGCGACAGCTCGATGCCGTCAGCCCTTTGGCGACGCTGGGCCGCGGCTATGCCATCGTGCAACGGGAAGAAGACGACACGCTCCTGCGCCGGGCGCAGGATGCCAAGCCCGGCGACCGCGTGCGCACGCGCCTCTCGGAAGGCGCCTTGCTTTGCCGTGTTGAAGCCATAGACCCACAGCAAGAATCATGACACGCCTGTTATTTTTGTTAGTCACCCTGTGGGCTGGGCAGGCGGCCGCCCTGCAACTGCCCCGCCATGCGCCCTATCCCGGCGGCGTCGCCGTGCTCAACCTGGGGCCGGCCGTCGGCGAGCGGCCTGTGGCGCTGTTCCTCGGCGCGCCGGTGCTGGTCGTGGAAAGCGAGGGGCACTGGGCAGCGCTGGTTGGCATCCCGCTGGAGGCCGAGCTCGGCGAACACGTCGTCGAAGTGGGCAGCGACGAGTTTCGCTTCCGGGTGCGGGACAAGGCTTACGAAGCGCAGTACATCCAGTTGCGCGAGGAGCGCTACGTCAACCCGTACGAGAACGACCTCGAGCGCATCGAAGCCGAAGCCGAACGCATACGCGCCGCACTCACCACCTATACCGATGCCGACCCCACTAGCCTCGTGCTACGCCTGCCGCTGGAAGGCCGCCGTAGCGGCAGCTTCGGCCGGAGGCGCTTCTTTAACGGCGAACCACGCCGCCCGCACAGCGGGCTGGATATTGCCGCGGCTGCGGGCACCCCTATCGCAGCGCCTGCGGCTGGCCGCGTGATAGACACGGGAGATTTCTTCTTCAACGGCAACACGGTGTTTCTCGATCACGGCAGCGGTTTGGTGACCATGTACTGCCATCTGGAAGAATTGCTGGTAGAGCCGGGCGACGAAATCGACGCCGGCGCGATTCTCGGCACCGTCGGCGCCACCGGCCGCACGACGGGGCCGCACCTTCACTGGAGCGTCCTGCTCAACGGCACCGCCGTCGACCCCGATCTCTTCCTCGCCCCTTAAACAGCCCATACGCTCGGTGCGTTTCCATTGGGGCCGCGAATAGCGGTTGCCCCACATAGGTGCTGCAGGTCCGACTTCAGTCGGACGTCTTCGGCGGGGCGAGCGACTGAAGTCGGACCTACGCAACGCCAGCGCACAGACACTCGCAGCGAAACCGCCTCACTCCGAAAGCCCTTACTGTAGGGGCGCCATCCCGCAGCATTGCGTAGAACCTGTGAGGGGCCTGAGGTGACGCGAACGGCGCCATGCGGCTGACGCCGCGATGGCACCCGACGAGGCAACACACCCAATAGCCGCCGCGGTAGTCGAGTGCGCCCCGCCCGCCGCATATTCGAGCGGAGTTCGTTGCGCGGGGGCGCAACCTGCGGCGAACGCTCGCGGCATGTCCCGCAGGCGCCGACACGCTCCTCGCCCTCCGGAAGCACCCGCCCGGATAGACCCCAGGGTATCAGTGATGCGTTGTTGTTGATCTTCGTTTTCCGGTGCCATAGAGCTAGCCGTGAAGGCCGGCTGAAGCCGCTTTCGGCACTGGTTCACAGCCTGTGCTCAGGCTGTGAAAAAAATAGTTCTCGTCCGGTGAAAAAAGGGGTATATAGCTGCTCGTGTAATGCGTATCACGTGCTGGTTCTTCGGAGGTACACGTGGCGAACGATCTCGATTTTGACAGCTACGACGACGACGTCGATTCGATCGAAATCTGGGCGGCATCGACTTCCCGCAACACCAGCGGCCGCGATAGTCGCCGAGTCATCGAAGCGCTCCGGGAAGAGCGTCGACTCAAAGAACTGCTGACCGATTACGACTTGGACGACGATCTGGACGACGAGTAAGCCGATCCGTCATCCCTGCAGCCCGGCCTGCCGTAGCAACGGCGACCGGGCTTTTTCTTGCCCGCCGCCCGCTCTCCCCCTCCACTAAACGCGCCGGTTCAGTGCACATGCCGTGGTTGATTTGACGGCGTTCGCTCCCATATAGCCGCCAAAGAGCGTCGCCGCGGAAAGCGACTCCCCACCTATGCAGCTATTCCAACAAGGGGGCGTGGCGGATCGATGCTTGCTGAGTATTGCAGTCCCGATACGAACCATGGTTCCGCGACAACAATAAGGATCTTGCCCTTGGCTCAACACAATAAAACGGCGACTGGCGGCCCTATTTCGTTACCCAGACTTTGGACCCGGAAATGGGAACGGGGCCAGCAGTCCACCAACGTCTACGGCTAGCGGAGCAGCCATGCCGAAGCCACAGTACGCGCAGTCACAGGCGACCGAGAAGCTCGGCGCCATTCTGCTGATCGAGGACAATCGCGGCGACGCGATGCTGATCGAGGACATGTTGGCGCAGGCCGAGGAAACCCGGCGCCCGCTGGTCCACGTAGATCGACTGACCGAAGCGCTCAGCGTCACCGCAGAGGATGCGGTCGATATTATTCTTGCGGATCTATCGTTGCCGGACAGCGCCGGGCTGGAGACGGTGACGCTGCTCCAGCAATACGCCCCGCGCACGCCCATCATCGTTCTGACCGGCTCAAACGACCGCGAACTTGCGCTATCGGCGCTGAAAGAAGGCGCTCAGGACTATCTGGTCAAAGACCAAGTAACGCCGCCGGGGCTGGTGAAGGCTATCCATTACGCGCTCGAGCGCAAGCAGGCCGAGCTGCGCCTGCGCGAGAGCGAAAGCCGGTACAAATCCCTGTTTTATTCGGTACCAGACGCCATCCTGCTGTTGCGCGACGGGCGTATCGTCGATTGCAACGCCCATTCGGCGGCTATCTTCGGCTATCCGCAGGAGCGCCTGCAGGGCCTTACGCCGGCGACGCTTTCGCCCTCGCGGCAGCCCGACGCTTCCATCTCGGCCGAGCAGTTCCGCAACCACCTCAGCATGGCGCAGCAGGGCGAGCCGCAGTGGTTCGAATGGGAGTTCCAGCGCGCCGATAACGCTTTGGTTTCGACCGAAGTCATCCTCGACCGGATACTGCTCAACGGTCGTCAGCACGTGCTTGCCATCGTGCGCGATCGCACCGAGCGTAAACAGGCCGAGCACCGCATCCGCTTCCAGGCCTCGCTGCTGAACCAGGTGCACAACGCTGTGTTCGCCACGGACGAAGAGGACCGGATAATCTACTGGAACAGCCACGCCGGCGCCCTCTATCAGTGGGAGCCGGAAGAGGCCATGGGCCGGCGCCCGCGAGAACTCATCGTTTCGGAGAAAACCCAGGAGCAGTTGGAAGCCATCCACGAAGCGCTGGTCCAGGAAGGAAATTGGGAAGGCGAGCTCGACCTGCAGCGCAGGGACCACAGCACCTTCCCTGCTCTGGTCACCATCTCCGCGATACGCAACGAGTACAACAGGCTTGCCGGCTATGCCGTGGTGGCCAGCGACATCACTGAGCGCAAAGAGGTCGAGCGCAAGCTCGAGCACAATGCCTTTCACGATGCGCTGACCTCGCTACCCAACCGAGCGCTGTTCGAGGACCGGCTGTCGCGCGCCATCGCCAAGGGGACGCGCGAAGGCGGTCACTACGCGGTGCTGATGATGGATCTCGACCGCTTCAAGGTCATCAACGACAGCCTCGGCCACATGGTCGGCGATGAGTTGTTGATCCAGTTCTCGCGCCGCGTCGAGTCCTGCCTGCGCCCCGGTGACACGCTAGCGCGCCTAGGCGGCGACGAGTTCACGGTGCTGCTCGAGGATATTCAGCACAGCAGCGACGCCATTCGGGTCGCCGAGCGCATCCACGAAAAAATGTCGCAGCCTTTCCTGCTCGGCCAGCAGGAGATCTACACCAGCACCAGCATCGGCATTACCTTCGGCACGGCCAACTACCACACCCCGGAAGAAGCCCTGCGTGACGCCGACATCGCCATGTACCGGGCCAAGGGCCAAGGCAAGGGCGGCCATGTCATCTTCGAGCAGGGGATGCATGAGAAGGCGGTGACGCAGCTAAGGCGCGAGACGCGCATTCGCCAAGCATTGGAAAACGGGGAATTCCGCGTCCACTACTTGCCGATCGTCGACCTTGAAAGCGGCCACTGTACGGGCACCGAAGCGCTGCTGCGCTGGCCTGGCGAGGAAGGTCAGCCTGCCAATACGCGGGAACTAATCGACACCGCCGAGGAGTCGGGCTTGATGATCACGGTGGGGCAAGAGGTCTTCTTACAGGCTTGCCAGGAGCTTACACGCTGGCGCGAAGCCGGCATCGACGGCAGCTTCTCGCTGCACTTCAATCTGACGACTAAGCAATTCTGCCACCGCGGCCTAGCCAAGCAACTGCAGCAGATCATTGACCGCTACGCTATTCCGCCGGACTCAATTACGCTGGAAGTTGCAGAGTCGGTGCTCACTGAACACCCAGTCCTGGCGAGCGCGGCCCTGGGGGATCTGCACGATCTACGCGTCAGGATCTGCGTCGACCACTTTGGCAGTGGCGACTCACTGGCGTACCTACAGCGTTTTGCGGTCGATGCGATCAAGATCGACCGCTCCTTCGTCTCTCAGGTGGATCACAGCGCCACCTGCGGCGCTATCGTGCAGGCCCTGGTCGGCCTGGGTAACAGCCTGCACATCCAGACGATCGCCGAAGGCATAGAAAAGGAAGCGCAACTGGCCAAGGTCAAGCAGTTAGGCTGCCGTTACGGCCAGGGCTTTTTCCTGCAGGCGCCGCTCGACGCTAGCCAGATGAACAGTTACCTGCGGCAGCTGCCCGCATGAGCCGCCGCCGGCATTCAGGCCGCGGCGGCGTGCGGCGCGACAGGTAGGCGCAGGGTAAAGCGAGCGCCCTTCCCCGGTGTCGATTCAGTCATCACACTGCCGCCGTGGCGCTCCATGATGCGCTTGACGATGGCCAGCCCCATTCCGGTTCCAGAATAGGCGTCCACGGGATGCAGGCGCTGGAAGGGCTTGAATACGCGCTCGGCAAAGCGTTGCTCGAAGCCGATTCCGTTGTCCTCCACCACGATGTGATGGAAACCATCTTCCACCCGCTGGCGGATATAGATGAGCGGCGCTTCGTCGGAGCGGTATTTGATGCTGTTGGCAAGCAACTCCTGGAACACATCGGTCAGCAGCGTGGCGTTGCCCGCCACTTCGGGCAGCGCATCCGCTAGCACCTTGGCCCCGCTTTCCGCAATGAGCTGGCGCTGGCGCATCTGCGCCGTCTCCAGTACCCGCTCCAAGGCTACCGGCTCATCCGGGATTTCGGCCTGCTCGATGCGCGACAGCCGCAGCAGGTCGCTAAGCATGTTGGACATGCGAGCGGCACTCGAGGTCGACATCTTCAGGAACTCCCGCCCCTGGTCGTCCAGTCGGTCGGCGTAGCGGCGTTCCAGCAACTGACCGAAGCCGATGACCATGCGCAGCGGCTCCTGGAGGTCATGCGAAACCACATAGACGAATTCAGCCAGGCGATCCTGCTGCTCGACCGGCAGAGGCTCGTCCTGCGTGACCGCCGGTGCCTCCGGCTCTGTGGCCGGGACTTCCGCGCGCGACTCGACCTCGACACCCGGTCCATGTGCCTTCCACAGCAGGACTGCGCTCGCCGCGGCCGCCGCCAGCGCGAGTAAGGCTAGCGCGGCACGCAGGAGCTCCGGCACCTCGAATGGCGCCGCCAGTTGGAGTAGTGCAAGAAGCACGACGAGCACGGCGGTGCTGCGCAGCGCCAAGCGGCGTTCGGCGCGCGCGCCGGCCCAAGACCAGAGCGCCGCGGCACAGCTTAGCAAAGCCACGCCCAAGACGATTTCGGTAATCAGGTAAATCATTCGTTATACACTTTGGCGGGAATTCGTCGTGAAGGCTTAGCGCGCCCCACGCGCTCTATCCATGATCTGGCTTGCGCCCAAATAACCCTTTGAGCAGATGGCCGCTTGCGGCTCCCCTTACAAGCCCCTTTTTAGTCCATTAGTCCTGTGCACTGCCCCTATGCGCCATGACTCGGTTACGGCCGCTGCTCTTGGCGCGGTACAAAGCCGCATCGGCTCTTTCGATCAGCCGCACCGGCCTTTCGCCGCGGCGCGCAACCGCGACCCCGACAGAAATGCTCAGTCGCAAATCGGGGTCGATTTCGTCTAAACGCAGATATTCCACGGCCTTGCGAATACGCTCGGCAATCAGCTCCGCCTCCGGCAAATGCGTACGCGGCATCAATAGCAGGAATTCCTCACCGCCGTAGCGCGCCAAGCAGTCGACCACGCGCAGCCGCGCCATGCAGGTATCGACGAAGGCCTGCAGCACCTTGTCGCCGGCCACGTGGCCGTAGCGGTCGTTGATCCCCTTGAAGTGATCGAGATCCACCAAGGCCACCGCGAAGGGCTCGCCGCTACGCTCGGCACGCGCCTGCTCGTGCGCCAGCAGATCCATGATGTAGCGACGATTGTAAGCTCCCGTAAGCTCGTCACGGATCGCCATTTCACTGATCCTGCGCAGCGCCTCGTTGAGCTCTTCGTTACGCTCTCCGAGCTCGTTGCGCATACGGCTGATGTACCCACCGATCAACGCAAAAGACGGCAGGACAAACGCCAGCGCCAACCACTGTAGCAGCTCGAGGTCGAGATCGATGCGCTCCGGCCTCGTCCATTGCAGCAGCGCGATTAGGCCGCCGTAGGAAGCCAGGGCGAACACGTTCAACACCAGGAACTGCCGGGTGCTGAGCCGGAACACGCCGAATACGAAGCAAACCGGGTAGAACATCAACAGCACGCCCCGAGCGGCGCCGACCGCGTACAGCAACACCATCAGCATAACGGTGGCGACGACGATCTGCGCGGCGGTAAGGCTAGGGTCTTCCAGAAAGCGGCTGACCCCGCTACGCAGCAAAACGTAGAACACCAGGTTGATCGCGCAGCCGAACACGAACAGGCCCAGGAACAAGTCCGAATCGAGGTACCCGAGGCGCACCAACAAGCCGCCCAACACCCCCGCCATGAGATACGTCGCCAGCGCCATCAAAAAGCGCCGCACCCGAATCTCCTGACGAGGATCGTGGGTGGGGATCAATGCAAATCGCGACGTGCGCTTGCCGCCGGTGTTCGCAGTCAAAGGCCGAGGTCTGTCCCGATTAGGTTCTTATTGTTTGGCACCCGCAAAGTGCCGGCACCGCAGGCAGTTTATGTCACTGCTTTTGCAAGAAGCGTAGCAGTAAATCGGCGTTACGGCGATTCGCCTTGAAGCCGATATCGAAAAGGTCCCCAACGATCGGCACCGAGCCCAAGGCTACGTCTGCTCCCACGTTGGCGAGCATGCGAAGCAATACCGACTTAGGGGCGCCGAGGCGCGCTGCCCACGCCACGATGGCCAGCGACACCAGGCCGGTAGCGGCATCGCCGATGCCGGGAATAAGGCCAATCAACCCGTCCAGGCCGATGTTCCAGCGGGTTCCCGGAATACGAAAACGACTGTCGAGCAAATCAGCGAGCTGTTGGATACGGTGCAACTCGGCGCGTCGCGCCGCTTCGTCCAGCGGGCGCCTTTGCCCCGCTCGCCCTAGCCCGGCTCCTGCGCGTGCCATGCGATCTCCGGTAGTGCATCGCCGAGATGATGGCGGATCGCCGCCACCTCGTGCGGCTGGTAAGCCCGCGGCGGCGAATGCCCCCACACCGGTCCTGGCCAGGCGGGATCGTCGCGAAAGCGGGCAATGTGGTGGATATGCAGCTGAGGGACGACGTTGCCGAGTGTCGCGATATTGAGCTTATCCGGTCGGAAGGCGGCCTGCATCGCGTGGCAGAGCTTGGCCGAGTCATCGCTCAGGCGATGCCGGGTCGGCGCATCTAGCTCGTGCAATTCGCGCGCATTCGCAATCTCCGGAACCAGAATGAACCAGCGGTAGCGGGCATCGTTCATCAACAACAAGCGCGAAACGCCGAGACGGCCTAAATCGTGACAATCCGCGGCGAGCTGTGGGTGCAGGGCAAAAGCGTTCACGCAGGCCTCCAAGTCCTGGTTTCGCCCATCATAGCCACGCCTCGCTCACCGCGGTATCGGTAATGAGCGTCTCTGCCTTACTCCTCCGGCGGTATCGGCGCGGATTGCTGCTCGAGCATGGCCTGGAGTTCCTGACTGCGCGCCTCGTATTCATCGAGCAGACGCTCCGCATTCGGGTCCTGCTCCT
The DNA here is from genome assembly GCA_029268285.1 of Ectothiorhodospiraceae bacterium. Taxonomy (GTDB): domain Bacteria; phylum Pseudomonadota; class Gammaproteobacteria; order Nitrococcales; family AK92; genus JAJUGG01. The sequence goes on along the minus strand of JAJUGG010000013.1, from coordinate 15,228 downwards.
GCATCGCCTGCACTAGCTTGGTTTCAAAGGCCAGCGCCGCTTGCTGAACTTCCTGGCGCTCCATGGCCTTCTGTTCCGCTTGGCTAAGCTCCTGCTGCTCCGTTTGCGCCTCGGCGATCAATTCCTGACGCTGCTGCTGGTCGATCTCCGGATTGGCCAACTCGGACTGAATCTGCTGGATTCGCTCCAAGCGCTCAGTGGGCGAATAACCCTGCTCCTCCATGGTTTCGACTAACAAGCTCTGCAACTCCCGAGCTTCGGTACGTAGGCTCGGGTTCTGTACGATGGCGTCGCGCTGGATCGCGGCCAGGCGCTGCTCAAGCCGGCTCAATTCGGTAATGAGCTCGTTGAAGTTCTGGCCTTCGGTATTCTTGGGCACGCTCTGAACGTTCTGTACGTGCTGGAGGCCCGAGGCCTGATCGACGGCCGGCGCGGCGGCCGCAAAGCTCATGGTAGTCGCGCCGACCAACAGTGCCGCGGCCTGCGTGAGCAATTTGTTCATGTCGATCTCCCTGTTCGACGATAGCTGGCATTGGCGGCCACATCCCTGCGGCGTTCCCTAATCGAACCTGAGGGCGGGGCACCTGAGGCAAAACCCGCGCAACCCGGGGTTTTCCGCAAGTCGACACGATGTTCACCCACGCCGCAGCGCCATCTTGAGGCGAGCTGCGGGCGCGCTCGGCAGTGCTTCCGCCGAGGCCTTGGCGCTGCGCTTGGCGGGCGGCGCCAGCTGGCTCAGCTGCTGCTCTATTTCACGGATGCTGCGCTGAGCCAGGGCGCGATAGGCGTCTTCGTCGAGTGGCAACTCCATTTCCTGGCGCAAGGTGAGGTAAGCTGGCACCGATAGCTTGGCGATGCGCAGGGCGTAGCGCGCCGCCTCCTGCGAGAGTGCCTGGCGCAGGCGGTTAAGCTCGCGAACGCGCTCGCCGCGCCGCTCCAGCAGGGTGCCGATTTCCCGATGCAGCTTGTCGAAACGCAGATTCATGTCGTTCCAGACGCCGTCCATCTGGTCCAGCCCGTCGCTGGCGGCGCGTGTCAGATTGGTCATGAGGCGGTCGCGCTCGAAGCCTAAGTGGGCGGTCTGCTTGTCGATCTGCTCGATGTCCTGCTCCACCTGCTCGAGCGGTCGACGCTTGGCCGCAAGGCTCAACGAAGCATTGGTGAACTCGGTCGCGACCGCGCCCGTGGCGCGAATGACTGCTTCACTACCGACCAAATGCACTTTCCCGAGCGCGCCGACGATATGGTCGGCAATCGTGCGCGTGCCTTCACGCCCCACATCCAGCATCGGGTAGTTAGCGAGGTGCTCTTGCGCGCGCGCCAGTGCCTCGGCCGCCGGCAGATAGGTCTCGTAGCGTAGCTTCATTTCCCGCTCCAGCCCACGCCGCTGTTCGGCCTTGACCTGCCTGGCGCGATTGAAGTGCAAGATTTGCAAGATGCCGACCACGAGCAGCACTGTTGCCACTGCCAGGGAAATGGCAAGGAAAACACTTGGCGGCACTGCCGCGAGCCAGTTCTGGAACCGTTCGAGCAGTATTAGATTTTCGTTCATTGTGCTCCTCTTGTTCGGGTCCGACCGCGTTTCGGGCCCTCTGCAAGCAGGGCGGACGACGCGCTAGGGCTGCTCGTCGTTGGCTTGCGCGTTCTCGATATCGCACTGCTTGCAGTTCAGACGCCGCCCGATATGCCGGTCGCGCCCAGCCTGGCTGACAATCCAGGGGCGATTGATCCACGGTGGCCTATGACGAACATGCTGCTCGTGACCACACTCCAGATCTGCCACCCAGTGACCCTGCGCGTCGCGGTGGAAAGCGATGATTTTTCTCTGCATGTGCGAGTTAAGCCGTCCTGCCCTCGAGATATTGATTAGTGGCGGGAGACGATGCGGTGTCTGGTCCGGTGTCGCGCGAACGCGCGTCGAGACCGTTTTCGGCAGCTTGCTCGAACCCGGTCAAGGGAATAGTGGGGCTGGCGGGACGGGGCCCCAAGGCCGAAGCCGCTTCTTCTTTACGATGGGATTAAAAGACAGGGCCGCTGATCGGCCCCTGAGGAAGGCGAGCAAACGCGACAGGCGCGCCTGCGCGGATTCAGCGAGTTTCGAACAGCGCCAGGAGAAAAGGCGCCCACGCCAGCAGCATGAGCAGCGCTACGGCGGTGTCGAACCACAGCGCGCGCCGATAACGAGCCCGCTCGGCGCCCTGATGATCGCTCATCATGACGCGACTCATGAGCATGTCGAACAGCACCACCATGAAGACGACCGGCCCGAGCGCGGGCAGCACCGCAGTGCGTACCAAGCCCCAGCCGCTGCGGACGGTTTCCATTTCGGGCGAAGGGCTGAACACGATCAGGATCGCCGCCAGCGCAGCCAGTGCCAGCCGGAACGGCCCGAGACCGCGCAAATACTCGCGTACACCCATATCGCTATTCATAGGCATGTCGTTCATGGGGCGTTAGTATACCAACGTTGCGGATTTTCCATAGGAGCAGGGAATGGATACACAGGCCGCGCTGCAGTTCGTCGAACGGCTATGGGATGAGAGCATCACGCCGACCTTGAGCGACTACATCCGCATCCCGGCGAAATCGCCGCACTTCGACGCGAGCTGGGAGCGCAACGGCCATATCGATGCCGCCGTGGAACTGGCCGCGGACTGGTGCCGCCGCAACGCTGCGGCGGGCATGGAGCTGGAAGTCGCGCGCCTGCCCGGGCGCACCCCCGTGCTCCTGATCGATATTCCCGGTAACGCTCCGGGCACGGTACTTCTGTACGGCCACCTCGACAAGCAGCCGGAGATGAGCGGCTGGAATCCCGGCCTCGGCCCTTGGGAGCCGGTCTTGAAGGACGGCAAGCTCTACGGCCGCGGCGGCGCCGACGACGGCTATGCCGTGTTCGCCTCGCTTGCCTCCGTGCTCGCGCTGCAGGAGCAAGGCCTGCCGCATGCCCACTGCGTCTTTCTGATCGAATGCTGCGAAGAAAGCGGTAGCTACGACCTCCCCCACTACATCGAGGCCCTGCGCGAACGCATCGGCAAGCCCGAGCTGGTGATCTGCCTTGACTCCGGCTGCGGCAACTACGACCAACTCTGGCTGACCACTTCGCTGCGCGGCATGGCCAGCGGCACGTTGAACGTCGAGATACTGAGCGAGGGGGTGCACTCGGGTGATGCCAGCGGCATCGTCCCAGACACCTTCCGCATCGCCCGCCGCCTACTGGAGCGCCTCGAGCAGGCCGAGGACGGCTGCATTCTGCCGCAGGCGCTGCACGTGGATATTCCGAAAGTGCGTCGCCAACAGGCCGCCGCCGCGGCTGAGGTGCTGGGCGATCAAGTACACGACAAATTCCCGTTTCTGGAGAACGGGCAGCCTGTGACCGACGACCGGGCCGAGCTGGTACTGAACCGCACCTGGCGCCCGGCGCTTGCCATTACCGGCGCGGAAGGCCTGCCCGCGATCGAGAATGCCGGCAACGTACTGCGCCCCAGGACCGCCTTGAAGGTCTCACTACGCCTTCCCCCAATGCTGGACGGCGAGGCGGCCACCCAGCATCTCAAGGAAATATTGGAAAGCGACCCACCCTACGGCGCGCGCGTCAGCTTTACTCCCGACCAGGCCGCCACCGGTTGGAATGCGCCGGCCCTGGCTCCCTGGCTGGCGGAGTCGGTGGAACAGGCCTCGCAGGCTTTTTTCGGCAAGCCCGCCATGTACATGGGCGAAGGCGGCACCATTCCGTTCATGGCCATGCTGGGCGAGCAGTTCCCCGACGCGCAGTTCGTCATCACTGGCGTCCTCGGCCCCCACTCCAACGCCCACGGCCCCAACGAGTTCCTCCACCTCGCCACCGGCAAGCGCGTGACGGCGTGTGTGGCGAAGGTTCTGGCGGATCATGCTTCTAACCGATCGTAAGGCTGCAGTTAAACCACGGAGGCACGGAGAAGGACAAGAACTGCTTGGCGGTGAGCCAAGCAGGCGCCTGCGAGGGCAAAACGCCTTCCTTATGGGAGCGGCGTCCCCACCGCGCTTTTTCCCGCCTTGGTGGCGCCTGCGGCGCCATTCGCGGCGAGGTGGCCGCTCCCACAGATGTTCCTTTCAAATCTTACCGTCCGTAAGAGCGGCGCCTCGCCGGGACGGCAGTGGCTTCGAACGGAGCACCGGCATTCGTAGGTCCGACTTTAGTCGGACGCCCTAACCCAAGACGTCCGGCTGAAGTCGGACCTACGGGCACACTCGCGTGCACAAGCTAAGCGCAACCGCCGCCCGCCTCACCAGATTGCATGACTGATCAGGAATAGCACGCAGCCGGCCAGGGCGCCGACCAGGGTGCCATTGACGCGGATGTACTGCAGATCGCGGCCGACTTCGAGTTCGACCCGCTCGGTGACGGTGCGGGTATCCCAATCGCGCACCACGGAAGCGATGAACTTGCCGATCTGCGCGCGAAAGGGAACGATGAAGCCGCTCACGACGTTCTCGAGCCGGCGGTTGAGTCGCGCCTGGGCTTCTTCGTTCTCGTTCAAGGTGCTGCCGAGCGAGCGCAGGCTGTGGGTCAGGGTACTGCGCAGCTCGGAATCGGGGTGCTGGACGCCGTCCAGCAGCAAACGCTGCACCTCCTGCCAGAGTGAGGCGAACGTGGTGTTCAGTTCCGGGCTTTGCAGCAGTTGGCGCTTGACTTCGTTGACGCGCTCACGAAAACGCGGCGAGTGTTCGAGCCGCTCAATGAGCTTGAGCGTGGCGTCGTCAAAGCGCTCCCGCATGGGATGCTTATGGTCGGATAGATCGCTGAGCAGCTCTTCCACGCCCTCGATAATGGCGCGCGCCACGCGCCGGTCGACGCGATCCGGCACCCACCAGGCCGAGCGGCGCTCAACCCGCTCGTAGATCATGTCTTCGTTGCGCGCCAACGCGTCACGGCCCAGGCGCAGTGCCCGGTCGAACAGTTCCTGGTGCTGGCGGCTCTCCGTCAACAGACGCAGCAAACGCACCAGCATCGGCACCAAGTCGGCGCGTGCCAATTGCTTGCTGAGGATGCCCCGGAAGAACTCCTGCACTTCCTGATCGTCGAAGGAGCGAATCACCTCGGGCGCAAGCCCTAGCAATTGCTCAGCAATGAAGCGACTGTTGTCCTCGTCCTCCATCCAGCGGCCTATCCGCGCAGCGACATTGCCCTCGCGCATGCGCTCGCCGATAACGCGCGGGTCGAGAAAGTTCTGTTCGACGAAGCTACCCAGCCCTTCGCCGATGCGTTCCTTGTTCCGGGGAATGATGGCGGTATGAGGGATGGGAAGGCCAAAGGGATGTCGGAACAGCGCCGTCACCGCAAACCAGTCGGCCAGGCCGCCGATCAGGCCCGCTTCGGCGCCGGCCCGCAGCAACTGAATCCAAAAGTTGCTCGGCTCGATGTAATGCGTCGCCACGAAAATCGCACCGGCCAATAGCAGCAGCCCAAGTGCGAAGGCGCGGTGTCGGCGCAGGCTTTGGCGTTTGAGTTCGGCACGCTCTTGATCGAGGGTATCTAGCATATCTCGGGCGTACCTAGATCGAGGCCCATATGGACTCCGCAACGCGCTGAAAAGAACTGGACTCTAAGCATGGGCTGTAATCTATGGGCGCAGCGATGATGTTCACGGGATAGGCGCCCACTAACACCGCTCCTTGGGCACGTGCTACCACTCCAGGTCGCCGAAATAGGACTCCAGCGTGATCATGAAGCGCTTGTCCTGCTTGAAATCGTGGTCGCGGGCGAACAGCAGCTCCGGCCTTAGTTCCAGAAATAACCAATCCTGAAAGATGTTCTTGCGCCAGCGGACATCGACCGAATAGCCCGTTACGCGATCATTCGGCTTGCTCTCGCCGCGCACGCCGAAGTGCAGGAGGACGGCGTGCAGCCGCGAGAACTCGTGAGTAATACCAGCATCGTGTCGGTATTCGACGATTTCTTCGTCCTTGTACCAAGTCGCGCGGTTGTCGACACGTAGAAAGCGCGGCCCAGGAAGTGGGGTCTGTACCGTGAACCGGGTCTCTACGCCCGGACCATCCGAGTTGTACCAGAACGCTTCCACCGACGGCCGTAACTCGACCGCGCCGGCAAACCAAGAGCGGCCTACCTTGGTTTCGACGAAGGGGTCGAGTGGCGTACGCACCTTGATGCCGACATCGGTTTCGAAGTTCCAGTAATCGGCCAGGTCGCGGAGAAAGCGGACACCCGCGATGCTGTCGCCGCCGTCATCGTTGGCCCCCGGCCCCTGGCGCGGGCCGCCGTCGTTGAAGGGATCCGTCCAATCCCAGTCCTCGCTCTCGAAAATCAAGCGCCAACGGCGTTCCGTGTTGGGTAATTCCAACTCGAACTTGAAGGATGGATCGAACTCGGTGCCCTCGAGCTCCGAGTACAGCGACGTCAGACGAATACGCGCGCTGCTGCCGTCCGGCGAATGCACATAGTCGTCGCCACCGAAGAAGCGATCCAGGCGTCGGCCGATTTCCACAACCTGCCGGGACAGCGACTCCTGCCCGCGATCCATGGCGCCGATGAAGGCTTCCGGCAGATCGATCCCCTCGTTTTCCTCGCTCTCCGTCCGCACCTCGGGCGCCTCCGGCGCCAAATCCTCCGGATCGAAGGCTGCCGCCGCAGCGGGAAACGCACACAACAGCAAAACGTAAGCGACTACGCGCACCAAGAGAAAACGCTCTGCTCGAGGTTTAGCGATCGCCAAAGCGTAGCGGGGTGAGTTTTCCGCTTTCTCGCCAGCGCAGGTAATCATCCAACACCAGCCGGTGGTCGAACACCATGTTCAGCGAGGTGTCGGCGGGGTCTGCCAACACCACGGCCTTGGCATCGTCAGCAGCTTCCGGGCTGCCGCTGGCGCGCGCTACATAAACCGCCGTTACCGTATGCCCGCGCGGGTCGCGCGCCGGGTCCGAGTAAAGCCCTAACAGGCACTCCAACTCGACATCGAGCGAGGTTTCCTCCTTCGCCTCACGCCGCGCAGCCACCTCGATGCGCTCGCCGACGTCTACGAAGCCGCCTGGAATGGCAAGGCCGTAGGGTGGATGGCGCCGCTCGATCAAGACGAGTTTGTCCGGCTGATCGTCGAGACGAATCAGCACATCAGCAGCTATTTGCGGCGTAACCGGCCGGGGCATGAGATACCTCTAAGTGTTCTAGTTCTCAGCACGATTGTGCACCGATTCACGGCGACTTTGGGAGCCTGCGCACAGTTTCGGCAAATACCGAAAACAATGCACGCAAAGGGTGATTTCTTCCTGGTTTTGGGTCCGTCAGTCCGCGTTAAAAGCTCGGGAGCCGCCTAGGAACAGGCGCGACCGCTTACGAATGGAACGCATTAGAAGGACGAGACCTAGCACCATGGAAGTCGCCACCAAGCCCGCACGCAAGCTGCTATTCCCCCTGTTCGCCGCCGCCTTTGCCATCAGCGCCTGCTCGACGCCGCAGACGCCGCACTCTCCGGAGCCAGTACAGGAACCGCTGCTAGCCGAGGAATACGCCGAGATGGACGACGGCTACCGTCTACCGCTCGCGCAGTGGGCGCCGGAAGGCGAGCCCAAGGCTGTGGTACTTGCTCTGCATGGTTTCAACGACTACCACAAGGCGTTCGCCGATGTCGGGCCCACACTGGCCGAGCAAGGCATTCTGACCTATGCCTACGATCAGCGCGGCTTCGGCCGCACGGAAACCCATGGTGAATGGTCTAGCGCTGAGCGCATGGTGGACGACGCCCAAGCGATGCTCGAATTGCTCAAGGCCCGCCACCCGGATCTGCCCGTTTATCTGATGGGCGAGAGCATGGGCGGCGCGGTGACCATCAGCGCGCTGGCAGCCGAGGACGCACCGGAAATCGACGGCGCCGTGCTCATTGCGCCCGCAGTCTGGGCCCGCACTACCATGCCCTGGTATCAGCGCGCCGGGCTCTGGGTTGCAGAAAAAGTCGCGCCGAACTGGCGCCCGACCGGTAAAAGCCTTGGCCGCGTTGCATCCAACAACCGCGATGCCCTGATCGCCCTTGGCCGCGACCCGTTGGTGATCAAGAAAACCAGCATCGATGCGGTGTCGGGCTTGACTGATCTGATGGATCTCGCGCTGCGCTCCTCGCCCAAGCTCGAAGTGCCGACCTTGGTGCTATACGGCGAAAACGACCAGATCGTGCCCAAGCACCCGGTCTGTCAGATGCTGCAGAGCGAGCCAGTTACCGACCCGTGGACGCTCGGCCTGTACCCGGACGGCTACCACATGCTGACTCGCGACCTGCAGGGCCAGCGCGTCGTGGCCGACATCGCCAGCTGGATCGAAGCGCCGCGCAACGAGCTTCCCTCCGGCCACGAGGCCGACAACATCGCTTGGAAGCAGCGCGTCTGCGGCCAGACCAGCGCGTAAGCACTCCCGCTGATACCACCCCTCCGAGCCGCCACGGCGCGGAGGGGTTTTTATTCGTAACCGGTCAGTTCCATATAACCCAGGCCGCGGACGTTCTCGTTCCGAATCTCGCCGCTAACCTCAATTGCACCTTCCCAGTACCGCACCGACAGGTCCAACTCCTGGTTCTCCAGGCGCGGCGCCACCGTAAGTTCTGCATTGAGAGCGGGGATACGCAGCCGCCAGCGCAGCGGGTATTCCACGCCGGTGGCGAGGCTCTCCCAAGTCGCGAGCGGCTCCAATTCGAATTCCTGAGCGCGCAAGGGGCGCGTGCTGCCGTCCGGCGCGATCCACATGCCCGCGTTGTAGGGGTCGGTGCTGCCGTCCTCGCGCCGCAGCTGGAACACCATCATCTCGGCGCCGTTATCGAACTGCAGAGAAAACCAGTCCCACCCAGCTTGGCCGCGCTCCAGCACGCTGCTGCCCCACTCCCGATCCAGCCAAGCCTGGCCCTTGACCTCGTATCGTTCACCGCCGAAGCGCACCTCCCCCGCTGCCGCCAAGCGCGGCATGGAGAAGTAATAGGAGGCGTTTCCGGGGCCGGCGCCTTTGGGACTGAGGCCGCGCTCGCCCTGCAACACCGGTGGCTGCAACGCTTCCAGGCGCAGGTCCAGCCCGGCTTCGTCGGTTGCGGCTTGAAGGCGCGCCGGAAAAGCCTCGTCGGCCTCGGCGGACACCTGCCAGTCTTCCAGCCAGACTTTGAACGGCGCGGCTTGCGCGCCGGCAAGCCCCATCGCCCCCCTGGCAAAACGCTCAGCCGCGTAGAAGCGCTCCCCGTCGATATCGGTCACTGCGAAGTGCGCCATGTAGAGCTGGCGGCTGGCCCAATTCGAGGCGCGTTCTATCGGCTCGGGCATCATTGCAAAGCGAAACACCGTGAACTCGAAGCCGAAAGCGCGCCCGGCCGCATCTTCGAGATTGCCAGTGAAGTACCACCATTCGTTGCGATAGTCCGGGTGCGCGCCATGGTCGGCCGGAAACACGAACTCGCGCACCTCGACCGCACGCGCGAAGCCCGCCTCCTCGTCCGCGAGCAGCTCGGCCGCCTCGAAGGCCGGGCCGCCGGCTTGCGGCTGCTGCCGCGGCCACAGGACGTAGACCAACACTGCAAGCGCCATCGCTAGCGCTAACACAGCAATTCGTTTAAGCCCCTGCCCGCGCATCATTCCTCCCGCAAGCCGCGTGCCGGCACCGCGCGCGCCTGCCGCCAGGCCGGATAAACAGCCGCTACCAAAGCCGACAGCAGCGCCAGCCAAAAGCCGTCCAGCAAGGGCCCCGGCAGCAGCGCGAAATCCATGGTCCACCCGAAGGCGCGCCGGTTGATGACTTCGATCAGCACCACCGCAAGCACTATTCCGAGCGGTAGCGCGAACAACCCTGCCGCCAAGCCCATCAGGCCGCTTTCGGTAACGTGAAGAATCGCCAGCCGCGTAGGCGTAAACCCGAGCGCACGCAGCACCGCGGCCTCGCGCGCGCGCTCCAGCGCCAGGGCCGACAGCGCCGAGAAAACACCCACCACGGCCACCAGCGCGGCGAGTATGCGCAGCACATCGGTTACGGCGAAGGTCTGGTCGAACACTTCCATGGAACGCTCGCGCAAATCCAGGTTGCTGCGTATCTGCAACTGCGGGTGCTCTGCTTTGAGCTCATCCAGCGCCTGCCCCAGGCGCGCCGCGTTGTGCGCGTACAAGCCCATGGACTCGACGGGACTGGCACCGAACCATTTCTCGTAAGTGGACTCGGCCATGGCGACGATGCCGCGGTCCGAGCTGTAGTCGGCGTACACGCCGGCGACCGGGAATTCACGCACACCCTCTTGTGTGCGTAGGCTGAGGCGGTCGCCGGGCGCGAGCGCGTGATGGAAGGCGAATGGCTCGGTCACGATGACCGCGCCGTTCTGAAAGGCCTGCCAAGCCGCGTTCGGCTCACCGGCGCGGAACTGGAATCCGGCCCAGGCCTCCTCCCCCAGCTGCACAATCCATAGCGACACATCGCCCTCCTCCTGGGGCAGGCGCTCGTAGCGGCTCAAGCTGACGTCGGAGAGCCCCGGCAACTGCCGCACGGTGTCGATAAGATCGGGCGTCAGGGGCGCGTCGTCCTGCCGCGCCAGGTAGTAGTCGGCACGCAGTACGCTCCCCAACCAGTCGCCGACGCTGGCGCGAAAGGAGCCTATCATCAGCCCCATGCCCACCACGGCGCTAACCGCGACGGCGAGCGCGGTCAGCGCCACGCCGGTACGGCTGAGCCCGGCCACCACGCCGCGGGCGGCCATGCGGCCGAAGCCGCCGAAACGTCGGCCGAGTGGGCGCGCCAGCGCGCGCATGAAGCCCACGGTTGCGATCGGCACCAGCAGCGCCAGCCCGACGGTGATTGCGAACAAGGCGACGAAGCCCAGCCAAAGCGCGTCGGAAGGCAGGAGCAACAGCGCTCCCAAGATCAGAAGCACGGCGCCAAGCCCGGTAACCAATCCCAACCGCCGCTTGACGCCGCGCTCCAGTGCTGAGCGGCCGAGATCCTGGCGCGGCGGCGTCGAGGCGGCGGCATAGGCCGGCACCAAGGCCGCGAGCAGCGTGCCGCCCATGCCGAGCGCCACGGCCTTGACGAGGCTGAGCGGCGCAACACTAAGCTCGGCGATGCTGCGGGCGTAGTAGAGGTCGCTCAGCGTGCGCCCAACCAGTTGCAGCAGGCCGTTAGCGAGCGGAATACCCACGGCGATCCCAAGCAGCGTTCCCACACCGCCCAGGATCAGGGCTTCCAGCAGTACGTTGCGAAGCAGCTGCGAGCGCTCCACACCGAGGGCGCGCAGCACGCCGATGAGCTCGCGCCGGCGCAACAGCGCAAAGCTCATGGTGTTGTAGACCAGGAAGAGCCCAACCAGCAAAGCCAGCAGGCTGAGCGCGGTGAGGTTGATCTCGAAGGCGCGGCTCATCTCGCCGAGCGACTGTCGGCGGCTGCCGGCATCGATGAGTTCTAAGCCTTCCGGCAGTTCCGCCTCCAGCCAGCGTGCTTGATCCGGCTCCAACACCAGATCGATGCGCGTCAGCCAGCCGACGCGCCCCGCTAGCTCCTGCGCCGTGGCAATATCGGCCCAGAGCAGCGACTCTGCGCCGGGCTGGCTGGCCACCGTACCGACCACCTCCACAGTATGCACGGCGCCCGCCGCGCTTAGCTGCAGGCGGTCGCCGTAGCCCGCCTCGAGCTCTGCGGCCAAATCGTCGGGCAGGACCACTGCGCCCGCCTGCGCGATCAGCCGTCCGATGTCAAACTCGCCTTCGCCCAGGCTGCCTCGCACACCGTCCTCCGCGAATGGATCGATGCCGAGCAGTGTGAGCTCCCGCTCGCCCACCGCAACCGACAGTTCCAGCACCGGGGCGGCATCGCGCAGCCCCTGCTCCACCCGCAGCCAGGGATAGACGGACTCCGGTACGCCCTGCGGCCCCCCTACCACTTGATGCGTGGCCCGCCCCATCAGTGCGTCGGTCGACATGGCGAAAGCACGAGAAGCGCTTTCGTTGGTTAGATCGATGCCGACCACCACGGCGACGCCGACGGCAATCCCGACAATCGCGAGAACCAGCTGCAGCCCGAAGCCGCGCAGGTGGCGCCAGCCGGCCTTAAACACTAGGGAGGCGCGCGGCTGGGAACTCACACCGCCGTCTCCACCACGCGTCCGTCCTCGAGCGATACCACCCGATCGGCCAGGCCCATTACCTCACGGCTGTGGGTGGCCATGACCAGGGTCTTGCCCTCGCGCCGGCACAGATCGTCGAGCAGGTCGAGCACCTTCTGCGCGGTGGACAGATCCAGATTGCCGGTGGGCTCGTCGGCGAGAATCAGCGAGGGGCCGTGCACCAGTGCACGCGCGATGGCAACGCGTTGCTGCTCGCCGCCGGAGAGCTCGTCCGGAAAGGCTTCCCCGTAGCCCTCCAGCCCCACAGCGGCCAGCCAGGAGGCGGCACGCGACTCCGCCTCAGGCCCAAGCTCCCCGTTCAGCTCCAAAGGCAGCAAGACGTTCTCGCGCACGCTCAAGGTCGGCACCAGATTGAAGGCCTGGAACACGAAGCCTATTTCGCGTCGGCGCAGCAGGGTGCGTTCGCGCTCGCTCATCGCGAACAGCGCCCGCTCGTCAATGTAGACTTCGCCGGCGTCGGGATAGTCCAGCCCGCCCATCAGGTTGAGCAGCGTGGACTTGCCCGAGCCGCTACGCCCGAGCAGCACCAGAAACTCGCCGCGCCGCACGTCGAGGTCAAGTCGATGCAGAACGTTCGCGGCGCGGGCGCTGGCGCGGTAGGATTTGGCGATACCGCGCAAGCGCAGGTGGAGAGCGGAATCGGTCATCAAGGTTTCGCTCATAACAATAATGCCGTCGTCAGCATACAGCGGGCCGGAACTCTAAGCTTATGAATGCCGTTACCCTGGGTCCTTTCATACTGCCGCTGGAACGCCTCGCCGGGCTCGTCTGCCTGCTGGTGCTCATCGGCGGCGGCTGGCTGTTGTCGCGGCGCGTCGACAAGCGCTTTCTGCGCTGGGGTGAACTAACGGCCCTGGCTGCCGCCGTCGGCGCCCGGCTAGGCTTCGTTGCACTGCATTGGGATGCCTACGCGCCGCGGCCGTGGACCGTATTCTACATCTGGCAAGGCGGCTTCACCTGGTGGGCCGGCGCGGCCGCCGCGGCGCTGCTGAGCTTCCTGTATTTTCGCGAGAGCCCGCGCAAACTGCTTTGGGCCTGTCTGCCGCTCGCGCTGTCGGCCGCGGTGTGGATAGGCTATCGCGCCAGTACGCCGCAGAGCCCGCCGCCCATGCCGCTGCCAGCCCTGACGCTGCCGCAGCTCCACGGCGACCCGGTCAAGCTAAGTAGCTTGATGGGCCGACCGGCGGTCATCAACCTGTGGGCTACGTGGTGCGGTCCTTGCCGCCGCGAGATGCCGCTGCTGGCCGAGACCGCACGGCAAAGACCCGATGTGGTTTTCATTTTCGCCAACCAATCCGAGCGCGCCGCGGCGGTCGAAACCTACTTGACCGAGGAAGCGCTCGAGCTCGATCGGGTGCTGCTCGATACTGCCGGGGCGCTCGGACGCCACTTCAACGCCATCGGCATGCCGACCACGCTGTTCTTCGACGCCGGCGGCCGCCTGCGAGAGTATAAGGTCGGCGAACTGTCGGCGGCCGAACTCTCCCATGGCCTGCGCCGCATCACCGGCGATTTGCCTGCAAGCCGCTAAAAACGTTTAAATACCGTCCCTTTCGGCGCCCGAGCACAGAAACACCATGTCCGTACAGCCCAACCGCATACTTGTCCAATACGGCGAACTCACCCTCAAGGGTCGCAACCGCCGCGAGTTCGAACACCGCCTGGCGGACAACATCCGTCACCGCCTACAGCGAGGCGGTGTGGATTGGCGCGTGCATGCCATCCACAACCGCACCTACATTGATATTCCCGCCGAACAAATCGAGCGGATCGACGAGGTGCTGGACCTGCTGGGCGAGGTACCGGGCATCGCCACCATTGCCGCAACCAAGCTGATACCGGCATCCGACACGCGGCAGTTGGAAGGCATGCTGGATCTCGCGCCGGTCGAGCGCACGGTTCTGGCACAGGCCGAGGCCAGCCACAGCCCGGGCGGCACCTTCGCAGTGCGCGTCAACCGGGCCGACAAGCGCGTTCCGCTGAAATCGGACCAGCTGGCGCGCGACCTGGGGGCGCTCGTCCTGCAGAACACAGCCTGGGACAAGGTCAACCTGACTCGGCCCACCCGCACCTTCTTCGTCGATATCTACGAAGAAGGCATGTACTGCTATGCGGAAAAGCGTCGCGGCCTGGGCGGCCTGCCTGTGGGCAGCAGCGGCCATGTGCTGAGCCTGCTCTCGGGCGGCATCGACTCGCCGGTAGCGGCGTTTCAGATGGCCAAGCGCGGCTGCCGTGTGGATTTCCTGCATTTGACCGCTACCCGCGTGCAGCAGACCCGCGCCGAGGACGAGCTGGTGGCGCGCATCGCGCGCCAATTGAGCCGCTACACCAAGCGCTCGCGGGTCTACCTCATCCCGTATACGCACTTCGACCTGGCACTCATGGGCAGCCAGACCGGCTACGACGTGGTGCTGTTCCGCCGCTTCCTTGCGCGCGTCGCCGAACGCCTGGCGCAGCGGCTTGGCGCGCTGGCGCTCGTTACCGGCGACAGTCTGGGGCAGGTCGCTTCGCAGACGCTGGAGAACCTGGTCAGCACCAGCAAGGTGGTGGAAATCCCCTTCCTGCGCCCGCTGATCGGCAGCGACAAGCAGGAGATCATCGACATAGCTCGCAACATTCATACCTACGAGCTGTCGATTCAGCCCTACAAGGACTGCTGCGCGCTCCTCAGCGAGAACCCCAAAACCCGCTCTAACCACGACGAGCTGCTGGAGATCGAGGCTAAGCACATGCCCGATTACGACCGCCTCATTGAGGACACGCTGGCAGAAGCCGTCTGCCTCGAATTCGACAGCGGCGAGCTCGTGCAGCGCCTTTGATCGCGGCGGGGGGGCCATGCCGCCCGGCCTACAATCACTACAAAAACCGCCTCGCCCCCACGCGAGGCGGTTTTTGTTCAACGCCCCACCGTCTCCAAAGCTACCTCGAAGTACTCGAGCACCGGTTTGCCGCTGAAAGCGGCTTGCGGCAAGGGGTTTTCGTGATCGCGTCGAAAGTCGTCACTGTTGACCCATTCATGATAAGCCTCGCGGTCGCGCCACACGGTGTAGATCACGTACGGCGCGTCGTCCGATAGCGGACGCAGCACGTGCATGCGTTCGAAGCCGGG
>JAJUGG010000012.1 GCA_029268285.1 Ectothiorhodospiraceae bacterium | reverse complement strand
TGGATATCCAGGATAAGCGCGTGATAGCTCGCCTGTTTCAGGTCCTACGGCTCGTTATTGCTGTGTTGCTCGTCATCGTCGGCGGGCTGCTGATCGGCATCGCGCTGCTATGGGATCGGTGGCGTGGCGTGGAGCCGTTCCGAGGGCGTGCGCGACAGGCTCAGGCCGCTTGGTCGCGCTGGATGTGCCGGCTTTTCGGCTTGCGCCTGGAGGCCATCGGTGAATTACGCGAGTCCGAGCCCTGTCTCGTGGTCGCCAATCACATGTCCTGGCTCGATATTCCTGTCATCGCTGCCTTTTATCCGGTGGCCTTCCTCAGTAAGAGCGAAGTTCGCGCCTGGCCCGTAGTTGGGCCGATCGCTAGCGGGCTTGGTACCTTGTACATAGAGCGTGGCGGGCGCAACGCTGCAGCGGCAGCGGCGGAGGCCATACGGCAGCGACTCGAGGAGGGGCAATCGGTGTTGCTCTTTCCCGAGGGCACGACGGGAGACGGCAGCCGCTTACTCCCTTTCCGGCCGCGGCTTTATCAAGCCGCGATAGATGCCGGCGTGGCGGTGCGTCCGTTAGCCCTTAGCTATCTCACCGAAGACGGTGCCCGGCATCCGCATGCGCCGCATGTTGAGGAGCCTTTGCCGCGCCACGCCTGGCGCCTGGCCGGCGGTCCTCCGGTCTATGCGCGTGTGCAACTGGGCGAGCCGGTCCGCGGCGAAGGGCGAACCGAGCTAGCCCGCCGTAGCCGCGAGGCCATCGAAGTCATGCTTGGGAGCGCGACAGGCTCCGACGCGAGCGAGCTTTCTCTGGACGAAGCATAAGCGCTAAACGCGCTCCCCATGGCGGGCTTTATTTCGCCAAGCGAATGCCGGCGCAGATATGTCGCTGTTCTGCCGTGTAGAAGTTGCGAAAGCTCGGCCGGCGGATGGCGCCCGAGCTGTGCACACTGCTGCCGCGCAGTACATAATGGCGTCCGTCGAACCAGGGCGTGGAGTAGCGCGCGTAAGGATAGGCTCGAAAACCGGGATAAGGATGGAACCGGTTGTCGCACCACTCCCACGCCAAGCCTATATCGTCCAATAATCCCAGCCGCGCCGCGGCTTCCCATTCGTATTCATGCGGCAGGCGAGCGCCTGCCCACGTAGCGTAGGCTCGTGCTTCATAGAGATTGACGCCGGCGAGCGGCCCGTTGGCGGAAAGCGGTTGGGCGCCGTGCGGCCCGTAGCTGTACCAGTCGTCGCCATGATGTCGCCAATTGTCCGGATGGGTACACTGCGCGCGCTCGCGCCAGCGCCATCCTTCACGGCACCACCAGCGCGGCGAACAGTAGCCGCCGTCACGTATGAATTCGAGATAGTCGCCGTTGCTCACCACGCGGGAGGCGAGGCGACATGCTGCAAGCTCCGCGACGCGTGGCGGTCGTTCATTATCGAAAACTTTCCGGCTGTCCGTGCCGATGCGATATCGGCCGGCGGGCAGCCGACGCCATTCGCTGCGCCGCCATGCTTTGCGGCCCAGTCGCTCAGAGCGGGTGCCGGTGCACGGCCGGCGCAAGCGCCACTGAATTAGGGCGAGGCGCATGGTTTCCAGGTGCTGCGCGTGGTGCTGCAGGAGAAAGTTCGGGAGAAAGTCGGCCTGAAGTAGCTCCGGGCGGCGCAGGCTGCTCGGCGTCCGCAGTAATTCCTGAGTCTCCGCGAAGCTTTTGTTGGCCCAGGTGCACAGCTTTGCCGCAGGCGGCAGCCGCTCGCCGCGTGTGGTCTTGGCGGAATGCTCGGGTAGGTACAGCTCCTGTAAGTCCGCTTGCGGTTCCTCCAGCCCTAGCAGCTCGCCCCGTACCCATAGTCGTTCGACGAATGCGCAGTGGCCGAGGTGCCAGCCTAGGGCGCTTAGCTGAGGATGCGCCTGTTCGCGGTAAAGCGCCTCCTCTAGCGGTTCGACCAGCGCGAGTAGAGCGTTTTGAAGCCTGTTCAGGGCGGCAAGCGGTTCAGAGCTCATAAAGGCAGCAGCGCCGGGGGTTCCTCCGGGTCGAGAATCAAAAGATGGTGATCGGGCACTGCGCACCAAAAGCCGGCTTCGGTGAGCGGTTCGGATGCCAGCAGCTGCGCGCCGGGATAGGCATCGTCGTCGGTAGTGTAGTAAAGCGTGGGGCAGCGCTCGTTGGCGGCGTGGCGCAGCGCGTAGATACGAGCGCCGTCGGCAACGGCCAGGTTCAGCAGCGCCGTGCATTCCGGCGCCCAGCGCTCGACCAGACCGCACAGCTCGCGCAGCGCCTGGTCGATGCCCATGTCCTCATCCTGCAGCAGTTGGCGCAGCACCGCGAACAGGTACTCGGAGTCGGTACTGCCGTGCACGTTCGCTTCGATCCGTGGATCGAGCCAGCTGCGGATGCGAGGCCGTAGCGTATGGGCGAAGCCGTCAATGTAGCCGTTGTGCAGGAACAGCAGCTCCTCGTCGCAGAACGGCTGCGTGTTCACGTGATGCGTGCTGAGCTCATCGGTAGCGCTGCGGACATAGGCGAGCCATAGCGGCCGCTCCAGACTCCGGGCGATGCCCCTGAGGTTAGGGTCGCTCCAGATGGGCTGCGGATTGCGATACACACAGGTTCGCTCCTGGGTGTACCAGCCGATCCCGAAGCCGTCCGCGTTCAGGAGCGCTGTGCTCATTTCCCGCGGTTGATAAGACTGACGCACGAGGCTGTGGGGCGGTTCCAGAAGAAAGCGCTCCAGCGTAATCGTGGGCCCGAGATAGGCGGCAAACCGGCACATGAAGCTTCCCCCCCTTTATGCGCTGGACGATGCGCCTTACTGCTAGCCTATGACTATAACGGGTGCTGTGACTAGCACGGCAGCAACATTTCTATGCTTGTAGCAATGGATTTGGCTAGCGCAAGTATCAATATGCGTCGGCGAGTACCGTGTGCGCCATAACAAAGGAGTGTCTATGAAGCCGTGGTCCGTTGATGTCGCCGAAGCACGATTTCGCTGCCTTGAGGTGGCGGCAGAGCGTCGAACGCCCAGCTTGGCCGAAGATGTGGAACGGGGTTTTGCCGCACGCCCGCGCTCGCTGCCCCCCAAGTACTTCTACGATGCCGCGGGTTCCGCATTGTTTGAAGCGATCTGCCGGACGCGAGAGTATTACCCGAGCCGCGCCGAGGCGGGTTTGCTGGAGCGTTATGCCGATGCCATCGTCGAAGCCGCTGCACCGGCGCATATCCTCGAATTCGGCAGCGGTAGCTCGCGCAAGACCCGTTATCTATTGGATGCCTGCGAGCGCCGTGATCGACACGTGCAGTATTGGCCGTTCGATGTCTGCGAAGCCATGCTGTTCGAGGCGGGAGGCGGCTTGATCCAACGCTATCCCTGGCTGCGCGTGAACGCGCTGCGTGGCGACTATCTTGCCGGATTGGCGCACCTGCCACGGTTTCGAGGAGCGGTGTTGTATGCCTTTCTTGGCGGCACGGTAGGTAACTTCGCGCCGGCTGCTAGCCGAGCTTTTATTCGGGAGATTGCCAAGTTGATGCGGCCAGGCGACTGTTTGCTGCTCGGCGCGGATCGCGTCAAGGCTCCGGAGCTCATCGAAGCGGCCTATAACGATGCTGAGGGCGTCACCGCGCGCTTTAATCTCAATCTATTGAACGTGCTCAACCGTGAGCTGGGAGCTGATTTCGATACAACCGGGTTCGAGCATCGCGCCTTTTATAATCGCACGGCACGGCAGATCGAGATGTATTTGCTGTCTCGTCGCGACCAAAAAGTCCGCGTGCCGGCGTTGAACCGCAACTACCCATTCGCGCGCGGTGAGGCCATGCTTACCGAAATCAGCCGCAAATTCGACGCCGAAGCGTTGGAGGCGCTCGTGTCCGAGGCGGGGTTGCGAATTCGGCGCCATTTCGAGGGTGGCGAACAGCTTTTTTCCCTTGTTCTTGCCGAGCGCTAACTTCCTTATGCAGCAGGAACTGGGCGTGCGGTCACGGTTTCTAGCGCCGTTAACATTCCTGTCACAATTTTGTCTTCTAATGTGCACCCGAAACCCTCGACACGAGCGATAACAACATGCCTGTCAGAGTCCTGGTTGTAGAAGACGACGCAGCGGTGCGCGAGATGCTCGCCATGGCCTTGCAGCGCGGCGGTTTTGACGTGGTGCTGGCCGAGGACGCGCGCGAGGCGCGGGCGCATATTCTGGAACAGGTGCCGGAATTGATCCTGTTGGATTGGATGCTGCCCGGCATGAGCGGCGTCGAGTTCGCTCGCAGCCTGCGCCAGGATGCGCTGATGAATGACATTCCCATCATCATGCTTACGGCGCGTGGTGAAGAGGAAGATCGCGTGCGCGGGTTGGAAGTGGGCGCCGACGATTATGTGACCAAGCCCTTTTCGCCGCGCGAACTGATCGCGCGCATCAAGGCCGTGTTGAGGCGCACGACGCCGGCGGCCAGCGAGGAGGCCGTGGAAGTCGACGGCTTGAGGCTAGATCCGGTCAGTCACCGCGTCAGTGCGAACGAAACCATGCTTCACGTCGGGCCGACCGAATTCAGACTGCTGCACTTCTTCATGACCCACCCTGAGCGCGTTTTCAGCCGCGGCCAGTTGCTCGACCAGGTGTGGGGTACCAATGTCTATGTCGAGGAGCGCACGGTAGACGTGCACATCCGACGGCTGCGAAAATCGCTGGCGCCATCAGGCCATGACCGCTTGGTGCAAACAGTGCGCGGCGCGGGTTATCGCTTCTCGGCGAAGGCCTGAGCGCCGTCAGGGCGAGAACTTAATCACATGCCTCCACAAAACCCTTGGCCGGGGGTGCTTTGGCGCAGCCTGTGGCTGACCGCAGCCGCCGCATTGCTCGGTTATCTCTTTGGCAACGTGCTCCTGGGGCTGTTGCTGCTGGCCCTTGCTGCGCTCGCGTGGCAGTACCTGCACCTGATCAAGCTCGAGCAGTGGCTGCGCCTGAGTCGGCTTTACCCGCCTGAGAGCAGCGGCGTCTGGGGCTCCGTGTATGACGATCTTTACCGTCACGCCAAGCGTCAGCGGCAACGACGTTATCGGCTGGCGCAGTTGCTGCGCAGCTTTCGCGAGTCGGTGGATGCGATGCCCGACGCGGCCGTGGTGTTGCGGGAAGATGACGATATCGAGTGGTGGAATCGAGCCGCCAACCGTCTGCTAGGACTCAGGTCTCCACAGGATGTCGGGCAGCGAATCGATAACCTCCTGCGTCACCCACACTTCCGCGCTTTCCTGGACGGCGAAAAGGAGCAGGAGTCGCTCACTATTCCGTCGCCCTTGGATGACGAGATACTGCTGGAAGTACGTATTATTCCTTACGGCAACGCGCGGCGCCTGCTGCTCGCGCGCGATATTACGCGCCTGCGCCGCCTGGAGGTTATGCGTCGAGACTTCGTGGCCAACATCACGCATGAACTGCGCACGCCGTTGACGGTGGTGCGTGGGATGGCGGAAACCTTACAGGATATTGCAGCCCATGAGTCAGAAGACTTAGCGCGGCCGCTGGCGCTGATCGACCAGCAGACTCGGCGAATGGAAAGCCTGGTTGAGGATCTGCTGACCTTGTCTCGCCTCGAAACAGGTGAGCAGGAGCCGAACCTTCAGCCCGTCGACGTAGCGAAGCTACTTGAAAGTGTTCTTACGGAAGCGCGAGCCTTGAGCGATGGGCGTCATCAATTCGAACTGGAGGCGCAAGAAGGGCTGATTATCGAAGGTGATAAAGCAGAGCTCCGTAGCGCCATCTCCAATCTTGCCAGCAACGCGGTGCGCTATTCGCCTGACGGTGGTCGTATCAGTATTCGGTGGCAGCGGCACGGTAACGAAGCGCGGCTGAGCGTGGCCGATACGGGCATCGGCATCGCGCCGCAGCACATCCCCCGTCTGACCGAACGTTTTTACCGGGTCGATCGCGGCCGCTCGGCACGCACGGGCGGCACCGGCCTGGGGCTAGCAATCGTCAAGCGCATCCTGCACCGCCATGGAGCGCACTTGGAGATCGAGAGCCGGCAGGGAGAAGGCAGCGTGTTTATCTGCCGTTTCCCGATCCCCGGCAGTAAGGAGCGGGGCGAAGCGCTTAGACGGCCAAGCTAGCGTCGCCTGTGTGACCTTCCGCTAATGCGTGCCTGCGTCCTGCAGCTACGCTTTTGTGAACTGAATCACAATTTAATAATTTCGTCATGAATTGAGCTTATCGTGGCGTCCTTGGAATCATCGTCCGAGGCCCGCCATGTTCCGTTTCTTCCCACGCTCGCGGCGTCTGCGAATCATCCACAAGGCCTTCGCGCCGTCGCTGCTGCTACTTGTGCTTTTGCTGATCACCGGCTTCTACGGGCTGCAGTCCTTGGAGCGTCTGCAGGGCCGGATGGAGCGCATCAACGGCGATCTTTCCCCGGCCACGGCATCGTCTGTGCGGTTGCTGGGAGCTCTGTATCAAGAGCGGGGCGCTGTGGATCGCTTTCTCGCCGACCTTGATGAAGCGGCCGTTATTCATTGGCAGGCGCGGCGCGCCGCTACCGCCGCTGCGCTGGAAGAGGCGGCTACAGTGCTTTCGTCGCCATCCTGGCAGCGGCAGATTCTCGCCATTGCCGAGCAGCACGATGCCTATGTCGAAGCATTCCGGTCCACCCTGATGCCGGCACGCCTCCGTATTCAGGAACTCGAGCGGGAGGTGCTGGCGCCCGAGGGGGAGGGGGCTGCCGAACAGCTGAATGCCATGGTGCAAGAGGCTTTCGCCCGAGGCGAAAGCGCTTTTGCCGACATTGCGGGACAGACGCTGCAGGCCTTGTTGCTGAACCGGGTGCTTATACAGCGCTTCGTGGCAACCGGTGCTACGGCGTTAGGGGAGTCGGCGGTGCATCGCGCTGTTGAAGTAGAGGGGCTTCTGAAGACCGTCGAGGCTTTGGCTTTTTCTGATTATGTGCGCGTCGAGATGGAAGAAACCGTGGAGCGGTGGGCGAACCTGCGCCGAGCGCTCGACGAGGTCAAGCGCTTGCACCTGCTTAGTGCCGAGGTGCGCATCGAACAGCTCGATCCGCTCGGGAAGGAGCTGGCGGACCAGGCTCGCGAATTACAGTATCTCGCAGCGCAATCCCTGGACGAGATGAATGTGCGAACGCAGGACGAGGTCGTTCGATCGCGGGGCATGCTCGCCGTGCTTCTCGCCGCGTCGAGCATCGCGGGGCTTGGCTCGACCTGGTTGATTACGCGCAGCTATGTACGGCCTCTGATTCGCGTGAACCGCTTCGTGCAGCAGCTCACTGACGGCCTCGATGCCGGGCAGGCCGATTTGGAACGGCGGCTGCCTACAAGGGGGCGGGACGAGGTGGCCGAGCTGACTGGCGGCGTCAATCGCTTCGTGGATGCGCTGCAGAAGACGACGAAGAACCTGAACGTGGAGGCCGCAGCATTACACAGCGCAGCGGCTGAGCTGTCCGAGACCACAGGGCGCACCGGTTCGGTCATGCGCCGTCAGCAGGATGAAATCGATCAGGTGGCGACAGCCATGCAGCAGTTGGCCGCTACGGTGGATGAGGTTGCGCGTCACGCCGCTGAGGCTGCTGCCGGCACGGCGAGTGCGGCTGCCGATGTCACTAGAGGGCGGGAGATCGTCGCCGAATCTAAGGGCGCGCTCGATCAGCTAGTGAGTGCGGTTGGAGAGGCGCGTCAAACCATTGCCCGACTCAGCGAAGACAGCGAGGGCATCACCGAAGTGACGGACTTGATTGCGGGAGTGGCGGAGCAGACCAAGCTGCTGGCTTTGAATGCTGCCATTGAAGCGGCTCGTGCTGGAGATCAAGGGCGCGGCTTTGCGGTCGTCGCGGATGAGGTTCGCAATCTGGCCGTGCGTACGGGCGAGGCGGTAAAGCGTATTGAAAACCAAGTCCAGGCGCTACGCGGCAGCATGGGTGCCGCGGTCGGTGCAATGGCCGAAAGTGCCGAGCGCGGCGAACGCGCGGCGGCCAGGGCTAAGGATGCAGGGCAGGCTTTGGATCGCATCGAGGTCGTCATGGCCGAAATCGATGTCATGAACTCGGAAACCGCCAGCGCCGCCGAAGAGCAAAACCAGGTCAGCCGTGAAGTACTGGAGCGCATCGAGCGCATCCGCTCTCTTGCTGGAAGTACCGCCGCTGATGCCGAGCTATGCGTGAGCGCTAGTGCGGAGCTCTCAGGGTTGGGCGGGCGGCTCTATGATTTGGTCGCCCGCCTTGGCGGCGCGGCAGCGGAGCACTGAGCGCGCGACCCCAACACAAAACTCGTGTCGTCCGAAGACGCGCTGCATTCCGTGGCGCACGATCTTCGGCGAGGGACTATGCCGATGGATGAAAGTGTCGAGCTGAATCGGATACTGTCGGAACGGCTACTCAAGCCGTTGTTTCAGCCCATCGTGGCGTGTCGCGAACAGAAGATCTACGGCTACGAGGCACTGATCCGAGGGCCTTCCGATAGCATGCTGCATGCACCGCTGAATTTATTCGATGCCGCGATGCGATGCGAGCGGTTGGTCGAACTTGATTTGGCCTGCCGACAAGCGGCCATTGCCGCCTTCGGTCGCCTTGGTCTGCCGGGCAGGCTCTTTCTGAATGTCACGCCGTCGACGGTCGTGCAGTCCGACTTCCGCGCTGGTGAGACGGCGCGCTTCTTGGATTCGTGTGGCATCTCGCCGCAGCGCATCGTGATCGAGCTCACTGAGCATATACCGATTCCCGATTACGCCATTATGCGCAGGGCGGTGGATCACTACCGCTCCATGGGGTTCTCGATCGCTATTGATGATCTCGGCGCCGGCTATTCCGGCTTGCGGCATTGGGCCGAGCTGCGCCCTGACTACGTGAAGATCGACCGTCATTTCGTGCAGGGCGCTGACCGCGACGATAACAAGCGCGCCTTCGTGCGCTCCATCATCGAGATGGCACGCAGCCTCGGCTGCAGAGTGGTGGCAGAGGGCATCGAGACTCAAGAAGAATACCGTGGACTCTGGAGCATGGGGCTGGAGTTCGGGCAAGGATATTATTTCAGCCGGCCGAGCCCCAACCCGCCGTTAACTGTGCACACCCTGTTGCCCATTTCGAAACCGGAATGGGGCCCGCAGCAGCGCTTTGGCGAGACCGTACGCAATCTGGTGCGACTGGTACCGGGGGTGGCTCCCGACACACCTGTAGAGCAGGCGGCTGAGCGCTTTCGGGCCGATCGTCATTTGCGTTCGCTGGTGGTGTTGGAAAACGGTCGGCCTCAAGGCCTGCTTCGGCGTGCACAGATGCTCGATATGCTCTCGGGCTATTTTGGCCATGCGCTCTATAGCAAGCGGCCGGTGAGCGTGCTGGCGAGCAGCGACATGCTGATCGCGCGCGATGATTTGCCGCTGGAGGCGTTGAGCCAGCGGGTCACGGAGTCGAGCGAGCTTGCGGGGGATGAGATCTTCGTCATTGTTGATGCCGAGGGCCGCTACGTGGGGCAAGGCACGTTGATTGACTTGCTGCGGCGGATCACCGAGCTGCAGGTGCGGAATGCTCGGCACGCCAACCCGCTCACAGGACTGCCCGGCAACGTTCCGATCAACGAGAAAATCGACGCCTTGCTGCTGTCGGGTGAGCCTTTCGTTGCGGCCTACTGCGATCTTGACCGCTTCAAAGCCTTCAACGATTGCTACGGGTATGCGCGCGGCGACGATCTCATCATCGCTTTATCCCACGTTCTGCGCGAGGTCTGCCGTCATGAGAACGAGTTTCTCGGTCACATCGGGGGCGATGATTTCATGCTCTTGTTGCAGGGCGACGACTGGGAGTCGCGCCTCCAGCATGCATTGGCGCGGTTCGATGCATTGGCGCCCTGGCACTATGACGAGCCCGACCGCGAGGCTGGTGGCCTGCAAGCGCGCGATCGCCAAGGCCAATACCGCTTCCATAGCTTGGTGTCGCTCTCGATTGGCGTGTTGCCGGTGCAGCCAGGCCGCTTTAGCAATCCGCACGAAGTGGCCAATGTGCTCTCGGAGTTGAAGGCGCAAGCCAAGGCGTGCAAACACAGCAGCCTGTTCGCTGAGCGGCGTGCTGCCGCCAGCGCGAGCGCTGACTGCGCCTAGTGGATTGGCGCGCTCGTTCTTACAGCGTAGGCGTAGCGCGTTGGAGCGACGCTTAAACGAATTCGTCACAGGAACGGCATCATTTCGCAAAACTGGCTCCCTAGGCTGGTGCTAAATCGCTAGCTTGAGGGTGCCTCCATGACCGCTGCATGTTCCGCCAAGCCCTTTTTGCTGAATGGCGCGCTATTGAAGGGCGTCGGTCGTCCGTTGGAACTTTTGATAGAGCGTCTGACCGGGCTGCATCGGCTCCAACTTGTCTACGAACAGCTTCCTCGCGGCTTGAGCGTCGATCGTTTCGTTGCCGAGGCGCTGCGATGGCTTCAGGTGCGGCCGGTCGTCGGCGCACAGGAATTGGCGCGTGTACCCAAAGAGGCAGGCGCGATCGTGGTCGCCAACCATCCTTTTGGCGCCGTTGAGGGACTGCTGCTGGCGAACGTATTGCGCCGCCAGCGTCAGGATGTGCGCTTCCTCGCGAACGGCCTGCTGTCGCGCATCCCCGAGCTTGCCGGACTGTTCATCGAGGTCGATGTGTTCGGAGGTCGTGCCGCGCGTAAGCGCAATGCCGCGGGAATGCGAGAGGCGGTGCGCTGGGTGCGGCGGGGTGGGTTGCTGGTGGTCTTTCCCGCCGGAGAGGTGTCTCACCTGCAGCTTGGTCGTCGCGCCATCGAAGATCCGGCTTGGCATCCGTCCGTAGGACGAATTATCAAGCTTACCGGTGCGCCTGTCGTGCCCGCGTATCTCCCGGGATGCAATAGCCTCGGCTTTCAGCTTGCCGGCCTGTTTCACCCGCGTTTGCGGACGATGTTGTTGCCCCGCGAATTGCTCAATAAGGCCGGACGCGACCTGCCGATTCGGTTCGGCCGGCCTGTGCAGGCCGAGCGGCTAGGGACGCTGGAGCCGGAGCAGTTGATGGAACTGTTGCGAATGCGTTGTTACGCGCTTGCCGCTCAGGATGCGGAGCCGGGCTTGGAAAGTGCGCGTCAGCAGCCCATTCCGCAAAGCGGCGATCCGACCGTGTTGGCCGCCGAGGTCGCTGCTCTGCCGCCGCGAGCGCGTTTGCTCGATAGCGGCGACTTGAGCGTCTTTTGCGCCGAGGCCGAGCAGATACCCCTGCTGTTGCAAGAAATAGGACGCTTGCGCGAACTGACCTTTCGTGCCGTGGGCGAAGGCACTGGACGGGCGCGCGATTTGGATCTGTACGATAACTACTATCGCCACCTCTTTATCTGGAATCGCGATACTCAGGAGGTGGTGGGCGCTTATCGGCTGGCGGAAACCGACCGCGTGGTGGCTCGCTTCGGGATCACGGGCCTTTATACGCACTCGTTGTTCCGCTTCGGACACCCGTTAGTGAGTCGCTTGAATCCTGCGGTGGAGCTCGGCCGTTCCTTTGTCCGCCCCGAGTACCAGCGTGCTCACGCGCCTTTGCTGCTGCTCTGGAAGGGCATCGGTGCCTACGTGGCGGCCAATCCTCACTACAAGGTCTTGTTCGGGCCGGTCAGCATTAGCGCGGATTATGCCGAGGCGTCCCGGCAGTTGCTGGTCGACTACCTTAGTAAGTACGAAAGCCTGCCAGAGCTGGCGCGCTTGGTTAAACCGCGCCGGCCTCACAAGCGGCCTGCGCGACAGCGGGTGGCGCTGGTTCCCCCGCGCGAGGCCGAGCGGGTATCGCGCCTGATCGAGCAGATCGAGTTGGATGGAAAGGGCATGCCGGTATTATTGCGTCAGTACCTCAAGCTCGGCGGAAAAGTGCTTGGATTTAACGTCGATGCGGACTTTGCCAACGTGCTCGACGGTCTGATCATGGTCGACCTAAGCCTAACCGAGGAAAAGGTGCTGTCGCGGTACATGGGGCGGGAAGGCGCGCGTGCCTTCCTGGCGCGGCATCGTGCTTGCGACCGTGAGCGGGCCGCGGGCTAGGCGCGGGCGTGGTAGAAAAATTCACCGATACCGACGAGAAAGACCAGGCCCCCGTAGAGCGTGTGCTCCAATATTGTCAGCCGCAACGAGCGCGTAGCCAGGTAGGTCTGAGCGAACAAGAGCCCGCCCAATAGCGTTAGGGCCGGCGCCACCAGATTGCCGAAGATTACGTGCAGCCAGGCAAAGGCCGCGGCACTGGCAGTCATCCAAGCCTGCGGGCCCGGAAACAGTAGCGCGTAGCGCCGCAGGAAAAGCTCCCGGTACACCAGCTCCTGCGGGTACACCGAAAGCAAGGGGTAGGTCGCTAGCAGCAGCGCCATTTCCCAACCAGGCAGCGGCCACTCCCACAGTCGTAGCGGCGCTGCCAGCGCGACGGTCCCTGTCAAGGCCGCCGCGCACGCGGCGAAGCGCTTCAGTATCACGCGCAGTTGTCGACGCTCCGGGGAACTCAGAGGCCCCCGGAGCGCTGCGCGATCGCCGCGCCGCCTGTGTATCCCCCAGCCCAGTGCCGCTGCGGCGACCAGAAGATACGGCCAGCTCTCCGGCGGCACCCACGTGCGCAAAGCCAGCGGCAGGCCAATAAAGATCAGCAGCCACTCCAGCCAAAGTGCGAGGCGCGTCTCGCGTGTGGCGAGTTCCTGTGTGCGAGGGACGGGCATTCGCATAGACGTGAGGGGAAATCACTACTTCCCCAATGGCGAGCGCGAAACAGGCTTAACTCAACGCGTCACTGCATTGACCCGGTTTCGTAACCTCCCTGTCATACAAGCCGTGCAGCATGGTCGCCACTTCAGGAGCTTCCCTAGCTTCGAAGTTGGCGGCAACGCCTAAGGGCTGTTCCGCCGGACTGTCACAAGAATGTAACGATTGTCACTTAAAGTGCGCGACCAACCCGGCTGAAACGGGGGGATCTCATGCACGAAAGCCGAGCAGGAGTGCGTAGATGATTACGAAGAGCTTGAAGTCGGTGATGTTCGGTGCGGCCTTTGCCGCTTCCAGCGTCGTTGCTTCCGCAGCGGTGGCCGCCGAAATCTCCGGCGCCGGCGCCAGCTTTCCTTATCCGGTGTACAGCAAGTGGGCGGCTGCCTATCAGAAAGAAACCGGTAACCGCATGAACTATCAGTCCATCGGTTCCGGCGGCGGCATCAAGCAGATCCAGGCCAAGACGGTGGATTTCGGTGCGTCCGACGCTCCGCTCACCGCCGAAGAACTGGAAGAGGCCGGGCTGGTGCAGTGGCCGCAGATCATGGGCGGCGTTGTGCCGGTGGTGAACGTCGAAGGCGTCGAGCCGGGCGAACTGCGTCTCTCCAACGAGCTTCTTGCCGACATCTTCCTGGGCAAGATCAGCAAGTGGGATGCGCCGGAAATCGCAGAACTGAACCCTGATCTGGATCTGCCGAGCAGCCGCATCACGGTCGTCTACCGCTCCGACGGTTCGGGTACTACCTTCAACTTCACCGACTATCTGGCCAAGGTCAGCGACGAGTGGAAGGAAAAAGTCGGCGTAGGCAAGGCCGTGTCCTGGCCGACCGGCGTCAGCGGCAAGGGTAACGAGGGTGTGGCCTCTTATGTCGGTCGTATCCCGGGCGGTATCGGCTACGTCGAGTACGCCTACGCGCTGGAAAACCAGCTTTCCCACGTGTCGCTGCGTAACCGCGAAGGCAACTGGGTGCAGCCGAGCTCCGAGACCTTCCAGGCTGCCGCGGCCGGTGCCGACTGGGCTAACGCCGCAGGCATGTACGTGATTCTCACCAACCAGCCGGGCGAGAACAGCTGGCCGATCACCGCGGCGAGCTTCATCCTGATGCACGAAGAGCAGGCCAAGCCGGAAGCCGGCAAGAACGCGATCGACTTCTTCGACTGGGCGTTCGAGAACGGCGGCGACATGGCTGAAGAGCTGCACTACGTGCCGATGCCCGACAGCGTGGTCGAGCTGATCCAGAAGATCTGGACCGAGGACATCCGCAGTGCCGATGGCAAGGCGGTTTGGTCCAAGTAAGGGCGGACAGGAAGCCGTCCCGTGCCGAGGCCCCAGAGGGCCTCGGCTTCGTTCTGTCTAAAACTTGGAAAGCCGAAACGGAAGGGCTGTACGGGTTATGCAAGCGAATCTCCATGGCGAAGCATTTCCGGCGGATCGAACTGCCGCAGGCATTAGCCATGCAGTGCAAGGGCCGACTTTGAATAGACAACATTCCGTAGCCGATTTCTTATTCGCTAACGCCACCCGGATTGCTGCGGTCACTGTGCTCGTGGTGCTGCTCGGCATCATGATCTCACTGGCGGTAGGCAGCATTCCCGCATTCCGAGAGTTCGGGCTTTCCTTTGCCTGGACCGAGGTCTGGAACCCGGTCACGCAAGAATTCGGTGCGCTGGCGCCGATTTACGGCACGCTGGTGACCTCGCTGATTGCAATGATCATCGCTGTGCCAGTCAGCTTTGGCATTGCCTTATTCATTACCGAACTGAGTCCCGGCTTTCTGCGCCGGCCCCTCGGCATCGCCATCGAGCTGCTGGCAGGCATTCCCAGCATCATCTATGGCATGTGGGGCTTGTTCGTCTTTGCGCCCTGGTTCGGCGAAAACGTGCAGCCCTGGGTCACCGAGCATCTGGGTAACTGGCCCGTCATCGGCGGGTTGTTCGACGGCCCACCGCTCGGCATCGGCATGTTCACCGCCGGCCTGATCCTGGCCATCATGGTGATTCCCTTCATCTCCGCGGTGATGCGCGATGTGTTCGAAGTCGTGCCGCCGGTGCTGAAGGAGTCCTCCTACGCGGTCGGCGCCACAACCTGGGAAGTCGTGCGCAACATCGTGCTGCCGTATACCAAAGTGGGCATCGTCGGCGGCGTCATGCTCGGGCTCGGGCGTGCGCTGGGCGAAACCATGGCAGTGACCTTCGTGATCGGTAACGCGCATCGCATCGACCCGTCGTTGTTCATGCCGGGCACCACGATTTCCGCCACCCTGGCAAACGAATTCGCAGAGGCCGATGCCGGTATTTATACCTCATCGCTGTTCGCGCTCGGCCTGATTTTGTTCCTGCTAACCTTTATCGTGCTGGTGCTGGCGAAGCTGTTGCTTCTGCGCCTGCAGCGCGGCGAAGGCAAGAGCGCGTGAGGCCGACCATGACGATTTACACCCGCCGCCGCATCATCAATATCTTTAATCTGTCCATGTCCTTCCTGACCATGGCCTTCGGCTTGTTCTGGCTGGGCTGGATTCTGGTCACGCTGTTCCAGCAGGGGTTGGGCGCGTTGGACTGGACGGTATTCACGCAGAATACGCCGCCGCCGGGGGAAAGCGGCGGACTCCTGAATGCCATCGTCGGCAGCCTCATCATGACCGCCTTGGGGGTGCTGATCGGCGCGCCGCTGGGCGTGCTTGCCGGGACCTACCTGGCGGAGTACGGGCGCCATAGCCGACTGGCTTCGGCGGTGCGCTTCATCAACGACATTTTATTGAGCGCGCCGTCCATCATCGTCGGCCTATTCATCTTTACGGTGGTCGTGATGGCCATGGGCAGCTTCTCGGGCTTCGCCGGCAGCTTGGCGCTTGCCGTGATTGCGCTGCCCGTGATCGTGCGAACCACCGAAAACATGCTGGCCCTGGTGCCGGGGCGCCTGCGCGAGGCAGCAGCGGCGCTGGGCGCGCCGACTTGGTTGGTGATCGTGCGCATCAGCTACCGCGCGGCGCGCGCCGGTATCGTGACCGGCATTCTGCTGGCGGTGGCGCGCATTTCAGGTGAAACAGCGCCGCTGCTGTTCACCGCGCTCAATAATCAGTTCTTCTCAGCGGACCTGGGCCGGCCCATGGCGAATTTGCCGGTGACCATCTTCCAGTTCGCGCTGAGCCCCTATCGCGACTGGCAGGATCTGGCCTGGGCCGGCTCGCTCCTGATTACCCTGGCGGTGCTGGCGATCAGTATCGTGGCCCGTGTCCTCGTTCGACCCAAAGGTAGTAAATGATGGCTGAGATCAATACTTCGACCCAAGAGCGCGCGACGCCCTCGGTTTCTCTTGCTGGCCTGCGTTCGGGCGAAGCCACGCAGAACGAGGCGCGCCCGGAAGCCAAGCTCGAGATCCGTGATCTCAACTTCTACTACGGCGGCTTCCACGCGCTGAAGGGCATCGATATGCAGATCCCGGCGGGCAAGGTGACGGCCTTCATCGGCCCTTCGGGCTGCGGCAAGTCGACCCTGCTGCGTGCCTTCAACCGGATCTATGAGTTGTATCCGAACCAGCGCGCCGAGGGCGAGATCCTCATGGATGGGCGCAACATTCTGTCGCCCAAGGTGGACAAGAACCTTCTGCGCGCCAAGGTCGGCATGGTGTTCCAGACGCCGACGCCGTTCCCGATGTCGATCTACGACAATATCGCTTTCGGTGTGCGGCTGTACGAAAAGCTTTCCCGACGGCAGATGGATGAGCGGGTCGAGTGGTCGCTGCGCAAGGCGGCGCTCTGGGACGAGGTGAAGAGCAAACTGCGCCAGAGCGGAACCGGGCTCTCGGGCGGCCAGCAGCAGCGCCTGTGCATCGCCCGCGCCATTGCGGTAAAGCCCGAGGTGTTGCTCCTTGACGAGCCGACCTCGGCGCTCGACCCTATTTCCACCGGCTTCATCGAAGAACTGGTGCACGAGCTGAAGCAGGATTACACCATCGTCATGGTGACCCATAACATGCAGCAGGCCGCGCGCGTGTCCGACTACACGGCGTTCATGTACCTCGGCCAGTTGGTAGAGTTCAACGACACCGATACCGTCTTCACCAACCCGGCGAAGAAGCAGACCGAGGACTACATCACCGGCCGCTACGGTTAATGAGACATAATCAACGGCAGGCGAGGAGAGGGCGAAAAGCCTTCGAGGTAACGGCATGATCGATAAGAAAGGTTTTTCGCAGCATATTTCGCGGCAGTTCAACGAAGAGCTGAACCAGATCCTCAACCGCGTCATGAGCATGGGCGGGCTGGTCGAGCGTCAGCTCGGCGATGCGCTGAAAGCGCTGGCCGAGGGCGATAAGGAACTGGCCGAGCGCGTGATTCGTGGCGACGACGAGGTCAATGCGATCGAAGTCTCGCTGGACGACGAATGCACGCACATCCTGGCGCGTCGCCAACCCGCTGCCAGTGATCTGCGCCTAGTGTTGAGCGTGACTAAGGCGATCATCGACCTCGAGCGCATCGGCGACGAAGCCGAGCGCATCGGGCGCATGGGTCTGAATCTAACGGAAGAGCAGCGCCAACTCGGTATCATGAGCGACGTGGTGGCGATGGGGCAGCGAGTGAAGCATATACTGCACGGCGCACTGGACGCGTTTACCCGCATGGATGCAGCCCAGGCGGCCCGGGTGGCTGAGGAAGATGTCGAGATCGACAAGCAGTACGACCAGATCATGCAGCGCTTGATCGCAGCCATGGAGGAAAACCGCGCTGCCGTGCGCCAGACTTTGAACATCGTCTGGGCGGTACGCTCGTTGGAGCGCATCGGCGATCGCTCACACAATATCTGTGAGCAGGTGATTTACTTCGTAAAGGGCAAGGACGTGCGCCACACCAGCTTTGCAGAGATGGCCGAAGAGGCCGGCATCAACCCTGCGGGAGATGCTTGAGATAAAAATGGTTCTGCCGGCTCATGTCGCAGACATCGCTCCCGACCATCTGAGGCTTGGGGGCGATTGCAAAGCGCTGCTTTCGGAATTGCGTGGCTCGCCGTACGGCGAGCGCCTGTTTCGCAATGCCCAACTCCAGCCCTGCCTGCGCATTGACGCACCTAACCCTCTGGCGAGCCCTGGTTTGACTGAGGTGCTTGCGTGGTTAACGAAGCAGGGCGTCGCCCTTCTGGAGCTCTACGATCAGCCTTATGGACCGGCGGAAATCGGCCGGGCATTACAGGCCGAGGGGGCTGTGGGGAGCTTCTCCAGCTTACTCATGCGAACGCCCGAGGACTGGGATCTGATTGCACACCCGCTTGCTGAAGAGCCAGGGGATTAGCCACAGAGGCATTGCGCGTTCCAAGGGGAGAGCTCCTCTTCCCCCCTTGGAACGCGCAATGCCTCTGTGGTTTTATAAAACCTATAAGACGGTTATTCGCCCGTACTCGCTCCCAGCATCAGGAACTCGAGCAGCGCCTTCTGGGCGTGCAGCCGGTTTTCGGCTTCGTCCCACACCACGCTTTGCGGGCCGTCGATGACTTCCGCGGCGACTTCCTCGCCGCGATGCGCCGGCAAGCAGTGCATGAAAATAGCGTCATCGGCCGCGCGCGCCATCATCTCAGGCGTCACGCAATAGCCGGCAAAGGCCTGTTCGCGCCGTTTCTGCTCCTCTTCCTGACCCATGCTGGCCCAGACGTCGGTCACGACGAGGTCAGCGCCTTCCGCCGCCTGCATCGGATCGCGAATGATCTGCGCGCGGTCGCCATGGCGCGCGAGCAAACCCGCGTCCGGGTCATAGCCTTCGGGGCAGGCAATGCGCAACTGGAAGTCAAAACGCTCGGCCGCATTGATGTAGGAGTTGCACATGTTGTTGCCATCGCCCACCCAGACCACGGTGCGGCCGCGAATATCGCCGCGGTGCTCGAAGTAGGTCTGAATGTCGGCCAGCAACTGGCAGGGGTGGAACTGGTCGCTGAGGCCGTTGATGATCGGCACGCTGGAGACCGCCGCGAAGCGCTCCAGGATGTCGTGGCCGAAGGTGCGGATCATGACTGCATCCACCATGCGCGACAACACGCGCGCGGTATCCTCGATGGGCTCGCCGCGGCCGAGCTGCGAGTCGCGCGGCGACAGGAAGATTGCGCCGCCGCCGAGTTGGATCATGCCGGCTTCGAAGGACACGCGCGTGCGCGTCGACGATTTCTCGAAGATCATGCCGAGCACGCGACCGCGTAGCGGCTCGTGCAGCAGCCCTTCCTTACGGATCCGTTTAAGCTCGATCGCTCGCTGGATCAGCGACAGCAATTCCTCTGCGGAGAGGTCATGAAGCGTGAGAAAGTGGCGTACGGTCATGATGAAGTCTCACCGGCCTTCGTGGGCCTCGGTTGGTTCCCTTAAGAGCCGTTCTATGAGGGCGGACACGCCGTCTACGATACGGTCGGCTTGAGCGTCGCTGAGCACCAGCGGCGGCAAAAGTCGTACTACGCGCTCCGCAGTGACGTTGATCAGCAGGCCTTCCTGCAGAGCTTGCGCGACCAAGGCGCCCGCCGGCCGATCGAGTTCGATTCCGAGCATCAGGCCGTGGCCGCGGATCTTGCGAACGCCTTCGAGCTGGCCGATGCGGTTCTGGAAGCCTTGCAGGAGGCGCTGCCCTAATTGCGCCGCCCGCGCGACCAGCCCGTCTTCTTCCATGGCCTCGATGACCGCCAAGCCCACCCGGGACGCCATGTGGTTGCCGCCGAAGGTGGTGCCGTGGCTGCCGGGGCCGAAGAGCTCGGCCGCCTCGCCGCGCGCAAGGCACGCACCGATCGGATAGCCATTGCCGAGGCCTTTGGCGAGCGACATGACGTCGGGCGTAATGCCTTCGGCTTGGTGCGCGAACCAATGCCCGGTGCGGCCCATGCCGCTCTGGATCTCGTCCAGCATCAGCAGCCAGCTGTGCTCGTCGCAGAGCTCGCGCAAGCCCTTGAGGTAGCCGGCATCGGGGCAGTTGATACCGCCTTCGCCCTGTACCGGCTCAACGAGTACAGCGGCGATGTCCTTGCGTTCCGCAGCGGCTCTGCGTACCGCCTCGAGGTCGTTGTATGGCACGCGGTGGAAGCCTTCCACCAGGGGCTCGAATCCTGCCTGAACTTTTTTGTTGCCGGTGGCGCTCAGCGTCGCCAGTGTGCGCCCGTGGAAGCTGCCTTCCGCGACCAGTACAACAGGCTTCTCGATGCCGCGCTTGTGGCCATGCAGACGTGCGAGCTTGATGGCGGCCTCATTGGCTTCGGCGCCGGAGTTACAGAAGAACACGCGGTCCATGCCGGAGATGGCGGCGAGCTTGTCGCCCAAAGCTTCCTGGGCTGGAATGCGGTACAGGTTGGAGCTGTGCATGATGGCGCCGGCCTGTTCGGTAATGGCGCGCGTCACTTTGGGATGGGCGTGCCCGAGCCCGACCACGGCGATGCCGCTGAGCGCGTCGAGATACTCCCGACCTTCGGTATCCCAGACGCGAGCACCTTCACCGCGCGCGAGCGCGATGGGTAAGCGCTGGTAAGTTTGCATCAGATGATCCTGCATTGCCGGCAACCTGGGTGATGTATGAGGCAAGAACAAAAAAAGCAGCTCCCGCAAGGGGCTGCCCGAAAAGAAAAATTATATGGGGCGGCCGGGGAGGCGGCAAGCAAGCGGCCGCTGAGAAAAGCCGGGAGCGGCAGGCGCCGCTCCCGCACCGGGATTAGGCGCCGAAGTTCTTCTCGACGAAGTCCCAGTTGACGATGTTCCAGAACGCCTCCAGGAACTTCGGACGGGCGTTGCGGTAATCGATGTAGTAGGCGTGCTCCCAGATGTCGCAGGTCAGCAGCGCGGTGCCGAGGTTGTCGGACATCGGGTTATGCGCGTTGCTGGTCTGCTCGATAGCGAGCGAGCCGTCGTCCTTCTTCACCAGCCAGCTCCAGCCGGAACCGAAGATGGCGACCGTCTTCTCGCTGAACTCCTTCTTGAACTGCTCGAAGGAGCCGAAGTGCTTATTGATGGCCTCGGCCAGCGCACCCTTAGGCTCGCCACCGCCGTTCGGGCTCATGCAGTTCCAGAAGAAGGTGTGGTTCCAGACCTGGGCAGCTTGGTTGAAGATAGCGCCGGAGGACTTCTTGATGATCTCCTCGAGCGGCATGTTCTCGAATTCGGTGCCCGGAATCAGGTCGTTGAGCTTGTCGACGTACGCCTTATGATGCTTGCCATGGTGAAACTCGAGCGTCTCTGCCGACATGTGCGGCTCGAGGGCATTTTTTGCATAGGGGAGATCGGGCAGTTCGTGCTTCATGTGCTACTCCTTGAGTCGCTTTACCCATTGTGGCTTTTGCGCCACAAAAATACGCGCGAAAACAGCGGCTTGCCCGTGAAGTTCGGGAAATGCCACGTTTTGTGGGGTTAATGCGGAAGAGAACCGATAGACCAGCCAAGTCTAATCAGCGGCATAGGCCTTTTCAACCGCGATTCCATGTAAGATAAACGCCATGGACGCCATCGATCTTAGCATCTTCTCTAGCCGCGTGGCCGCTGTGTGCGAAGAAATGGGCGCAGTGCTGCGACGAACGGCTTTTTCGCCCAATATTCGCGATCGCCTGGACTTCTCATGCGCCTTGTTCGATGCCGACGGCGAATTGCTGGCTCAAGCGGCGCACATCCCTGTCCATCTCGGCAGCATGGCCTATGCCATGCGCGAAATCGTTCACGCGCTGCCCTGGCGTGAGGGCGATGTGGTCATCGTCAACGACCCCTACCTGGGGGGTACGCATTTGCCGGATGTGACGGTCATTGCGCCTGCTTTCGTTGCCGGGCGGCTGATCGGGTTCGCGGCCAATCGGGCGCACCACGCCGATATTGGGGCGGTGACGCCGGGCTCAATGCCTTTGTCGAGGCGTCTGGAAGAAGAAGGCGTCGTGATCGCGCCGACCCATCTTTATCGGGGCGGCGTACTCGATCAATCCTTCTTCGACGCGCTCGTCGGCCGCATGCGCGACACGCGCCAGGCCGCGGGCGACTTCGCCGCGCAGGCGAGTGCGGTTCGAACGGGCGTGCGGCGGTTCGCGGAGCTTGCGACCGCGCTCGGCGTGCCGAAACTGCTCGAAGCCATGCGCGAACTGAACGACTACGCCGAGCGCCTGATGCGGGCAAGCCTGGACGAGTTGCCGCATGGCATATATCGCTTTGTCGATGTGCTGGACGATGACGGTCAGGGGCGCTACGACGTGCCCATTGTGGTTACCTTGCGTGTCGGGCCGGAGGGTGTGGAGGTCGATTTCGACGGAACGGCGGAGCAGGTGTCCGGCAATATCAACTGCCCCTTGTCGGTCGCAGCCGCAGCGGTGTTCTATGTGTTCCGCTGCCTGGCGCCCGAGCAACTGCCCGTGTGTGCGGGCGCGTTTCGGCCGATCCGCCTGCGGGCGCGACTAGGCAGTTTGGTCAACGCACAGCGGCCGGCTGCCGTGGCTGCCGGTAACGTTGAAACCAGCACGCGCATCGTCGATACGGTGTTGGGTGCGCTCGCCGCGGCCGTGCCCGACCGGGTGGCGGCAGCCAGTCATGGCAGCATGAACAACCTCGCCATGGGTGGCGAGGCCGACGGGCGGGCCTGGGACTACTACGAGACCTTGGCTGGCGGCATGGGAGCCGGCCGCGACGGAGGCGGTGTGGATTGCGTGCACACGCACATGACCAATACTTTGAATACGCCGTTGGAAGCCCTGGAAATGCATTACCCGCTACGGGTGCGAAGGTATGCCCGCCGCACCGGCTCGGGCGGTAGCGGCATGCGTCGGGGTGGTGACGGCATTGTTCGTGAGTACGAATTCCTGGTGCCGGCGACGGTCACCTTGTTGACCGAGCGGCGGCGCCACGCTCCCTGGGGGTTGGCGGGCGGAGAGCCGGGCCTGCGAGGGCGTAACTTGCTGAACGGACGGGAACTCCCGGGTAAGGCGACGGTCGAAGTGCGGCCAGGTGATCGTTTGACCGTAGAAACGCCGGGCGGTGGGGGCTATGGTTCGACGACGAACTGAGAAATGATAACCTGTATTTATCACGCCGCTTATGTACACTTGGCGGCGAACTACGCTATGAGGTGAGCAATGAGCGACGTTCTCGAACAGATCAAGAAGCAGGTCGAAGAAAACCCGATCATCCTGTACATGAAGGGAACGCCGCAGTTCCCGCAGTGTGGTTTTTCCATGCGCGCATCGCAGGCTGTGGCCGCCTGCGGCAAGGAATTCGCCTACGTGAATGTGCTCGAGGATCAGGAGATCCGCGAGGGTATCAAGCAGTTCGGTAATTGGCCGACGATCCCCCAGCTCTATGTGAACGGTGAGCTGGTAGGCGGCTGCGATATCATCCTCGAGATGTACCAGAACGGCGAGCTCGAAAAGCTGCTCGACAGCACGACTGCTTAATCGGCGGCGCTGGCTGAGAAAAGCCCCGGTCGGACAGCGTCCGCCGGGGCTTTTTGTATTGTGCGCCCCTTTGTGTCAGGGCGCCTTCGGCTCAAGCCAGACCAAGGCATGAAGGGGCTAAGGTCTTGGCGGGCAAAGAGCTTACTCTGCGGGAGCGGCGACCTTGCCGCTCCCACAAGTTTTCGTTCATGGCGTTCCCGCAGTAGTGGGGGCTAGTCCAGCCCGCAGAGCGGCCTCCGGCCGCGAATGAACGAAACCGCGTAGCCTGTGAGCAGGACCCATGTTGGAATCGCTGGAGGGCGCGTGCCTTAGCGCTCCCGGTTGCGAATTAGCGGTGGGGGCGGCCCCATGGCTTCGTCCCAGCGGTTGACGATATTGCAGAAGAGATCCGCAGTCTTCTCGGCGTCGTAGATCGCCGAGTGCGCGCTCTTGCCGTCCCAGCTTTCGCCGGAAGCTTCCACTGCCTTGGCAAGCACGGTTTGCCCGTACGCAAGGCCACCGAGGGTGGCGGTATCGAAGCTGGAGAACGGATGAAAGGGGCTGCGCTTGATGCCGACGCGCTCGATGGCCGCGTTGAGAAAGCACAGGTCGAAAAAGGCATTGTGCCCGACCAGCACTGCACGAGTGCAGCCCGTTTCCCGCATTTCGTCGCGGACGGGCTTGAAGATGCGTTTGAGCGCCTCGGCTTCCGGTAAAGCCATGCGCAGCGGGTGGTCGACCTGAATGCCGTTCAACTCCAGCGCTTTCGGGTCGAGGTTGGCGCCTTCGAAGGGCTGCACATGGCACGTATGAGTGGCGGCCGGGTAGAGGCGCCCGTTTTCATCCATGCGCAGGATGACCGCGGCGATCTGTAGCAGCGCGTCCGTGCGCCAGTTCAGGCCGCCGGTCTCTACGTCGACGACAACGGGAAGGAAGCTCCGAAACCGCTCGCACATGCGCGAGCGCGGGAGCCCCTGGTTCGACTGATCAGCTTCCACAGCAATCCTTCTTCAAGTTCTATTCGACGAGTCGCCAAGCGAGTTGCTCGCCGGCCATGAACGGTACGATTTCGCCATCCGGATAAGGATAGCGCTCCGGAACCTGCCACGCCTGTTGCTCCAGGGTGATCGTCTCCGTGTTGCGCGGCAACCCGTAGAAGTCCGCCCCGAAATGGCTGGCGAAGCCCTCCAGCCGCTCCAGTCGGCCTGCCTGAGTAAAGGCCTGGGCATAGAGTTCGATCGCCGCCGGTGCGGAGAAGCAGCCGGCGCAACCGCAAGCGGATTCCTTGGCAGTGCGGGCGTGCGGGGCGCTGTCGGTGCCCAGGAAGAACTTCGGGCTGCCGGAGGTCGCGGCTTCAACCAGCGCCAAGCGGTGGCGTTCGCGCTTGAGCACCGGCAAGCAATAGTTGTGGGGGCGCATCCCGCCGACCAACAGCGCGTTGCGGTTGAGCAGCAGGTGCTGCGGCGTGATGGTTGCTGCCACCCGGGCCGGCGCCTCGCGCACGAACTGAACGGCCTCGGCCGTGGTGATGTGCTCGAAGACTACCTTGAGCCGAGGGTGGCGTTCGAGTAGTGGAATCAAGCGCTGCTCGATGAATACGGCTTCCCGGTCGAAAATGTCGATTTCCGGATCTGTGACTTCGCCGTGTACCAGCAGCGGCAAGCCGAGTTCGGCCATGGCTTCCAGTGCCTCGTCGCAGCGCGTGAGGTCGGTTACGCCCGAGGCCGAGTTGGTCGTCGCGCCGGCCGGATAGAGTTTAACGGCGCGAACCGCACCGCTTTCCTTGGCGCGACGGATTTCTTCCGCGGGCGTCGCGTCCGTCAAATAGAGCGTCATTAACGGCTCGAAGCGGCTGCCCGCGGGGAGCGCGGCCAGAATGCGCTGCCGATAGGCCAGCGCGAGGTCGGTGGTGGTTACCGGCGGCGCCAGATTAGGCATGATGATGGCGCGGCCGAACTGACGCGCGCTGTGCGCGAGCACGACACTCAGCGCGGCGCCATCGCGCACGTGCAAGTGCCAATCGTCCGGTCGGGTCAGGGTCAGGCGTTCCAAAGGCGGCTCCACGGCGTTTGAGATGCGGCCATTATACAGATCCTGGCGCGCCTCGCCGCCTCGCCCCGCCTTGATTTATAGCCGGCGAGCGAGGATCATTGGGCCGCTTTCCATTGCCGTTTCATCGAACTACATCGGGCGTGATATGAGCGAAGTCAAGAAGGTCGTTCTCGCATACTCCGGCGGACTCGACACCTCCGTCATTCTGCAGTGGCTCAAAGAGACCTACGACTGTGAGGTGGTGACCTTCACTGCCGATCTCGGTCAGGGCGAGGAGCTTGAGCCGGCGCGCAAGAAGGCCGAGGCGCTGGGCGTCAAGGAGATCTTCATCGACGATCTGCGCGAGGAATTCGCTCGCGACTTCGTGTTCCCGATGTTCCGCGCCAACGCGATCTACGAGGGCGAGTACCTGCTCGGTACCTCCATCGCGCGGCCGTTGATCGCCAAGCGCCAGATCGAGATCGCACGTCAGACCGGTGCCGACGCCGTCTCCCACGGCGCTACGGGCAAGGGCAACGATCAGGTTCGCTTCGAGCTCGGCTACTACGGCCTGGAGCCGAACATCAAGGTCATCGCGCCCTGGCGCGAGTGGGACCTGCTTTCGCGTGAGAAGCTACTCGCCTATGCCGAAAAGCACGGCATCTCCATCGAAGGCAAGAAGAAGGGCGGCTCTCCGTATTCCATGGACGCCAACCTGCTGCACATCTCCTACGAGGGCGGCATTCTCGAGGATCCTTATGCCGAGCCCGAGGAGGACATGTGGCGCTGGACGGTCAGTCCGGAGCAGGCGCCCAATAAGCCGACTTATGTCGAGCTGCAGTACGAGCGCGGCGACATCGTCGCCATCGACGGCGAGCGCCTGACGCCGGCCGAAGTCATCCTGCGCCTGAACAAGCTCGGCGCCGAGAACGGCATCGGCCGCCTCGACATCGTTGAGAACCGCTACGTCGGCATGAAGTCGCGCGGCTGCTACGAAACCCCCGGCGGCACCATCATGCTGCGCGCGCACCGGGCTATCGAGTCGATCACGCTCGACCGCGAGGTGGCACACCTCAAGGACGAACTCATGCCGCGTTATGCCAGCGTGATCTACAATGGGTACTGGTGGAGCCCGGAGCGCCGGGCGATGCAGGCGTTGATCGACGAGACCCAGATCAACGTGAACGGCGTGGTTCGTCTCAAGCTTTATAAAGGCAACGTTACGGTGGTGGGTCGTAAGTCGGAGCGCGACAGCCTCTTCGACGCCAACATCGCCACCTTCGAAGACGATGCCGGAGCCTATGATCAGAAAGACGCGGAAGGCTTCAT
This sequence comes from Ectothiorhodospiraceae bacterium, assembly GCA_029268285.1. GTDB lineage: Bacteria > Pseudomonadota > Gammaproteobacteria > Nitrococcales > AK92 > JAJUGG01. The sequence goes on along the minus strand of JAJUGG010000012.1, from coordinate 3,104 downwards.
TCGCCTGAACGCGTTGCGTTTGAAAATCGGGGCCAAGCGCGGACGCTAATACCGCTCTCATGTAGCTCGCATCGTCTGCCGGCGACACGCTGCTGGCAGGCGGTGGTATTAGCTTACAAGGCGGCCAGGATGGACCGTTTTCCGCACTCGACGCTTTGCGTCGCCGGGCCAGGGAAGGAGGGGCGATGCATCCGATTGATTTACGGGCGACTAGCCTAGGGCGTTGGCTTGCTGCGCTGACCAGGCGACCGCGCCTGCCGGAGCTCGGAGCCAATTCGCAGCCGCCATCGGGTGAGGTCCAGCGCCAGGTCGATGAGGCGCTGGTGCGCGGCGTCTATTCGATTACCCGCCACAGCTATCGAACCACGCTGGTTTACGCCCTGCTGGTTTTCTTCAATTTCTACGAGCGTGTCCCGACGCCGGCGCTTTGGGGCTGGTTCGCCGCGACGGTGGCTGTAAGCGTGCTACGGCTGTTGGCCGCACGCCGGTTTCAGCGCCTGACGCCAGCGCGGCGGCATTTAGGCCGCTGGCATGCGCTAGCCGCTTTTCTTGCAGCCTTGCAGGCATTGACCTGGGGCGGGGTGTTGCTGATGGCGGCGCACACCGAAGCCGCCATCGATCTCAGCTTTGCGATTTTCCTTATCTGCGCGCTGGCGTTCGGGGCCTTATCGGGCCTCGGCTTCTCATTACCGGTCTATCTCAGCTTCGCGCTGCCGCTAGTGGCGCTGCTTTGGGGCTGGATGCTTTGGGCGGGCGCCGCAGAAGGACTATGGCTCGCTGTGACCGTGGCGTTCGGCGGTTACGTCATGTTCGATTCAGCCTCGCACGCTAGCCGCATCATGCGTCGCGCCCTGCTTCTCGGCCGTCAGCGCGAGGAACTGATTCAGCGCCTGACGGAGGAGAAAGATCGCGTGCAGGTCACGTTGCAGTCGATCGGCGACGGCGTATTGACGACCGACCTGAATGGGCGCGTTACTTATCTGAATCCGGTGGCGGCACGGCTGACGGGCTGGAGCGACGCCGAAGCCCGAGGGCGGCCGCTGACAGAGGTGCTGTGCGTGGCCGAGGAGAGCAGCGGCGATGCCTTGCCCGACTTGTTGCCGCTTTGTCTGTCTAAAGCCGGCCCGGTGGTGCTGGAGGCGGACACGGTGCTGGTCGACCGAAGTGGCGCGCGCGAGTCGGCCGTTGAGATTACCGCTTCGCCCATTCGCGACCACAGCCGTCGCATCATCGGCATGGTGGTGGTGGCGCACGATGTCACCGAGTTGCGCGGCATGGCGCGGGTCATGTCCTACCAGGCTCGACACGATCCTCTAACCGGCTTGATCAACCGCCGTGAATTCGAGGTGCGCCTTTGGCAGGCGTTGGAGCAGCGGCGCGAGGCGGGGCGGCCCCATGCTCTTTGTTATCTGGACCTCGATCAGTTCAAGCTGGTTAACGATACCTGTGGCCATTTGGCCGGTGACGAACTGCTCAAGCAGATCGCGGAACTGCTACAGCAACGCCTGTGCCAAGCCGATGTGCTGGCGCGTCTGGGCGGCGACGAGTTCGGTCTGCTGCTGCACGATTGCGAACTCGACCATGCCCACCGTGTGGCCGATGCCTTGTGCGCGGCGCTGCGGCGTCACCGCTTCGAGTGGGAAGGCAATGTCTTTACCGTTGGCGTCAGCATCGGCGTGGTGGATCTAGACGCCGGCTCGACGCCCGCGGCCCTGCTGGCGGCTGCGGATGCTGCCTGCTACGTGGCCAAGGATGAGGGACGCAACCGTGTGCATTCGGTGTACCCGCAGGACCGGCAGTTCGCTCGCCGCAACGATCAGATGCAGTGGGCGACCCGCATTCAGCGCGCGCTCGACGAAGCTCGCTTTGAATTGAGCTTTCAGCGCATAAAGGCCTTGAGCACCGAGGAGGCCGATATGGCCGAGCTCCTGCTTTGCATGGTCGGCGAAGAGGGGGAGCGCATCGCCCCTGGCGTGTTTCTGCCGGCCGCGGAGCGCTTCAACATGATGCCGGCCATAGACCGCGCGGTCGTGCAGCTTGCATTCGGCCTGCTGGCGGAGCGGCAACCGGTCGGGCGCGGTAGAATCGCCCGCTTCACCGTTAACCTGTCAGGCCAATCCCTGAGCGATGATCAATTCCTCGATTACGTGCTCGAACAACTCGACACCAGCGGCGCGGACCCGCTGCGGATCTGCTTCGAAATTACAGAAACGGCGGTGATCGCTAATCTTGGCCGCGCCCGTCGTTTTATCGAGGCGCTGCGCCGGCGAGGCTGCAGGTTCGCGTTAGACGACTTCGGCAGCGGGCTGTCGTCCTACGCCTATCTGCGCGCGCTGCCGGTGGATTATCTGAAAATCGATGGCATGTTCGTCAGGCAAATGTGCCGCGATGCCGTCGACTATTCGATGGTCGAATCCATCAACCAGGTCGGCCACGTCATGGGCATCCGTACCATTGCCGAATATGTCGAGGAAGAGGCGGTGATGGAGGCGCTACGGGACATGGGGGTGGATTACGTGCAGGGATTCGGCGTGCACCGGCCGGAGCCTTTGGTGAAGTCTGAATCCGTGGCGGAAGTCTAACCCTGCGCTGTAGGTGCGCTCAGGATTTCGGCGCCAGGAGAGCAGAAGAGGCACTATGGCGGCGCAGAGTCCTGCGGGGGGGCGCAGTCATGTCTTTCCTCCGCGCCCCTCTGTATCCCCGGTGGTGCCTCTTAAGTCGCACTGAATCGCTGCTAATTCTTACTCTTCCTGCTTTTTGCCCAGCCATTCGATGCGATAGAGATCGAGTCGACGGTCTTCGAAGTTGCGCACCGAGCCGGCGCGCCGTACCTCGGTGAGCTTGTCGAGGTCCAGGTCGACGATCAGCGTCATCTCGGTGTTCGGCGTGCTTTCCGCCATGATGGCGTCGTGCGGGAAGGCAAAGTCCGAAGGCGAAAACACCGCGGACTGGGAATACTGGATGTCGATGTTTTCGACATTCGGCAGGTTGCCGACGCTGCCCGTGATGACGACATAGCACTCGTTCTCAATCGCTCGTGCCTGACCGCAACTGCGTACCCGAAGGTAAGCGTTCTTGGTGTCCACCCAATACGGCACGAACAG
>JAJUGG010000011.1 GCA_029268285.1 Ectothiorhodospiraceae bacterium | reverse complement strand
TCGGCAGTGAAACCGCTCAGCGCCGATGATAGTGCCGCCCCGCTGTGGTGCGAAAGTAGGTCATCGCCAGGCTCTTTACTCCAAACCCCCGTCACCTCACAAGGTGGCGGGGGTTTTCTCGTTTCGGGGCGCGGGCAGGCTTAGAAGGTGCGCGCGCGGACTTGATGCGCGTATTCTGCTGCCGCGTCTTCGATGGCTTTTCCCACATAAGCGTATTGGCGTGAAAACGGCGGCCACTTCTCGCCCATTCCGATGGCGTCGTTGATGACAAGGACTTGGCCGTCGCAGGCAGAGCCGGCGCCGATCCCTATGGTCGGGACGGGCACGGTGCGGGTTATGGTGTCAGCGAGTGCATCGGGGATGTGCTCGAGCACGATCATGAACGCGCCGGCTTCGGCAATCCTTTCGGCCTCCTCGACGACGCGTGCCGCGTCCTGCTGGTCACGCCCGACTTGCTTAAAGCTAGTGGCCGTCTGCGGCGTCAGGCCGGTATGACCGACGACAGCGATGCCGCTGCTCACGAGATGCCGGATAACATCGTATTTAGGCCCTTCGAGCTTGACGCTGTCGGCGCCGGCCTCCAGCAGACGCTGAGCGCTGCGCAGGGCCGTTTCGGGATCGCGGTCGCTGTCATAGGGGAGGTCGCCGATAATGTGGGTATTCGGCGCGCCACGGCGCACGGCACCGACGTGGTATTCCATGTGTTCGAGCGTGACGTGTCGGGTGCTGTCGAAGCCCATCTCCACCATGCCGACGCTGTCGCCAACGAGCAGCACAGGGATGCCCACCTTTTCCAGGCTGCGCGCGATGGGCGCTGTGTAGGCGGTCAGCATAGGGATCGGCGTGGTCGATTTCATTTGCCGAAGCGATTCTGCGCTATGTTTCACGACACGGCCTCCCGTTCGGTATTTCTTTGGAAGCTAGGACGATAGCGAGAAATAGCGCCAAGGCCAATGGTTGCTTGACGTAGGGAAAGGGCGTCGAGAGCGCTGGGCTGAATGTGTCGTGGCATCGGCAGTGGAAGATTCAGGTGGCCTCGTCGATGCTCAAGCCAAGCGTGGTCAAGAGCTCGTCGGCAGGGCGGCGGACATAGTCGTAGAGGTAGTAGTCGTCGTCCACCACCTGCCTATTCCACAGCACAATATCCAAGTCGATCGTTCGCGGGCCGGACTTGATCTTGCCGCGCTCGCGTCCAAGACGGTCTTCGACCTGCCGCAAATAGTTCTTGAACGCGTGACGGTCCAAGCGGGTTTCGACCCAGAAGGCGGCGTTCAGGAAGTTGGGCTGGTCCTGAAAGCCGACTGGAGCGGTTTCAATGATGGATGATGCGGCGATGAGGCGGCATTCCCGGGACAAAATTTCGCGTGCCTGCTCGATATGAGTCCAGGGCTCGATGTTGGAACCCACGGAAATCAAGCATTCGTGCAGGACCTCTTCCGCCATGGCTCAACTCCTGTGCCCTGGATAGTTCTCCGAGTGCCGGCCGACGATGTTGATGGATTCGCCGCCATCGACGAACAACGTCTGGCCCGTCGCGAAACGGTTCTCAAGCAGGTAGTCTAGCGCCTGGCCGAGTTCCTCGATGGCGCCTTGGCGCTTGAGGGGAATGCCGTCCCGGCGCCACTCCAGGTAATCGCTGGTGCGCACCTCGGCGGGCAAGATGACGCCGGGCGCGATGGCGTTGACCCGTATGGCAGGCGCCAACTCTACTGCGGCCATGCGCGTGAACTCCGAGAAGGCTTTCTTCGATAGCAGATACGCCGCATAAGCATGCTGCTGGTAGACGATCTTGTTGTCGAGGATGTTGACCACTTCACCCGCGCTCACGGCTCGAGCGAAGGCCTTCGTAAGCAGGAAGGGTGCGAAAAAGTTGATCGCAAACTGCTCTTGCAGCATGGCGAGGTCGGTGTCGACGATCTCGGCCGGCGTGTAGGCGGAGGCGCTGTTTACCAGCAGGCTAAGGTGCGGAAAGCGGCTGCGGGCTTGCGGTATAAGGTTTTCCACGTCGCCTTGGCGGAAGTCGCAGCGGATCGTTTCGCATTGGCGACCGAGCGCGCGGATCTCCGCGGCCGCCTCGGCGGCAGGGCCTTCGGAGCTGTTGTAGTGGAGCGCGATGTCGTAGCCGCGCTTGGCGAGATGGGTTGCGAAGAAGCGCCCGACACGTGTTGCGCCGCCGGTTACCAGCGCTGCTTTATTCTCGGTCACTGAACGCCTTCCTTGATAAGCCGAAACGATCGATGTTGTTGATTAAGGTGCGAGCGGAAGCCTTGCCGCCGCTCGCTGAGTCGCCAAGCGCCATCAGGTATTGGTGAGGCTCCCGGTTCCTGTGCGGCCGATGATGGACAGGAACTCCCGCCGCGTCTCCCCGTTGGTGCGGAAGGCGCCGAGCATGCGGCTCGTCACCAGATTGGTGCCGGGCTTGTGCACGCCGCGCGTGGTCATGCACTGATGAGATGCCTCGATAACCACGGCCACGCCCTGAGGCTGCAGGACTTCCTGTAGCGTGTCGGCGATTTGCGCCGTCATCTTCTCCTGGATCTGCAGGCGCTTGGCGTAAATGTCCACCAGGCGAGCGAGCTTGGATATGCCGACTACCCGCTTGCTGGGTAGATAGCCGATGTGTGCCTTGCCGATGATCGGCGCCATATGGTGCTCGCAATGACTCTCGAAGCGGATATCGGTCATGACGACCATCTCATCGTAGCCTTCCACTTCCGAAAACGTTCTGGCCAAGATCTCCGCAGGATCCTGCGCGTAGCCGGCAAAGAATTCCTCATAGGCACGCACGACGCGGGCAGGCGTATCGAGGAGGCCCTCACGGTTTGGGTCGTCGCCCGCCCAGCGCAGCAGAGTGCGCACCGCTTCCTCGGCTGCCTCGCGGGAAGGGCGAGTTTCCAGCGTGTTGGTCTCCATTTGCGATTCGGTCGTAGCGGAAGGCATTTCAATCCTCTGTTCTAAAGCAATGTCACCGGTCGGTTCTTCATGAATAATGACCGGAAGACCGCCCTTCGGACGGCGGGAATTCGTGACGCTATTGTACCCGTTGAGATTCCTTCCTACAGGGCAAAAGCCGCAATCCAGCGGCAAGGGCAAGGCGCGTCTGAGAGTCTAAGAGGGGGAACAGTAACAGTTTTTTACCGCTGGGCCATAGCGAGCTGCTCGGGGCTTGGCGAGTGCTCGAGAACGATTCAGTCGTAACGCGGCCTGGCGCGGCTGACCCAGGCATTGCCCCGCACGCTGAAGCGCCAGGGGCGATGAGCATCTTCCCCAGCATAGGCGACCCCGACCCGGGGCCCGGTTTCGATCATGTCGTCCGCGACTTCCAGGCCGCGGTCTTCAACCCAGATGGTGCTCCCGCACAGATCTTCCCCGTAGTGCTCGCGACCGATACCCAGGGCTTGGCTCAGGACGCCGGGGCCGGCGCTAACACGCGGCTCGGCTTCGGCAAGGCTACGCCGCTCCAGCATCCAGGCGATGCCTTCGCGCGGCTCAAGGCCGCGTATGAGCACGGCGTCGGCGTAGTTCTCTTCGTTGGTCACGATGTTGAAGAGATGGTGTATGCCGTAGGACAGGTAGACATAGGCTAGGCCGCCACGCTGGTACATCACTTCCGTGCGACGCGTGCGGCGGCCGCCGTTAGAGTGGCAGGCCCGGTCGTTTTGGCCGCTATAAGCCTCGGTTTCGACGATGATGCCGCCGCAGAGGCGACCGTCGATGCGGGTGAATAGGTACTTGCCCAGCAGTTCACGGGCGATTTGGGCGACATCGACGCGGGTGTAGAAGGAACGAGGCAAAGGTTTCATGCTGGTCCGAACTGACACTGAGAGTCTGCTTACCTTAGCGAGGTCGGGCTTGGCCGGCGAGTATCGGGGAGCGCAGCGGGGAGTGCCCGGAGGCCTTGTAAGGTAAATGTAAGTGCGCGCGGCTAGGCTAGCTTAAAGCCGAGCAACTAAAATAAGAGATCGCTACATGTCCGGCGACACGATTCTACGTCAGTGGGCCCTGTTGAAGGCCGTGCCGCGGTATCGCAAAGCCACGGCACAGGAGCTGCAACAGCAGCTGGCGCAGCAGGGCTTCAACATTTCGGAGCGCTCCGTGCAGCGCGACCTCATCAAGCTGAGTCGGATTTTTCCGATCGAAGCCGACGAGCGTAACCGGCCTTATGGTTGGCGTTATGCGCGTGACGCGCAAGCCATGGACGTGCCGTCCATGGACATGCCGACCGCGCTCACCTTCAAGCTGGCGCAGGCCTTTCTCGAGCCGCTCATGCCGCCGACCACGCTGGATGCGCTGTCTCCGCACATGCGCCGCGCCGAACAGGTGCTGACCGAGGCTAATGTGCCGCTGCGTCAGTGGCCTGAGAAGGTGCGCTTCCTACCGCGGGGCCAGCCTCTCATCCCGCCTGACGTTTGCTCGGAGGTGCTGGAGGTGGTCTACCAGTCCTTGCTCGAGGAACATCGCTTTCGCGCCGTGTACCGAGCGCGTGGCAGCGACAAGGCGAGCGAATACCTCGTCAATCCGCTGGGGCTGGTTTACCGCAACGGGCTTATCTACCTCGTGTGTACGCTTTTCGATTACACCGACCTGCGTCAGCTCGTTCTGCACCGCATGGAGAGCGCAGAGCCGCTGCCGGAGCAGGGCGTCACGGTGCCGGAAGGCTTTTCGCTGGACAGCTACATCCGCAACAACGCATTCGATGTACCGGCCGGTGAGACCTTGGTGCTCGAAGTGTTGTTCGAACCCGAAGCAGCCGCTCACCTCTACGAGCTCAAAGTCAGCGAAGATCAGCAGCTGAGCCGTGCTAGCGACGACCGCGTGCGCCTTACCGCGACCGTTGCCGACACGCTGCAGCTGCGCTGGTGGCTAAAAGGATTCGGAGCTCAGGTGGAAGTGCTTGGGCCGCCTGAACTGCGTGATGAGTTCGCCGACGAAGCAGCGAAACTGCTGAGGCGTTACGAAGCCGAAGAGGCCTGAACGCGCGCCCCGGCCTCGCGCCGCTGTCAGCGGGCCTCGTTACAGGCAGCGCGCGCTGCCTGTAATTGCTGCAGCAGATCACCTGCTGAGAAGCTGCCCTCGAACGCCGCCGATCCCACCGTAAGCGCATCCGCCCCCGCCTTGGCGAGGGCGCGGATGCGCTCGACGGAGTCTACGCTCCCAGCCACGATGAGCCGCGCTTGGCCCAATGCCTGCCGCGCGGCCTGCACGAGGGCGAGCGGATCGGCCTCGGTGGCGCGGTAGGCAAGCAAATCAGCACCGTGACAGCCGGCCGCGAGAAAGCGCCGGCAATGCTCGGCAATGAGTTCGGGCGTGCCGCCTAGGCGGGTCGGATGACCGTAGGGTCGGCCGGGGAAAGGGTAGTATTCCAGCGCGCTGCCGGCGGTTGCGGCGAGCACCGCTTCGGGATCGGTGCCGCCGAGCAGGCGGTCTACGCCGATGTCGGCGGCAAGACGTGCGGCTCGCAGGCAGTCGTCCGGGTTCTCGCTGACGATTTCCATGTAGCTCAGCGCGCCCGCATCCTTGATGCGGCGGTTGAGCCGGCGCAGCGTGTCGGCGTCGACGCCGATATCCTTGAAGCCGATGTGGCCGAGCTGCAGCGGGGCGATGAGGTCCAAGAGCGCAAGGCACTCGGGTACCGTACGGTCCTCCCGCGTCAGCATGAAAATGAAGTCCATCCGGTCCAGTCTTCTTTACCATTACCCGCCGTGGCGCAGATTCTAACGAAGTTCAGGCGTTAACGGCGCGATTTCGTCCTTGTTGCTTGGCTCGGTAGAGCGCTTGATCGGCTCGGCGGAGCAGATCGTCAAGTGTTTCCTCGCTTTCCAATTCGCTGATGCCGAGGCTGATGGTAAAGCGAATGATGTCCTCGCCCACCGGCACAGTCAGCGCGGCCACGGTCTGCCTCAGGCGCTCGGCGATGGTAAGGGCGCCGACGGTGTCGGTTTCGGTGAGTAAGACAGCGAACTCCTCGCCGCCGAGGCGGCCGAGCACGTCGCTGTCGCGTAGCGTATTGGCGCAAGTCCGTGTCAGCGCAACCAGCGCACCGTCGCCTGCTTGGTGGCCGAAGCGGTCATTGATGCGCTTGAAGTGGTCGATGTCGAACATGACGAGCGACAGGGGGCGGCAGTAGCGCCGCGCGCGCGCTATCTCACACTCGGCGACCTGCTTGAAATGGCGCCGATTCGAGACGCCGGTCAAGGGGTCTGTAGTGGCGAGCCGGCGCAATTCCGCCTCAGTGGCTTCCTTGCTCAGCAGATCGCTGGCCCAGCGGCCCAACAAGCGCATGAACTCGAGATCGTTGTTGTCGAAGGCACGGGGATAAGGCGCGTTACTGCCGAAGCAGAGCGTGCCGTAGGGCGTGCCGCGTAGCGTCAGCGGCACGCCGATATAGCATCCGAGGTCGATGGCGGGACGCTCGGGTAACGCAGGGTCCCGCGCTTTGCCGGTATTGCTGATGGCGAGGGCATCGCCCAGCGCGATGGTGCGGGCGCAGTAGCTGCGGTCGTACGCTAGGCGCGCACCTTCACGGACCGACGCGGTGGCGGGCCCTATGCACTGTTCGAGCACGATTTCAGAGCCGTCGGTTCGGCCGATGAAGCCGAACTCCACGCCCAGGTGCTCCGCTCCTAGCTGCAGTGCAGTCTGAATCCGCTGCCGAGCGCTGTCGCCCCGCAGCAGTGCGATGTGGTTGAGCAAGCGCAAGCGGTCGTTGGCAAAGCGGAGCTTGGTTTCGCTCTTGGCGAGGCTCGCATTCGCGGCTTCCAGGCGGCGCGCTTCCCGCTGCAGTGAGCTGCGATAGCACTCCTGCACCCGCAGCGAGCGCGCTAAAGCGACGGCAGCAAGCAGCAGTAGAACCGAGAGGGTTGCAGTCCACAGTATGAGGCTGCGCCGCCAGCCGTAGTGGCGCTCGAGCACCTCTTCGCTGGCCAGGCCTACTTGAACGACTAGCGGGTAGTCATCCAGGCGGCGGTAGGCAACGATGCGCTCGATGCCGTCGACCGAGCAGATATTCCGGTAGATTCCCTGGTAGGCGACATCGTGGAAGCAGGGGCAATCGGTCGCGAGCAGGCGATGCGCCTTATCGGCATCGCTGGCGCGGCTCGCGCGTGCGCGTATGACCCCATCCAGCCCGGCTAGGGTAATGGCGCCGAGTTTACCGACGTCGATGGTGCTGAAGAAATCGCCAAAATAATCGGGCGACAGTGAAACCACCAGGACGCCGCCGAACTCACCGCGCGGATTGGTGATGCGGCGCGTGAATTGAATGGTGGTTTGTCCGGAAACGCGCCCGTGCAGCGGCTTACTGATGAACAGTCTGTCGTCGCGGCTATGCAGGTGCGCGCGAAAATGCTCCCGGTCGCTCAGGTCGACCGCCTGGGCCTGATCGAAGCTTTGCAGGTTGCTCACCAGCAGGCGTCCGTCGGGCCCGATGACCGCAACCTGGAGCAGTAGGTCGGGTTCATAGACATCCTGAAGAGCGCGAACTTCCTCGAAGAACATCGCCGCCCCGTGCTGCCAGTCCTTGCGCAGGATGAGCAGAACGTGGTCCACGGCTTTCACGGTACGGAGCACATGCGCCTCGAAAGCCTGAGCGAGGTTTCCGGCGCTGACCTCGGCTGCGGTGAGCGTGGCTTGGCGATTGTACGTCAGGATGGCGGCCAGCAGCCCCCATAGGCCGACCAGCAGCAGGATGACGATGCCGATGATGAGCCCAGGACTTGCCCGCCGCAGGCGCTTTCCAGGGTGCCGCTGTTCGCTCACTCGATTAGCCTCAAAGACCTTCCGGCGCCGACACCATAGATGCCGGCTATCCACAATGATGCTGTGAAAAGCCGGGAGGGCTCTTGATGTGGATCAGGCTGTGCCGCGGCGACGGCTCATCCGACTTGCGGCGCCCAGGGCAAGGGCCAGAACGAGTGCCACGCCGCCCATGACCTCGAAAACGCTGCCCAGGCTGGGAAGCGCTCGGGCAAGCGGCGCGACCGCGATCGGCGAGAGGAACTGCCCGAGGAAGAGCAGCGAGGTGTAGCCGCCGAGGATGCGCCCGCGCGCGCGCGCCGGCGTGATGCGCATCAGCCAGACACTGCCGTTAGGCAGGATCAGCCCCAGACCAATGCCGTTTATCGCTACGCCCGCGACAGCCATGGCATAGCTGCCGCTGAGGCCGACGATGGCGTAGCCGATACCGAGCGTGGCAAAGCCGATTGCATACAAGGTGGCAAAAGAAAAGTAGGGCTTGAGTCGGCCATAGAAGAAAGCGAACAGCGCCGTGGTGATGGGGCCGCTGGAGATGGCGAAGCCTACGGCGGCGCTGCCGACTTTGGCTTGCTCGGCGAGCAGGAAAGGCAATTGGGTCGGCACGACGTAAAGCAGCAGCATGCCCATGAACGAGATGAAGTAGATCAGCGCGGTAAGGCGGCGGTTGATGGGCGCATTCGCCTGCGCCTCTTCCGAGCTGTGGCCCGCGTGACGCGCCGGTTCGTAGAGCGCATACATGGCTATCGGTAGCAGCACGATACTGAACAGGTAGACGAGAAAGGGGCCGCGCCAGTGCCACTCGGCGAGCATGCCGCCCAGGTTGAGGAAGACGATGCCGCCCATGGCCATGAAGCTGCCTTGCAGCCCTAGGAACTTGGCCTGTTCGTCTGGGGGGAAGTAGTCGCCGATCAGCGTGGTGCTGGTGCTCATGATTCCGGCCACCGCGATGCCCAAAGCCGCCCGGCTGAGCAGCAGCAGTGTCAGGTTGTCGATGAAGTAGCCGCTGAAGCCCGCGATGCCGTATAGCAGCAGCGCTCCCAACAAGAGCGCTTTTCGCCCCAGGCGGTCCGCCAAATGACCAAGCAGGGTGCCGGTCAAGGCGATGAACAGCGCCGGCATGGTCAGAATCAGCTTGATCAGGACATCCGAGCGAGCCGTGAAGTGACCGCTCATCTCGGGCAGCGAAGGGGCGATGATGGCGCTTGCCAGTACGGTTAGACTGCTGGCAAGGAGCAGCACGGCCTTGATTAGCGTGGTCTGGTTGATGGCGGTCAATCCTAAGATCGTTAGAAGCGTTTTGTTGGGCTGAGCATCATATCATTCGTTGGTAATGGACGGTGCGGCAGCTCCGCTGCGACCGCCGCGGTTCCGAAAGTCGCGGCGAGGCGCTGCTCCTGCGGGAAGTCCAGAAAGAACACCTGTATGAGCGGCCCCTGGCCGCTAAGGGCGAGACCGCCATGGCGTGCTACAGCGCAATCGCCGGGGGCGACGTTACTAAGCAGCCATCCCTCTCAGGTGCGCCAGGCACAGATGTATTGGTAGTGCTCCGCTCCACCCCAACTACACAGCAGTATCCACGGGCCATGGCTGCAGCGGCGTGGTGTTGAGGCGGCCGATTACGGGGTGCATCGATGAAGAGACTCAAGGCTATCAGGCATGCGGCTGCTGTCGGCATGCTGTTGGGGCTGGCGATGGTGGCGTCGCCCGTGGCGGCAGAGCCGGCTGTGCCTGCGGAAGTACAAAGCGCAATCGACGCGGTCATGCCCAAGGTCGTCGACTGGCGGCGCGACATCCATGAGCACCCTGAACTCGGTAATCGTGAGTTTCGTACTTCCAAGCTGGTGGCCGAGCATCTTCGCTCGCTGGGGTTGGAGGTGAAGACCGAAATCGCCCATACCGGCGTGGTTGGCATACTGCGTGGTGCTAAGAACGGCCCAGTTATCGGGCTGCGGGCGGACATGGATGCCTTGCCGGTTACGGAGCAAGTCGACCTGCCTTTCGCTTCCAAGGTTCGAACCGAGTACAACGGCGTGGAAACCGGCGTCGCGCATGCCTGCGGCCATGACAACCATGTCGCTATTCTCATGGGCGTGGCTGAAGTCCTGGCGGGCATGAAGGAGCAGCTGTCGGGCACCGTGATGTTCGTTTTTCAGCCGGCCGAGGAGGGCGCACCGGAAGGCGAGGAGGGCGGTGCCGAGCTGATGCTGAAGGAAGGTATTTTCGACGAGCTCCAGCCCGATGCCATGTTTGCCCTGCACGTCATGGCGATGCCGGTTGGCTACGTCGGGATACGCTCGGAAGGCATCGCGGCCTCATCGGACACCTTGAAGATCACCGTCAACGGCGCGCAAACCCACGGCGGCATGCCCTGGAACGGCGTCGATCCCATCGTGGTGTCGAGTCAAATCGTCAATGCCTTGCAGACGATTCCTTCGCGCCAGCTCGATGTAACCAAAACGCCTACGGTCATTTCGCTCGGCTCCATTCACGGCGGGGTCCGCAGCAACATTGTGCCGGACCAGGTGGAAATGGAAGGCACGATTCGTACCTTCGATCCGGGTACGCGCGAGCGGATCCATGAGTTGATCGAACGGACCGTCACAAACATTGCCGAAAGCGCCGGTGCCACGGCGGATGTCAGCATCGAGCGCGGCTATCCCGCGACCATTAACAACGCCGAGCTGACGCGCATGATGACGCCCACGCTGCAGCGGGTCGGTGGTGATGGCTTCGCGGAAGCCAATCAATCCATGGCGTCCGAGGATTTCGCCTTCTTTGCCGAAGAAGTGCCGGGCCTGTACTTCTTCATCGGCGTGGTGCCGGAGGGCCGTACGCCCTATCCCAATCACTCGCCCAAGTTCTACGCCGACGAATCCGCATTGCCCATCGGCGTGACTGCCATGACCGCGCTGGTGCTGGACTACCTGGAAATGCAGCGGTAAGCGTGTGCCGGGTGTGCGGCCGGCGCCCCCGGAAACCGAGCGGTGAAGGCGCGGCAGGGCGGGCAGCACGCCCGCCTTAGCGTCGTCGCCCTGTTTCCACGTCTTCGACCTCGCCGTCCACCAGCGTCACGATGCGCACGAAACGGCCTGGCCCGAAGTCGTAGGTCCATTCGTCAATAACAACGACATTCACATAGGGGTAGCGTGATGGCAGAACGCGGATGCGGCGGTCTTTATACACCGGCTCGCCGCAGCGGGTGATCAGCTCGAAGCCGGACATGCGGGAGCGCAACGCGTCGGCATCGCATCGGCCCTGTATCGAAGGCGAAAAGCCATAGCCCAAGGTGTCGATGGAGACGATGCGGCCGTTGCGGATGCGCGCCTGGCGGATAAACTCGCGCGGTCCGAAGTTGTAGTACCAGCGTTCTTCGTTGTCGATGGGGCCGATGCCGGCGACGAAGGTGCCGGGAATTTCCTCCTTATAATCCGGTGCGCCGCATACCGCGATGAGGTCGTACGGGCGGTCGCCTTCGGAAACGAGGCTGCCGCCGCAGCGGATTGCGCTGGCAGCGTCGGGTGGGAACGCCGCCAGCAGGAGCACGCCGAGCGCATGACCGGCGGCAATGCCTAAGTAATGCTTGAGCGAGCGCACCGTCCATTCTCCCGCCAGAGCTGCAGCGCGCAGCTTCTCTACCAGACTCGGACTCATCTTCTGAACTGGGGCTCAATCTTCATCGACCGCAAGAGCGGCGGCGCGTGTCCGCTCCCGCCAATCCGGCAGCAGCGCCGTCAGCGCCAGGGTCGGGTCGCCGAACAGGTATTCGTCGGTGAGTGCCGTGCCCTCGCGCATCCGATCGAGCATGCGCCGCGGCTGATCGCGCAGGCCGGAGAGGTAGAGCGCGCCACCGGCAGCCTGGAGGCGTTCGGCTTCGCGGATCAGCATCTCGGCGCCGGCCATGTCGATCAGGTTGACGGCGTTGCAGACCAGCAGCACGCGCTTGCTACGATCTTCCGCGGTTTGTTGTTGCAGCGCGCGCTCGACGTGATCGACGGCGCCGAAAAACAAGGAGCCGTCGATGCGGAGGATGCGCAGTTCGGGGAACTCGGGCAGCTCGTGTTTGACGGCGTTGCGCAGGCCTTGGCCCGGACGGTCGGGGTGCGGGGCAACCGGCACCACGCGAGGGTGGGAGACCTGCCGCAGATAGAACACCAGTGACAGCAGCACGCCGATCGCAATGGAGAACTCCAGGCTCACCACCAAGCCGGCCAGGAAGGTAGCGACGAGCACCACCGTTTCCTCGCGGCTGTAGCGGAGAATGCGGCGGATGGCGGCGAAATCGAACAAGCCCCAGGCAATGACGACGATGACGCCGGCGACCACCGGAATGGGCAAGTAGGCGCTCACGCCGGGGATGCTGATCAGGATGAGGGCAAGAACGACGGAGGCGAACACGCCGGCCAAGGGCGTGCTTGCGCCGGCTTCATAGTTCAGGCCCGAGCGGGTAAGCGAGCCGGAGCCCGGGTAGCAGGAAAAAAAGCTGCCCACCATGTTGGATGCCCCTTGGCCGATGAACTCTCGGTTACTGTCCAAGGGCTGCCGGCTACGGGTGGCGATGGCGCGCGAAACGGAAATGGCCTGGATTAGTCCGAGCGTCGCCACGGCCAAGGCGCCGGGCACTAGCTCGCGAAGCATGGTGAGCGACAGCACCGGGGTCGATAGGGGCGGCAGGGATGCCGGCATAGCGCCGACCATGGGAACGCCCGAGCGCGGCGCTGCTAGCAGCCAAGCGACGGCGCCGGCGGCTAGCATGCTGATCAGTAGCGCCGGCCAGCGTGGCCGCAGCCGCTTGATCAACACGTAGACTGCGACAGTGAGGGTAAACAAGCCCAGTCCGGCCAGGGTTCGGCTCAGATTTTCGGGCGCGAAGGCGTGTTCCAGGGCGGCCCAGCCGTGGGGACTTCCGGCCGGCAGCCCGAGCAAGCTGTTCCATTGGCTTGCGACGATGGTGAGCGCTGCCGCGGCAGTGAAACCGACCACGACCGTGTTGGAAATGAAATTGACCAGCATGCCCAGCCGGGCGAGCCCGAAAGCGACCTGGAACAGCCCGCAGAGAAAGGCGAGGGTGACGGCAAGGGCGATATACTCGCTGCTGCCAGCGGCTGCAAGCCCTGCCAGAACGCTCGCTACTAGCACCGAGTTCGGCGCTACCGGACCCGATACCATGTGCCGCGAGGAACCAAGCAACCCCGCAACGATGGGCAGCACGATAGCGGTGTACAGGCCGTACTGCGGCGGCAGCCCGGCGATCATCGCGTATGCGATGCCCTGGGGCAGCACGATCACGGCACCGGTAAGCCCGGCCATGAAGTCGCCGCGCAAGCTCCGCGTCGAGACGAGCGGGAGCCAGGGCAGCAAGCGTTTCAAACGGCCGGCAATCATGCGCATAGTTAGTTCGTGGAACTCCGAGGGGACGGCGAAGTAGGCTTGCGCGCGATTCGCGGCGCATTACCGCGCAGCGTGCAATCCGCCAATGTACAAGCATATGCGCTTGACGCACTATTGCCGTCGCGGGAGCCGAGTGCGGACACGCGGCGATTCTGAATCTCATCGGGCACGATACGAACCTATGCGCGCAATTTGGTTGACCATCCTATTGCTCTCGATGAGCAATATCTTCATGACCTTCGCCTGGTACGCCCACCTCAAAGAGTTGAACCAAAAGCCCTGGATCGTCGCCGCGCTACTGAGTTGGGGCGTTGCCCTGTTCGAGTACCTGCTGCAAGTGCCTGCAAACCGCATCGGCTATACCGTGCTCTCCGTGGCGCAGCTCAAGATCCTGCAAGAAGCGATCACCTTGACCATATTCGTCCCCTTCGCCTTCTTCTACATGAAAGAGCCGCTCAAGCTCGATTATCTATGGGCGGCCCTGTGCATACTGGGGGCGGTGTTCTTCATCTTCCGCAGCAAATTGATGGGCGCCTGACGCGGGCAGCCACCGAGAACGTGCGACGCAGCGAGGCTGCTCCTCCCGCGGAGCGCTTATTACTCCGTGCCGCCCGGGTTTGCGCTTGCTTGCCCGCAAGCGCATTTACTGCTGCAAGGGCCGGCTCTCCAGGGGTGGCGCCGGCGGCAGGCCAGTGACCTCCAGGATTTCCTGTTCGTCCAGTGTATCGCGCTCGAGCAGGGCGGCGACTAGAGCATCGAGTCGGGCGCGGTGCTCTTGCAGTAAGCGTTTGGCCTCCGTGTAGCTCTCGTCGATGATGCGGCGAACTTCGGCGTCGATGAGGCGCGCGGTTTCCTCGCTGACAGGGGCATCGTTACCGTAACTGATGCCGAGATAAGGGTTTTGCTTCGGCGCGAGCTGCACCAGGCCGAGCTTGTCGCTCATGCCCCAGCGCGTGACCATGCCGCGCGCCATTTGCGTGGCCTGTTCAATATCGTTTTCGGCGCCGGTGGTGCGGGTTCCGTAGACCACTTCCTCCGCCGCGCGTCCGCCCAGCATGCCGATGATCCGGGCGCGCAGGTATTCCTCAGGATAGTTGTAGCGGTCGGTTTGCGGGCGCTGATAGGTGACGCCCAAGGCCTGGCCGCGCGGCACGATGGTAACGCGGTGTACAGGGTCCGCCCCCGGCACCAGCAAACCGAGAACGGCATGGCCGCTCTCATGGTAAGCAATGCGTTCGCGGTCGGCCTGACTCAGCAAGATGGGGCGCTCGGGGCCGAGCAGGATCTTCTCCAGCGCGTCGTTGAAGTCCTTGGTATGGACCACATTCTGTTCTCGCCGCGCAGCCAGCAAGGCCGCTTCATTGACGAGGTTGCGGATATCGGCGCCGCTGAAGCCCGGCGTGTTCGCGGCTATCTCGCGTAGATCCACGTCGGCGGCGAGCGGCACGTCGCGCGTGTGTACTTCCAGAATCGCCTTGCGGCCGGTCTTGTCCGGGAGGTTGACGACGACGCGTCGGTCGAAGCGGCCTGGGCGCAACAGCGCCTTGTCGAGCACGTCCGGTTGGTTGGTCGCCGCCAGCACGATGACGCCTTCGCGGCTGGAGAAGCCGTCCATCTCGGTGAGGATCTGATTGAGCGTTTGCTCCTGTTCGCTGGCACCGCCAATGGCGACCTGGCCGCGGGCGCGACCCACGGCGTCGATCTCGTCAATGAAGATGATAGCCGGCGCGGCTTCGCGCGCCTGTTTGAATAAATCGCGCACGCGCGCTGCGCCCACGCCGACGATCATTTCCACGAACTCGGCCGCGCTGACCGAGAAGAAGGGCACACCGGCTTCACCCGCGACTGCCTTGGCTAGCAGCGTCTTGCCGGTGCCCGGCGCGCCGACCAGCAGCACACCCTTGGGCGCGGTGCCGCCGAGCCGGGTGTACTTCTCCGGGGCTTTGAGGAAATCCACGATTTCGACCAGCTCGTTCTCGGCTTCGTCGATGCCGGCGACATCCTCGAAGGTGACTTTGGCCTCCGCCTCCAGGTCGAAGCGCCGGGCCTTGCTCTTGCCCATGCCCATCATGCCGGCGCCAAGTCCGCCCTGGCGGGATGCGCGGCGGAACAGCCAGAAGTAAAACCCGATGATAAGAAAGGCCGGCCCGAGGCCGAACACCAGCGTCCACAGCGTGCTGGGGCCGGTTTGGATGGGCTCGGCGCGGATCTCGACCTGGTTGTCGATCAACAGCTGCTCGAGTCCCGGGTCGAGGAAGTAGGGCAGGATGGTTTCGAAGTCGGTAACAGTCACCGCCTCCGGGCGGCTGCCGTCGCCGCGCACGGGCGGCTGCCAGGTTACCGGGTTCTCGAACCGGCCCTCCACGGTCTCGCCGCGGTTATAGACAGCATCGACGTTGCCGGCGACCACCTGCTGCTTGAACACCGTGTATGGCACGACCGTAACTTGTTCCGGCCCCAGGATGAGAAAACGCACGAGCAGGTAGTTTGCGAGCAGCAACAGCAAAAAGCTGGCCCAGGTGCGGCGCGGCGGCAAACTCTCGCTGCTCTTGCCATTGACTTCGGGCGGGTCGGCTTTGGGAGTGCGCTGCGATGTCGGCATGATGACCTGTTACATGATTCAAAACGTTAAGGGGTCCCAGTAGCTTAAGGCGATCCGAGAGCGCGCAACATGACCCAGGTTAAGTGAGGGGGCGGGAGCGGGGTGACAATGCAGCCGAGGCCGCGACAGCGCACGCTGCCGCGGCCTCGGCGCGGGAGCCTCAATGATAGCCTTCGCCGGCTCGCACTTTGCCGCGGAAAACAAAGTAGGAATAGCCGGTGTAGAACAGGATGAAAGGCAGCAGGATGATGACTCCGACCAGGAGCAGGAACTGCGAGTTATGGGCCGCGGCTGCTTCCCAAACCGTGATGTCGGGCGGTACAACGTTCGGCCAGAAACTGATACCGAGGCCCAGGTAGCCCAGCAGGAATAAGCCTAGCGACAGCACGAAAGGCTGGACTTCCTTGCGTTTGGCCAAGGCGTTGATCAGCGCCAGCGCGACGCCGGCTGTCAGTATCGGAACCGGTGCTACGAAAAGAATGTTGGGCCAGCTGAACCAGCGATCCGCAATTTCCTGATAGTTCAACGGCGTCCAGATGCTGACGATGATGATGAAAGCGATCATGGCGACCAGCAGCGGCCGTGCCAAGCGATAGAAGCGATCCTGCGTCTCGCCCTCCGTCTTGAGGATGAGCCAGGTTGCGCCCAGCAGCCCATAACCGGCCACCAGCGCCAAGCCAATCACGACGCTGAACCAGGAGAACCAGTCGAAGGCGCCACCGACGAAGTTGCGGCCTTCCACCTCGAAGCCCTGGATGAAACCGCCTAGAACCAAGCCTTGCGAGAAGGTCGCAAGCGTAGAGCCGAACCAGAAGGCGACGCCCCACAGTCGTTTGTGATCGCTCTTGAAGCGGAACTCGAAAGCGACGCCGCGAAAGATCAGCGCGATCAGCATGATCAGGATGGGGAAGTACAAGGCCGGCATGATGATGGCGTAAGCCAGCGGGAACACGGCGAGCAAGCCGCCACCGCCCAGCACCAGCCAAGTTTCGTTACCGTCCCAGACCGGCGCAACGGTGTTCATCATCACGTCGCGTTCCTCCTCGCTCTCGGCGAAGGGAAACAGAATGCCAATGCCGAGATCGAAGCCGTCCATCAGGACGTACATGAATACGCCCAGGCCGATGATGCCGGCCCAAATCAGAGGAAGGTAGGTTTCCATTATTCGCCCTCCATCCGTACGTCGGGCGCCGATAGCGGCCGCTTGCCGCTGATGAGCCCGCCGAACAGCCCGCCTTCGCCGGGGCCGGACCGCACGATGCGATACAGGTAGTAAATCCCGGCGCCGAAGATCACTGTGTAGACCACGGCGTAGATCAGTAAAGAAGACAGTACGTTACCGCCGGTCAAGGCCGGGGAGGTGGCGTCCGAGGTGCGCAGGAAACCGTAAACGATCCAGGGTTGGCGGCCAATTTCGGTTGTGAACCAGCCGGCAAGCAGCGCAATGAAGCCGATGGGCAGGCACCAGGTGCAGAGTCTCAGGAAGCCGGGGCTGTCGTACAGCCGGCCGCGTTTGCGCAACAGCAGGCTGTACAGGCCGACGCCTATCATCAAAAAGCCCAGCCCCACCATGATGCGGAAGGCATAGAACACGATGGCCACAGGCGGTCGCTCGTCTTTCGGCCAAGCTTTCAGCCCCCGCACTTCGCCCATGGCTTCATGGGTGAGGATGAGGCTGCCGAGCAATGGAATCTTGATCTCGGCATGGTTCATCTCCCGCTCTTCATCGGGTATGCCGAACACGATCATCGGCGCGCCTTCCTGCGTCTCCCAATGCCCTTCCATGGCGGCGACTTTGGCCGGTTGGTGCTCAAAGGTGTTGAGCCCGTGCAGGTCGCCGATGATGAGCTGCAGCGGTGCCAGGATGGCCACCAGGCCCAGCCCCATGGAAAAGGCGGTGCGGGCGGTGTCCTCGTGGCGCTTATGGCGCAGGTACCAGGCGCTGACGCCGATTACCACGAACGCGGTGGTGAGGTAGCAGGCCGCGACCATATGGGCGAAGCGGTAGGGGAAGGAAGGGTTAAAAATAGCCGCCCACCAGTCGGTGACGACGAAGCGGCCGTCCACCAGTTCGGCGCCGGCCGGCGTCTGCATCCAGCTGTTGGCGGACAGAATCCAGAACGCTGAAAACAAGGTGCCGATCGCGACCATGTAGCTGGAGAACACGTGGACCGGGCGCGGGACGCGGTTGCGCCCGAACAGCAGGATGCCGAGGAAGGTGGCTTCGAGGAAGAACGCGGTAATCACTTCGTAGCCCATCAACGGCCCGACCACGTTTCCGGCAATGTCTGAGAAGCGGCTCCAATTGGTGCCGAACTGGAAGGACATGACGATGCCCGAGACCACGCCCATGGCGAAGGACACCGCGAAAATCTTGGTCCAGAACTGCGACAGGCGGATGAAGACCTCGCGGTTGGTCGACGCCCAGAGGGTCTCGAGCACCGCGATGAAAGAGGCTAACCCGATCGTGAAGGCCGGAAACAGGATGTGAAACGAGACGACGAACGCGAACTGAATGCGCGAGAGGATTACCGGATCAAGTTCCATCTTTTATTCCTGCCAACGATGCCCGTGCGCGCCTTCGCGAATGGCGGCGCGCGGGGCGAAGTTCGGGAGTCCTGCCGAGCTTATCTAGCCAGCGAAAACGGCATTTTGCAACAGAATATCGGCTATGTGACAGTGAACCATGGAGGCCCAAACGGCGAAGTTCAAGCGCGATTTCAGCGGTTTCGGGTTCAGGTTCTGCAAGGCTATGTCGCTTGTGGTACACTGCCCCGCTTTCACGGATCCGGGGGATCTCGATCCGTGAAACTGCGGCGTCAGAAGTCGTAAGACGAAAAACAAATATCCGCGACGCCGCAACTCGTTTAGGGGAAGCTCAGAGGTTTTCCCTAGTCATGCCAAGACCGTCTGCTTCCGCTCGCTCAGGTGGCGCTGATGCCGCTTCAGCAAGCAGTGGTGGCTGTCGGCCTATAGAAACCGGTTCTGGAAAATAATCGCAAATTCCCAGGCCGGTCGAGCCGATTTCGATTCCGGGTTGCTCCCGTACGCCTCCGTTCCACAGCGGCGTCTTGGTTCTTTTCGTGCCAGCGGAAGGCCTTCGTCACTGCTGCCTCAGGGTTCGCCCTGCTGCTGCAAGAACGAGGAGATGCAAATGACTGAGTCTGGTCTGTACCAGTTCTCCACCGTTACGGTGATTTCTTTATTAGCGGCGTTTTATATTGGAACATTTTTGCTGACATTAATGATCGGCAAAAGCAAGGAGGACGCCGACGGTTACATGGTGGCCAATCACGGCGTCGGTTTCGGTATTTCCGCCGCCAGCATGACGGCCACCTGGGTCTGGGCCGCATCCTTTTACGCCGCGGCGACCTCCGGCTACACCTACGGCCTGTCAGGGCCGATTCACTACGGATTCTGGGGGGCGCTGATGATTCTCTTCATCTATCCCTTCGGCATCCGTATCCGCAAGCTCGCTCCCAATGCTCACACCCTGGCCGAGGTGGTGCACGCCCGGCATGGTTCTTCCAGTCAGCTGATCCTTGCCTTTTCCAACGTCATCGGCAGCATGATCAGCCTGATGGTCAACTTCACCGCGGCCGGAGCCTTGGTGGCCGTGCTATCGCCGCTGTCGTTCCAGGCCGGCGTGCTGATCGCGGCCGTCGGGGTGCTCAGCTACACCATCTGGTCGGGTTTCCGCGCGTCCATCCTCACCGACATGGCTCAGCTCATCGCGATGATGGCGGTTGCCGTCGTCATCATCCCGATGGTGCTGTATGCCATGGGCGGCCCTGAGATGTTGATGGCGAACATGGGCAACCTCACCGCCGAGCAGTCGAACTTCTTCTCGAAGGAGGCGTTCTTCCAGCAGGGCGCGCCGTACTTCGTCGCGGTGCTCGCATATGCCATCGGCAACCAGACCATCTCTCAGCGTCTGTTCGCCGTGCGCCAGGACATGATCAAGCCGACCTTCCTCACCGCCACGGTCGGTTACGGCGCGATCGTGATCGGCCTCGGCATGATCGGCCTGCTGGCCGCCATCGCCGGCATCGAGCCGATGAACGGCGATGCCAACAACCTGATTCCACAGGTGGTTTCGACCTATCTCTCGCCAGTGATGATTGCGGCGTTCTTCATCCTGGTGATCAGTTCGCTGTCGTCCACCGCGGACTCTGATCTGACGGCGCTGTCCGCCATCATGATGACCGACGTCTACGGCAAGAACATCGCCAAGAACAACGCGGATCCGCGCAAGATGCTGTTCATCGGCCGTCTGACCATGATCATCGCCACCACCATCGGCGTCATCATGGCGAGCATGGCGCTGGACATCCTGGTGATGCTGGTCTTCGTCGGCGGCGTCTGGGGGGCCATCGTCTTCCCGGTTATCACCAGCATGTATTGGCGACGGGTCAGCAATCTGGCCTTTACTGCGGCGGTGATCGTCGGTTTGGTGTTGTTCAGCATTGCGCGCTTTGAATGGCTTGAAATGACCGGCCCCGTAGCCGTGTTCTTCGAGTCCATCGCCGGAATCGGCGGTGGCGTGGTGCTGGGGCTGATGAGCTTCGGCTTCTTCGGCAAGCGCATCGGCGTTGTGGTCGGCATCCTGGCCGGTCTTGCGCTGACGTACTACGGCGTCGGTTTCCTGCGCGAGTACACCGTGCTGTTGGCGTCGTTGGTCGCTTACGGAGCGAGTTCCATCGTTTGCGTGGCCTTGACGCTGCTCAACCGCGAAGAGTTTGACTTCCGCTTGATCGGCGAGCGCGTCGGGGACTTCGACGAGACCGAGAGCGAGGCGGTTGACGCTGTGCCCGCAAATTCCTGAAGGGGAGAAAGAATATGAATGTATTCGCTTTGACTGCCTACATTCTGGTTTGGCCGGCTTTGACCGCTGTCGTGCTGGCGGTCATCGTCACGGCTGTTATTCGCGACTATCGCCACGCCAAACACAGCGGCAGCGAAATGGTCTAAGCTAACCCCGCCGGAGCCGCATTAGCGGCTCCGGTTCGTTTCCAGGCGCGCAATGAGGGTTGGCAAGCAGTGCAAGGCATCAAACGCAGAGTGGTTTATGTAACGCTGTTCGAGGGAATCGCCATTCTGCTCACCAGCTACGGCTTCTCCTTTCTGTCCGGCCGCGATCTTGGCCACTCGAGTATTCTTGCGGTGATGTGCTCGACGCTGGCCGTGCTGTGGAATCTCGTCTTCAACATTCTGTTCGAGGCCTGGGAAAAGCGTCAGGCGAAGCGCGGCCGCAGTGTCCTGCGGCGTGTCATGCATTCGATCGGCTTCGAAGGCGGCCTCGCCGTTCTGCTCGTTCCCACCATCGCGTGGTGGATGGAGGTCGGCCTGTGGCAAGCCTTCTGGCTGAACTTTGCCGTGATGCTGTTTTTCCTGATCTACAACTTCGTATTCGCCTGGGCGTTCGATCGAGTCTTCGGCTTGCCGGCCGCGGCGGCTTGAGCGCGGTGTTCTGGCAGAGCTTCCTATGATTTCTACCTACGACTGACCGGTCCGGGCGGGTTCACTGCCCGGACCGGTCGGGCGTATCCTCTTCGCCCTCGTGCGTCATGGCCTTGTCCCGCGCTTTACGCCCCACGAACAGCACTTCGACCACCACGAAGAACAGCGGGATGAAGAAAATGCCGAGCAGGGTGCCGACGAGCATGCCGCCGAGCACGCCGGTGCCGATGGAGTTCTGTGCGCCGGAGCCGGCGCCGGTGGCAATGGCCAACGGCAGCACACCCAAGCCGAAGGCGAGCGAGGTCATGAGAATGGGGCGCAGGCGGTCCCGCACCGCGGTCATGGTGGCTTTGATCAGTCCCATGCCCTGTTCCAGGTTCTCTTTGGCGAATGCCACGATGAGAATGGCGTTCTTGCTGGTCAGGCCCACCGTGGTGAGCATAGCCACCTGGAAGTAGATATCGCGTTCCATGCCGCGCAGCGAGGCGGCCAGAACCGTGCCCAGGATGCCCAGCGGGGCGACCAGCAGCACGGCGGTGGGAATGGTCCAGCTCTCGTACAGCGCCGCCAGGCATAGGAACACGATGAGCAAGGACAGCGTGTAGAGCATGGGCGTCTGGGCGCCGGCTTGCCGCTCTTGATAGGAGAGGCCGGTCCAGGCGAGACCAATGCCCTCGGGTAGTTGCGCGACTAGGCGCTCGACTTCGTCCATGGCCTCGCCGGTACTGATCCCTGCTGCCGCTTCGCCTTGGATTTGCACCGCCGGCACGCCTTCGTAGCGCTCCAGTCGGGGCGAGCCGTAGTCCCATTGGGTAGTGGCGAAGGCCGAGAAGGGCACCATTTCGCCTTCGTTGTTGCGCACCGACCAAAGGTTGAAATCCCTAGGGACCATGCGGTACGGCGCATCGGCCTGGACATAAACCCGTTTGACGCGGCCGCGGTCGATGAAGTCGTCGATGTACTGCCCGCCCCAGGCTGTGGCCAGGGTGGTGTTGATGTCGCTGAGCGACAGGCCGAGCGCCATGGCCTCCTCGACGTCGACCTGGATGTTGAACTGCGGCGTATCGTCCAGCCCATTGGGGCGCACGTTGACCAGCAAGGGGCTTTGGGCGGCGGCGCCCAGGAATTGGTTGCGCGCCTCGATCAAGGCGTCGTGGCCTAAGCCGGCGTTGTCCTGTAGATAGAACACATAGCCGGAGGCCGTGCCAAGCTCCGGCATGGCCGGGGGCGAGAAGGCGTAGGCGAGAGCATCTTGTATCTGCCCCAAGGCAGCCATGGCGCGTTCGGCTACCGCGCTGGCACTGAGCGCGTCCGTCTCGCGCTCGGCCCAGTCCTTGAGCTTGATGAAGGCCATGCCGGTATTCTGGCCGCTGCCGCCGAAGCTGAAGCCCTGGACGCTGAACACCGATTCCACGGCTTCGGTTTCCTCTTCCAGGAAGTACTGCTCCAGCTGTCGAATGGATTCCATGGTGCGTTGCTGAGTTGCGCCGACCGGTGCCTGGACTTGCGCCATCAGTACGCCTTGGTCCTCCATGGGTAGAAACGAGCTGGGGATGCGCAGGAAGGCCCAGATCAACAGCGCCACCAGCACCGCGAATACCGCCATAAAACGCTTGCGGCGCGTAATGATGCCGTGCACCGCGCCTTGGTACTTGTGACTGCCGCGGTCGAAGTTGCGGTTGAACCAGCCGAAGAAGCCTTTCTTGCCGCTGTGTTCGGTATCGGTCGGCTTGAGCATGGCAGCGCACAGCGCCGGCGTAAGAACGATGGCCACCAACACCGAGAGCGCCATGGCTGAGACGATGGTGGCCGAGAACTGTCGATAGATGACGCCGGTCGATCCGCTCATGAAGGCCATGGGCACGAACACCGCCGACAGCACCAGGCCGATGCCCACCAGCGCGCCGGTGATCTGATCCATGGATTTACGCGTTGCTTCCCGAGGCGGCAAGCCTTCCTCATGCATGATGCGCTCGACGTTCTCCACAACGACGATGGCGTCGTCCACCAGCAGGCCGATGGCGAGCACCATGGCGAACATGGTGAGCATGTTGATGGAGAAGCCGAGCGCTGCCAGCACGCCGAAGGTGCCGAGCAGCACCACCGGAATGGCGATGGTCGGAATCAGCGTAGCGCGCCAGTTCTGCAGGAACAGGAACATCACCAGAAACACCAGCGCGATGGCCTCGAGCAGGGTCTGCACGACGCCAGAGATGGCGACTTTGACGAACGGCGTCGTGTCGAAGGGAATCACCGTGGTCAGGCCGGGCGGGAAGTAGGGCTCGAGCTCCGCCAGCGCTTGCTCGACCACTGCCGCGGTGTCCAGCGCGTTGGCGCCGGTGGACAGGGAAATTGCCATGCCGGTCGCGGGCTGGCCGTTATAGCGGTTGATGTAATCGTAGTTCTCGGCGCCCAGCTCGACCCGCGCCACGTCGCCGAGGCGCAGCGTGGAACCATCCGGGTTGCTGCGCACGACGATGTTGCGGAATTGCTCCGGGGTCTGCAGGCGCTGCTGGGCCGATACCGTCGCGTTCAACTGCTGGCCTTCCACGGCAGGCGTGCCGCCCAGCTGCCCCGCGGTTACCTGCGCATTCTGGGCTTGTATCGCGGCGATGATGTCGGTGGAGGTGAGCCGATAGGTGTCGAGCTTGTTCGGGTCCAACCAGATGCGCATGGCATATTGGCCGCCGAACACCTGCACCTGGCCGACGCCCGGCAAGCGGCTGATGGGCTCGAACAGATTGGCCCTGACGTAGTCGGCGATGTCGGTGCGGTTCATGCTGCCGTCTTCGGACACAAAGCCCACCACCATCAGAAAGCCCGTGCTGGCTTTGTTGACTCTAATGCCCTGTCGCTGCACCTCCTGCGGCAGCAAGGGCATGGCGAGCTGCAGCTTGTTCTGGACTTGGACCTGCGCAATGTCGGGGTCGGTGCCGGTCTCGAAGGTGAGTGTTAGCGATGCGCTGCCGTTGGCCGAGCTGGTGGACGACATGTACAAGAGGCCGTCCAGGCCGGTCATGTTCTGTTCGATGACCTGGGTCACCGACTGCTCCACCACATTTGCCGACGCGCCCGGATAGGTGGCATTGATGGTGACCGTGGGCGGCGCGATGGTCGGATACTGCGCGACCGGCAGCGTGAAGATCGCCAGGCCGCCGGCAAGCATGATGATGATCGAGATGACCCAGGCGAAAACGGGGTGGTCGATAAAGTAGCGAGCCATCGCGGCCCCCTTACTGCGCGGGCGCGCCGGTGGCCGGCGGCTGCGTTTCGTTGCCGCTGGCCAGCGGTGCGGTGGCGGCTTCAGTGGGCTCGACCTCGACGCCGGGTTGAACCTTCTGCAGGCCTTCGACGATCACCCGGTCTCCCGGTTGCAGGCCGGCCTCTACCAGCCATTGATCGCCGATGGTACGGCTCGCCCGCACTTCGCGCTGCTCGACAGCATTGTTCTCGTTCACCACCAGCGCCGTGGCGGTTCCCTGCGGGTTCCGCGTAATACCCTTCTGCGGCGCCAGCACGGCATTGTGGCGTTCGGCGAGAGAGACGGTGGCGCGCACGTACATGCCCGGCATCAGCAGTAGGTCCGGATTGGGCACGACGATTCGCAGCAAGAAACTGCCAGTGCCGGGATTGACGGTGAGATCTGCGAAGGAGAGCTTGCCCTGATGCGGGTATTCGATGCCATTGTCGAGATGTATCGTCACCGGCAACTCCGCACTGCGGCTGATGTCGCCCTGCGCCGCTTCCTGGCGTAACTCCAGCAGCTCGCTGGCAGACATGGTGAGGTCGACGTAGATTGGGTCGAGCGTGCGTACCGTGGTCAACGCATCTGGCTGATTGGCAGTGACCAGCGCGCCCTGGGTGACGTTGGACACGCCAACGCGGCCGCTGATGGGCGACTTGATCTGCGCATAGGCGAGCTCGATGCTGGCGCGCTGCACCGCGGCTTCCGCTACCTCAACCGCGGCCTCGGCGGCGCGCAGATTGGCTTGAGCCTCGTCGTATTCCTGCTGGCTGACAGCATTGGTCTCGACCAGCTTGGCGAGCCGGTTGGCGGTGGTGCGGGCGTTGCCCAGATTGGCCTTGGCCTGTGCCAACGAGGCGTTGGCACTGGACAAGTTGGCTTCGTACAGAGCGTCGTCGAGCTGGTAGAGCGGTTGCCCGGCTTCGACGAAACTGCCTTCTTCGAAGAGCTGTGCTTCAATGATGCCGGAGACCTGAGGCCGGATTTCCGATATCAGATAAGCGCTGGTGCGGCCGGCCAACTCGCGCTTCAGGGTAATTTCCTGCGCTTTCAGCGTAACGACGGTGACCGGAACCGGGCCGGCAGCAGGCGGTGTGCTCTCGTCGGTGCTTTGCTCGCAGCCGAGAAGTCCGGTAATGAATAACACGAGAAAAAGAAATCGAACTGCAGTCGCTGCCGCTTGCACGTGTGGCCTCGCAAAACAATGAAATACCGGTTTCGATAGGATCGGAACAACCACCCGAGACGGGGCAAGGCCGATCCATACCGATGGTTGCGGTGCATTGCGGTTTTAGTTGAGGGGTAACTGCAGGTTTCACAAGCAAATCGCTAGGGGGGTACCTAAAGGCATGCAGAGGGCGTTTTCTGCTAGCATGCCAGCGGCTTCGTTACCTCGGCGGAACGACACGGTATTAATGATGATCGTTTACACACGACGCGCATTGGCGGTTTTAATGGTGCTAGCGAGCTGTGGGGTCGGCACGGCGCTGGGGGCGCCCGCGGACACTATGGAGCAACGAGTGGCGCCCTGCCTCGCCTGCCACGGCGAAACCGGCGCAGACCTCGAATCCGGTTATGCGCCGCGTCTGCATGGTAAGCCGGCAGGCTATTTGTTCAATCAGCTGGTCAACTTCCGCGAGGGACGGCGCTATAACCACGCCATGAACCTCATGGTGGCGCATCTCTCCGATGCTTATCTGTGGGAGATGTCCGAGTTCTTCGCCGAGGCGGAGGCGCCTTACGCCGATCCGGTCACGACGCCGGCCGGCTCGGAAACGCTGCGCCGCGGCCGGCAACTCGCCACTGAGGGGGACGCCGCGCTGAACATACCCAGCTGCCAGTCCTGCCACGGCGAGCGGCTGACGGGTGTGGAGCCCAATACGCCGGGGCTGGTGGGGCTTCCGCGTTTCTACATCATGGCTCAGCTGGGTGCCTGGCGCGCCGGCACGCGCCGCGCCGCCGAGCCCGACTGCATGCACGATATCGCCAATAGCCTTTCCGGGAGCGACACCCAGGCGGTCGCGACCTGGCTGGCCTCGCAGCCCGTGCCGGAAGATCCGTCGCCGGCCCAGGAGCCCGCCGTCGAACCGCCCATGGAATGCGGCAGCGTGAATCTGCCGGGGTACGAGCAATGATCAAGAAGCTGTTTTTGTTGCTGGCCTTGACGGGGCCTTTCGCCGTTGCCGTTGCGCAGCCCGCGGAGTCGGACGACGACATCGCCTGGGGCGAGTATCTGACCCGAATCGGCAACTGCGCCGGTTGCCATACCGCGACAGGCGGAGAGGCCTTTGCAGGCGGGCGACCGGTGGAGAGCCAGTTCGGGACCTTTTTCACGCCCAACATCACGCCGGACCCGGAGACGGGCATCGGCAATTGGACGCAGGAGCAGTTCTGGCGCGCGCTGCACGAAGGCAAGCGCGCCGACGGCAAGGCGATGTACCCGGCCTGTCCGTACCCGAACTTCACCCGCGTGCAGCGCAGCGACGTCGATGCGATCTACGCCTATTTGCGCACCGTGCCGGCGGTCAAACAGGAGAATCGCGAGCACGATTTGGACTTCGTGGCATCGATGCGCTCGCTCGTGTCGGTCTGGCAGGCGCTGTTCTTCAAGCCCGGCGTCTACGAAATCGACAGTGGCCACGACGGGCGCTGGAACCGCGGGGCGTATCTGGTTGAGGGACTGGCACACTGCAATGCCTGCCATTCCGAGCGCAACGCCTTCGGCGCCAGCCGTGCCGGCGACAATGCGCCAGGGGCGCGTATCCGCGAGTGGTATGCGCCTTCGCTGTACTCAAGCGAAGAGGCCGGCCTGCAGGGATGGCCGGTAGAAAAGGGTGCCGAACTGTTGCGTACCGGCAAAGCCGATGATGCCTCCACCATGGGGCCGATGGCGGATGTGGTCTACCACAGCCTGCAGTACCTGACGGAAGAGGATGCGCTCGCCATGGCCGAGTATCTGCACCTGCTCCCAAATCAGCAGGTCGAGTCCACGGTGCGACTGCTCAGTGTTTCCAAGCCGCGCCTGGAAACCATGCAGGCCGCCGGCGGCAAGATCTACGAAGAGAGTTGTCAGGACTGCCATGGCGCGGAAGGCGAGGGGAGCATCGCGGCGCCGGCGCTGGCGGGCAACCGCGCGGTGTTGATGCGCGACCCCACCAACGTCGTCAATATCATCCGCGAGGGCGGTTATCCGCCGGCTACCGCGGGCAACCCCCGTCCCTTCGGCATGCCGCCGTTCTCGCACCTGAGCGTGGAGGAACTTGCCGCGGTGGTTACCTACATTCGCACCAGCTGGGGCAACGACGCACCGCCGGTCTCCACCGCCAACGTACGTTAACCGTCTATCTTTTCCGCCCGCCGGCGGGCACCTCGCAATCGAGGGGCGCCGCCGAGCCTTGCAGGAGAAAACAGGGTAGGGTGCAATCGCGGCGTCAGCCGCATTGCACCGTTCGCGTACCGTCGGAACCTTAGACGCGTTCGGCGCAATGCTACGCGATGGCGCCCTAGGGCACATGTCGCAGCGAGGTGGTCACGGTAGGAGGGTGCGTCTCACACACCGTTCCAGCCACGCAGTTCGGCGCTGGTGCGTGATACGCACCCTACGGAAAAGCGCTTGCTGCGCGGCCCGCGTTCTCCTGCAAGGCTCGTCGCTTTGCAGGAAACAGCTCAGACGCCGCGGTAGCGGAATCTGTCACCGGCAGTTACGCATGGCTGGCTCACCGCCCGGCATCTCTTGTCTTTCTCCGCGTCTCCGTGCCTCCGTGGTTGAATCAGTAAAAACGCCGCGTGATACGTGTTCTATCCCGATTCGCGGCGAGGTCGCGGCTCCTACCGATCGGGTAGCGCCTTTTACCGTAGTTGCTTCGATCCCCCGATCTCGACGCGCGCCACTCCGTCCGAATCGGAGCAAGCCACGCCTTCCTCTCTCTTGCCAGCCTGCTACTTTTTAAAGAGTGGGTTCTGCGCGCTCCGTTCAAGGAAGAACAACAAGGGGAAGGAACCATGCGTCGAACGTTATCAGCGTTATTCTGTGCATCTTTTTTCCTGGTTGCCTGCGGAGGCTCGGGCGGCGGGTCGAACGAGCCGGCGCCGGGCGGAGGCGGCGAGCAACCGCCGCCGCAGCAGGGCGAGGAGCCGCGTTACTCGGCTCAGATCACCCGTACTAACTACGGTGTTCCGCATATCACGGCAAAGGATTGGAGCGGCCTCGGCTACGGCTACGGCTACGTGCACGCCGAGGACAATCTCTGCGTCGTGCTGGAAGACCTGGTGACGGTCGCCGGCGAGCGGGCGCGCTACTTCGGCCGCGACGGCGCCTACACCATCCTTCCCAACGGTACCACGGCGAATAACGTCGACAGCGACTTCTTCTGGCGCATGATGGCGTCGGACGAGCGCGTCGCTCAGTGGCGCGCGAAGGCGCTGCCCGAGGTGCGCGAGGGCACACGGGGCTTTGCGGCCGGTTTCTCGCGCTACGTGCGCGAGCTGAAGAACGGCCAGCACCCCGGTCGTCATGCCGCCTGCCGCGATGCCGAATGGTTGCGCGAGATCAGCACTGATGATCTCTACCGGCGCTACATTCGCCTTGCGTTGCTGGCGAGTTCCTCCGTGTTCGTGACCGAGATTGCGACCGCCCAGCCGCCGAAGACCACGATCTGGACCGAGCTCACCAAGCTGGCCGAACAGTTGCTGGCCGTGCTCGACCCCTCGACCTCGTTGGGGCTGCCCAAGATCAGCGCTAGCAACATGTACGCCCTGGGACCAGAGGCCGTTAAAGAGGGCGCGCAGCCCTTGTTGTTCGGCAATCCGCACTTTCCCTGGCTGGGCACCGAGCGTCTTTACAAGGCGCACTTGAAGATCCCCGGCAAGTACCAGGTTGCCGGCGCGGGACTTTACGGCGTGCCGCTCGCGCTGATCGGCTACAACGAGCACCTAGCCTGGAGCCATACCGTCTCCACGGCGTATCGCTTTACGCTGTATCAGTTAAAACTCGTGCCGGGCGACCCCACCGCCTACTTCTACGACGGAGAGATTCGCCGCATGGAAGCGGTGCCGCTCGAAATCGAGGTGCTGGAAGACAGCGGCGAGATCAGCACCGAGAAGCGCACCCTTTACCGCTCGCACTACGGGCCCATGCTCGAGCTCGGTGCCGCCGGCCTGAAGATCCTGCCGTGGAACGGCTTGACCGCGTATACGCTGCGCGATGCCAACGCCGAAAACGATCGCATGATCAACCAATACTTCAAGTGGAACACCGCCCAGAGCCTGGACGAGTTCATCGACGCTCAGGCTTCCATTCTGGGCGTGCCCTGGGTCAATACCGTAGCAACGGCTCCCAACAGCCCCGCGTACTACGCAGACGTTACCGTGGTGCCCAACGTGCCCGATAGCAAAGTTGCCGCCTGCGCCGCGCAGCCCCTGGCGAGCGTGATCTCGCTGGTCCAGCCCGGATTGCCGCTCCTGGACGGCTCGCGCTCGGCCTGTGAGTGGAATACCGATGCTGACGCGCCGGCGCCAGGTATCTTCGGTCCGTCCAATTTGCCCAAGCTGATCCGCGACGACTGGGTGCACAACTGCAACGACAGCCACTGGCTTACCAACCCGGCCGAACCACTCACCGGCTACGCCAGTATCATCGGCGACGAAGGCAGCCGCCGCAGCCTGCGCACGCGCCTGTGCATCAAGCAGGTCGAGGAGCGCTTGGCCGGCACCGACGGACGCCCCGGCGACCGCTTCGACCTGGACAGCCTGCAGGACGTGGTGCTGGAGAGCCGGATTCATAGCGCCGAGCTGGGCCTGGACAACGTGCTGACTTACCTGTG
>JAJUGG010000010.1 GCA_029268285.1 Ectothiorhodospiraceae bacterium | reverse complement strand
TCGGTCGCCCCTGGGTCGCGTTCCGCCCGCCCAGGTGTTTCAGGTCGCGCATCAAATCGCTGACGCTGCCGTAAGTAAGGGTGAAACTCTCCATGTCCATCACCGGATCCGCGAACTGGGTGCGCACCAGCGCGTCGCCGACGTCGTGCATGTCCATGAAGGCATTAACGTGGTTGTAGGCATCGACCTCGGCCCAGCTCTGGCGCAGCTCCTGCAAGGTATCGGGCCCCAGCGTGGAGAACAGCAGCAACCCTTCCGGCTCGAGCACGCGCAAGAACTCGCTGAACGCACGCTCAGGGTCGTTCAGCCAATGCAGGGTCAAATTGGAGATTACGAGATCGAAACTGCCGGTGCGAAACGGCAGATGCTCGCCATCGCCGCAAACCGACAGCGGCCGACGCAACCAGCGCCCGCGCCGACGCGCCCGGCGCAACATGGCCACAGCAGGATCGAGCGCAACGATTTCGGCCTTGGGGAAACGCTTCATCAAGTCCGGCAGCATGGCACCGGTACCCGCGCCGACGTCGAGAATGCGCTTGGGTTGCACCCGAATCAGCTCAAAGCGGTCAATCACCCGCGCTGCCACCTCGCGCTGCAAGACCGCAGCGTTGTCGTAGGTTGTCGCAGCCTGTTCGAAGCCACGCCGAACTCGCCCCTTGTCGAGCCTGAACTGCTCGTTATCGTCACCACTCATACAAATGCCTCTCTTGCTGTGCGCGCTACGCCGACAAGCCGGCATCTGTGACGTCAATGCTACGGCAGATCCAGCTTGGCCAAGGCCTCGAGCAGATCGTCGACGTCTTGGGCGCTGTGCGCCGCCGACAGCGTGATGCGAAGTCGCGCACCACCTTTCGGTACCGTGGGCGGGCGAATCGCCGTTACCAGAAAGCCCGCTCTCTCCAAGGCCCGGCTCTGCACCAGCGCCGTTTCCGCCTCCCCCACCCACAGCGGCTGAATGGGCGTGGCAGAAGGCATCAGCGGAAGCCCCAGTGCTTGAGCACCGTCTCGGAATTGCGCGACGAGGCGCTGTAGATGCGCCCGCCGCTCGGGTTCGTTGCGCACCAGCTCTAAACTCGCCAAGGTAGCGGCAGCCAAGGCCGGCGGCGGTGCCGTCGTAAACATGTAGCTGCGCGCACGTTGCACCAAATACTCTATTAACTCGGCACTGCCCGCCACGAAGGCACCGAAGGTTCCCAACGCCTTGCCGAGCGTACCGACCAATACCGGCGCCTGCGCGGCGCTCAGTGCCAGACTCGACAGTGTACCGGCCCCGTCCTTGCCTAGCACGCCGATACCGTGCGCATCGTCGACCATCAACCAGGCATCGTGGCGTGCCGCCACTTCGGCAAGCTCTCGCAGCGGCGCAAGGTCGCCATCCATGCTGAAAACGGCGTCGGTGACGATCAGGCGCCGCCGGGCGCGAACCGTCTTCAAGTGCCGCTCGAGGTCCTCGAGGTCATTGTGGCGATAGGGCACAACCGTTGCGCGACTCAGGCGCGCACCGTCAATGAGCGACGCGTGGTTAAACTGGTCCGAAAATACCGCGTCGCCGCGCCCTACCAACGCCTGTAGCACGCCGATGTTGGCCATGTAACCGGTCGAGAAGGTGAGTGCGCGCTCGCGACCAGTCCAGCGCGCTAACGCCACAGCGAGCCGGTCGTGCAGAACCCTATGCCCGGTGACGAGGTGCGCGCCGCTGCTGCCGACACCCTCCACCTGCGCTGCCAACGCCAGGGCCTCCCGCACCCGCGGATGCTGCGCCAGCCCCAAATAATCGTTGCTACAGAAAACCCGCGGCCCGCCGCTGGCATCCAGGGCACGCGGCTGGCGGTACAGCGCCGCTTCCTTGAGCGCCGTCAGTTCGGCTTGCAGATTCCAGGCGCTCAAGACGCTGCCGCCCCGGGCGCAGCCTCGACCTCCAGGCCGAGCCGGCCGAACAGCTGCTGATCGGCGTTCAGTTCGGGGTTGTCGGTGGTCAAGAGCTTATCGCCCCCGAAAATGCTGTTTGCGCCGGCGAGAAAGCATAGCGCCTGGGTTTCGTCGCTCATCTCGGTCCGACCCGCCGACAAGCGCACATAGGAGCGCGGCATCAGAATACGCGCGACGGCAATCGTGCGCACGAACTCGATCGGATCGGCCGCCTCCTGATTGGCGAGCGGCGTGCCTTTGACCCGCACCAGCTGATTGATCGGCACGCTCTGCGGATGCTCGGGCAGATTGGCCAGGGTGCGCAGCAGCTCGATGCGGTCGGCACGCGATTCCCCCATACCTATAATGCCGCCGCAGCAAACCTTCATGCCGGCCTGCCGGACATGCTCGAGGGTATTCAGACGGTCTTCGTAGGTGCGAGTAGTGACGATCTCGCCATAAAAGGCTTCCGATGTATCGAGGTTGTGGTTGTAGTAATCGAGGCCGGCCTCGCGCAGCACCTCGACTTGCTGCTCATCCAGCATGCCCAGCGTGGCGCAGGTCTCCAGCCCCAGCGCACGCACCTCCCGCACCATGTCGGCCACCCGCTCGAGGTCCTTGCCCTTCGGGCTGCGCCACGCAGCACCCATGCAGAATCGCGTTGCACCCGCCTGCTTAGCGCGGCTCGCCGCCTCCAGCACCTGATCGAGCGCCATAAGCGGCTCGCGCTGCAGGCCGGTATCGTAACGGACGCTTTGCGGACAATAGGCGCAGTCCTCGGGACAGGCGCCGGTCTTAATGCTGAGCAAGGTGCTCAGCTGTACTTGGTTAGGCTGGAAGTTGCGCCGGTGAACGCTTTGCGCCTGGTAGAGCAAGTCGTTGAAAGGCATCTCGAACAGCGCCTGC
Source organism: Ectothiorhodospiraceae bacterium (assembly GCA_029268285.1). Taxonomy (GTDB): domain Bacteria; phylum Pseudomonadota; class Gammaproteobacteria; order Nitrococcales; family AK92; genus JAJUGG01. The sequence continues at coordinate 28,618 of JAJUGG010000010.1, read as the reverse complement.
ACCTCGGCCCGGCGCCAATCATGGCGTAGTTGTTGCTGCGACATCGCATCCCCCGAAGCTATTCTTGATTGCAGTTCAGGGACGGAAGAATGAGCCGCCATGAAAGCTTATGTCAACCCAAATACGATATCCTTGGTTTACAATAAAGCACGAGCGCTGCTGGAGCTTGCCTACCCGCCTGTCTGCAGCTTGTGCTTAGCACGCGGAGACAGCGGCTATGACCTATGCCGCGGCTGCCGAGACGACCTCCCGCAGCTGGAACGATGCTGCGAACGATGCGGCCTCGCGCTGGAGAGCCGCGCCCAGCATTGCGGCGGGTGCCTGCGTAAGCCGCCGCCGTTCGACCTGACGGTTGCCGCGCTCAGCTATCGAGCGCCGGTGGATCGCTTCGTTCACGAACTGAAATTTCAGGGTAAGCTCGCACGCGCTCGCCTGCTGGGAGCGTTGCTCGCCGATGCGGTCGCAAACCGCGCCACGCCTTTGCCGGAGCTACTGATCCCCGTGCCGCTGCACCCGCGACGACTGCGTCAGCGCGGCTTCAACCAGGCTGCCGAACTCGGGCGCGTCCTGGCGCACCGTCTCGGTCTTCCCCTGGATCACCGCATACTGAGCCGCACGCGCGAAACACCGCCACAGCACGAACTGCCCGCTGCTGCGCGCAGGAGCAATGTGCGCGGCGCCTTCCGGCTCAGGCGCTCGCTCGAGGTGCGTCACGTCGCCCTTATCGATGATGTCATGACCACGGGTAGCACAGTGAGGGAAGCTGCCCGTGTGCTAAAGAAAAGCGGAGCCGAACGGGTGGAGGTCTGGGTCACGGCTCGCGCTTGAGAGAGAGACAGGGTTCTTGCCAGCGCCGCTCCGCCAGAGTCCTGCAGGAGCGGCACCGCGCTTTAGGCAGGCAGGTAGGCGTAATGGAACACCACGCCCAGGAACACGATACCGCCGAGGTAATTGTTATTCAAAAAAGCCTGAAAGCAGCCTTCCCGGCTACGGTCGCGGGTAAGGTACTGCTGGTACACGAACATCAGCGCCGCAACCAGCACGCTCGCATAGTAGACGGCACTCAGATCCGCGTTAATGCCAATCAGCAGAAGGCAAAGCAGCATGATGCCCTGCAATATCCCGATGATGAGGCGATCCTGCTCGCCGAATAGAATAGCTGTGGACTTGATGCCGATTTTCAGGTCATCGTCGCGGTCGACCATGGCGTACTGCGTGTCATAAATCGTCGCCCATACGACCGCAGCAATGAAAATCAACCACGCCATGGGCGGCACTGCGTTGCTCTGCGCGGCATAGGCCATGGGAATCGCCCAACCGAAAGCCGCGCCCAGATGCACCTGCGGCAGATAGGTATAGCGCTTGGCGAAAGGATAGGTAGCCGCGAGCAGAACCCCGACCACCGAAAGCAGGATGGTTAGCCGATTCATCAGCAGCACCAACCCGAAAGCGACCAGGCACAAGACAGCGAAGAACAACAGTGCGTTGCGCGGGCTTATCTCGCGCAGCGCGAGCGGGCGGTTCTTGGTCCGTTTGACCGAGCCGTCGAAGTTGCGGTCGGCGTAATCGTTGATCACGCAGCCTGCGGCACGCATGACGACAACACCAAGCAGGAACACGATCAACACCAGCGGATCCGGAAAACCTTCCGCCGCGATCCACAGCGCCCACAGCATGGGCCAAAGGAGCAGGAAATTGCCGATCGGGCGGTCGAAACGCGCCAAGCGCACGTAGGGCATAACGCGCTCGCGCAATCCCTGCGGCGAAAGTCCTAAAGATTGAGCCAACCTCATCTCACCCTCCATGCCCATAAGCCCGGCCGAAGTCGAGGGCGGGCAGAAAGACTTCTGAAACCAACAGCGGTCGCCCGGTCGCTTCCAACAGCGAACGCCGCGCCCACAGGGGCGTTTCGTAGTCAATAGCGTCGCGCAGGTCAAAAGCGCCAGGCGCGGTTACCCGAGCGAACTGCAGAGCTCGACGCCGCACGCCGGAACCGCGAAACAACACGCTACCCAAAGGCTTGGTGCCGAGGTGACGCAGCCGCCGCTGGCTGCCGGTAAGGCTGCCGAGCGGCATGACGGTGCGCGCGAATACCCACGGCTCATCATCGCAGGACATGAAGATCTCGCGCACCCATGCCAAGCGGCCCCACTCTTCGAGCGCCGCCGCCTCGTCGAAGCGGGGGTATTGCCAACCTTCGTATACCACCCGTACGCGCAGGCGGCCGCCGCATGCGGCTTGCAGGCGCGCGGTCAGCGAGCCGCTATAAGCCAGCCAGCCCTTGAGCCTGGCCCCGGGGCGGGATCGCCCGAAAGGCTGTGATTGCCAAATGATGCGCTCGCGCGAAGACAAAGCGACTCCAGACTACCGATGCGAAAAGCCGCGATTATCGCACGGCGATGGGCAGGCGCCTATTCGACCGCCGACCTGCACTCACACTCGAGCATAACGCTGCCGCTCACCGATCCATCGTTGCACCAGAGCGTCGGCGTATTGCGGATGCTGCTTCAGCATCTCTACGGCCACATGTTGTACCCGCGGCAGTAGCTTCGCGTCTCGCGCCAGATCGGCCACACGATAATTAAGGGCGCCGGTCTGGCGGGTGCCGAGCAGCTCGCCTGGACCGCGCAGTTCCAGATCGCGCCGTGCCACTTCGAAGCCGTCGGTGGTTTCGCGCAGCACGCCGAGGCGATGCCGAGCGGTGTCCGACAAAGGCCCATGGTACATGAGCACGCAACTACTGGCCGCCCTCCCCCGGCCTACCCGGCCGCGCAACTGGTGAAGCTGCGAAAGTCCCAGCCGCTCTGGGTTCTCGATAATCATAAGGCTGGCGTTGGGGACATCCACGCCCACCTCGATGACCGTGGTGGCCACCAGCAAATCCAGTTCGCCGGCGGCAAAAGCTCCCATCACTGCTTCTTTGTCGGCACCGCGCATGCGCCCGTGCACCAAGCCCACCCGCAATTCCGGAAGCGACTCCGAAAGCCGCTCCGCAGTGGCTTCCGCGGCCTCGGCCTCGAGCTTCTCGGACTCCTCGATCAGCGTACAGACCCAATAAGCCTGCCGCCCCGCCGCACAGGCGGCCCGCACCCGCTCGATGACTTCGTCGCGACGAGCATCGGGGATGGCGACCGTAGTAACGGGGGTGCGCCCCGGCGGCAATTCATCGATGACCGAGACATCGAGGTCGGCATAGGCAGTCATGGCCAAGGTGCGCGGAATGGGCGTCGCGGTCATGATGAGCTGATGCGGACGCCGCCCGTGCTGGCCGCCCTTTTCCTGTAGCGCCAAGCGCTGATGGACTCCAAATCGATGCTGCTCGTCCACCACGACAAGGCCCAGCTGTTGGAATTCCACGCTTTCCTGAAATAGAGCATGCGTCCCGACTGCGACCCGTATACCACCGTCAGCGATGCCGGCAAGCATGTCCCGACGCGTCTGCCCACCGACACGGCCAGATAGCCAGGCCACGTCCAACCCTAACGGCTCCAGCCAGTTCGCGAAGTTGCGATGGTGCTGCTCGGCCAGCAACTCAGTCGGTGCCATGACCGCCGCCTGCCACCCGCACTCGACCGCACGCAACGCGGCCAGCGCGGCGATGACGGTTTTACCCGACCCCACGTCGCCCTGCACCAGGCGCAACATAGGGGCATCGGACGCCATGTCCGCCGCCACCTCAGTGTCGACGCGCTGCTGCGCGCCCGTCAGCTCGAAGGGAAGATTCTCCAGAAAGCGCTTAACCAACTGCCCGGCAGGGCGCAGCACCGGCGCGCGACTTTCCGCCCGCACCTGCTCGCGCAACTGGCGCAGGCTGATCTGATGGGCGAGCAGCTCTTCGAACAGCACCCGCAGCATGGCGGGGTGCTCACGCGCCATGAGCGCCTCGATGGGCGCGTCGGCCGGCGGATGGTGAATCAACGCCAGCGCATCGTAAAGGCTGGGCAGGCGCAGCTCTTCACGCAAGGCATAGGGGAGGAGCTCCGCCAGGGCACCGGGCTGCGCGGCAAGTCTCAGCGCTTCGGCGACCATGCGACGCATGGCCGCTTGGGTGAGCCCCTGCGTCAGCGGATACACCGGCGTATAACCGCCCTCGTTCCAACCGGCTTCGTCATGCTCCAGATGATACTCGGGGTGTGTCATCTGCAGACTGGGCCCAACAGCGCGAACCTCGCCGAAGCACCGCACGCGCTCGCCCCGCTGCAGCTGCTTGACCTGGTTGGCGTAGAAATTGAAGAACGACAGGGTCAGGTGGCCGGTGCCGTCGCTGATTCGGCATACCAAGCGCGCCTTGCTCCCCCGCACCACATCCGCGGCTTCGATCACGCCTTCAATCAGCGCGAAATCGCCCGTGCGCAGCCCGCCGATGGGTCGCACGGTACTGCGATCCTCATAACGCAGCGGCAGGTGCAGCAGAAGCTCGAGCACGGTTTCGAGCCCGAGCCGCGCCAGCCGCTCGCGCACCTTGGCGCCAACGCCGCGGAGCGTCTCGACAGGCAGCGTGTCGAGCGCTTCGCCGGTGCGGGGCTTGCGAGTGGTCGCGCCGGCCAGGGTTCAGTCCCCCAGGGTCAGCACGGCGTCCATTTCGACTTCGGCCCCCTTGGGCAAGCTGGCGACACCGATCGCGGCGCGCGCCGGATAGGGCTGCTCGAAATAATGCGCCATGATTTCGTTGACGCGGGCGAAGTTAGCAAGGTCGGTGAGATAAATGTTGAGCTTGACGATGTCCTTGAAGCTGCCGCCGGCTGCCTCGCACACCGCCTGCAAGTTGTCGAAGACGCGCCTCACCTGGGCGCCGATGTCGCCGTCGACCAGCTCCATGGTCTCCGGCACCAGCGGAATCTGGCCGGATAGATAGACCGTGTCGCCCACCTTCACCGCCTGCGAATAGGTGCCGATCGCTTTAGGCGCTTTGTCGGTGCTGATGATTTCGCGCTTCATGGAATCTCCTGGATCAGAAACAGTACGTCGGGGCAAGACGTGGCCGCGGCTTTCTCGATGTATTGGGCGTAGAGCGCACGCCACCGCGATTGCTCAATCTTAATCGTGATGAGCATTGGGCCACAAAGTTAGCTTGAGAGAGCGCTAAAGGCACGCCTTGGCAACCCCTGCCGCGGACAGGCAGCCTTGCCGCCAGCCAACCGCATGAAGCTTACCCGCGCCGGCGGGCGATCTTCAGCACGCTGCCCAGCACGCGCAAACGGCGCATGATGCGCGCCAGGTGCACGCGGTTGCGCACCCCGATGGTAAAGCGGATGGTGGTTATCATCCCTTCTTTTTCATCGACTTGCACGCTCTCGATATCGCTATCCAACTCGGAGATGGTTGTTGCGAGCTCAGCGAGCACGCCGCGACGGTTGACCACATCGACGGCCAGCACCACCGGGAACTCGCCCTCGACCTCGCGCTCCCACTGCACGTCGATCCACTTGTCGGGCTGATTTTGATATTCGCGTACATTGCGGCAGTCGCGATGATGGATAACGACGCCGCGACCGGCACTGGCGAAGCCGACGATCGGATCGCCGGGGATGGGGCGACAACAGCGCGCAAAACTGACGACCGCGCCTTCGGTGCCGCGAATAACCAAGCGCTGCCCGTCCGGCTTGGCATGGGGCGGCTCCTCTACCGGCGTGATGCCGGACAGGCGCTGGGCCACCAGCCAGGGCATGCGCTGCCCCAGCCCGACTTCTTCGTAGAGCATGGTCAGGTCGGTCACGCCAAGCCCCTTCAGCGCCGCTTCGACTTGCTCCGAATCGAGAGTATCGACGGACAAGGACAGCGCAGCCAGAGACTGATCCAGGAGTCGCTTGCCGAGCGATGCCGCTGCCTCGCCCCGTAGCCGCTTGAGCGACTGGCGAATGGCCGAGCGGGCCTTGCCGGTCACGACGAAGTCCAGCCAAGCCGGATTGGGGCGCGCGCCCGGCGCGGTGATGATTTCGACGGTCTGCCCGGTGGTGAGCACCGTGCGCAGCGGCGTCAGGCGATGGTCGATCATGGCGGCGATGCAGCCGTCGCCGACATCGGAGTGAACGGCGTAGGCAAAGTCGATAACCGTCGCGCCGCGCGGCAGCTTCATGATGTCGCCCTTGGGCGTGAAGACGTAGACTTCGTCGGGCTGCAGGTCGATCTTGACGTTCTCGATGAACTCAAGCGAGGTGCCGGAGCTACTCTGCATCTCCAGCAAGCCCTTCACCCATTCGCGGGCGCGGGCCTGCGCGGTATTGCTGACCTGCTCGTTCTCCTTGTACATCCAATGCGCGGCGATGCCGGCCTCGGCCACCTTGTCCATCTCGGCGGTGCGGATCTGCGCTTCGAGACGAATGCGGCGCGGCCCGAGCAAACTGGTGTGCAGGGACTGATAGCCGTTGATCTTGGGAATGGCGATATAGTCTTTCACCCGCCCCGGCTTGGGCTTGTACAAGCTGTGCAATACGCCGAGCATGCGGTAGCAGGTATCGACATCCTCAACGATGATGCGGAAGCCGTACACGTCGAAGATGTCTTTGAAATTCTGATTCTTGCTGCGCATCTTCTGGTAAATGCTCCAGAGATGCTTCTCCCGACCGATGACCGTGCCGCGAATGGCCATTTCGGCCATGCGCGCCTCCATGGCTTCCGCCACGTGCGCGATGAGCTCGCTCTGGCTGCCGCGCTGGCGCTTCAGCTTCTCCTTGAGCACCCGATAGCGCATCGGGTACATGGCAGCAAACCCCAGGTCCTCCAACTCGACGCGGATGGTATTGATGCCCAATCGCTGCGCGATGGGAGCGTAGATCTCCAGGGTTTCCCGCGCGATTCGGCGCCGCTTATGGGGCGGCATGACCCAGATGGTGCGCATATTGTGCAGGCGATCGGCGAGCTTGATGAGAATGACCCGGATATCCCGGGACATCGCCAGCACCATCTTGCGGAAACTTTCCGCCTGCGCCTCGGCCTTGCTGCGGAAATCGATCTGGGTCAGCTTGCTGACGCCATCGACCAGCTCGGCGACCTCGGCGCTGAACTCTTGCGCCACCTGCTCCTTGGCGGTCGGCGTATCTTCAATGACGTCATGGAGAATGGCGGCAATGATGCTGGGTGCATCCAACCGCATCTCGGCGAGAATCTTGGCGACCGCCAGCGGATGGGTGATATACGGCTCACCCGACAGGCGCCGCTGCCCCTGATGGGCCTCGGCGCCGAATCGATACGCCCGATACACCAGCTGTACCTGCGACGGCTCGAGGTAGCTCTCCAGAAGCTCGCAAAGCTCGCTCGCCTTGCGGGCGGGATCGGAGCCGGCAAGGTCTTCGGCGGGAAGGGGTTCTGCGCGCCCCATAAGGTCGACTACATTAGACCTGTTCGTCGCCGGGCTCCGCATTCGGGTCTTCATCGCTGACCGACGCAGCCGCCGTGACCTCCGCGATGTTCTTGTTGGTCACGAACCCGTCGGCGATTTCACGCAGGGCCACCACGGTGGGCTTGTCGTTCTCCCACGGCACAAAGGGCTCCGCACCATTCGAGATCTGCCGTGCCCGCTTGGAGGCTACCAGCACCAGTTCGAATCGGTTGTCCACATTGTCGAGGCAATCTTCTACGGTAACGCGCGCCATACCTTGCTCCGATACAGTTCAATTCTCTCAAGAGTACAGATTTTAGGGCGTATTAGCACGGTTTTCACGCACATGTTGCAACGCGACACTTGGATTAGCGATTCGCCAGCAGGGCTTCCAGCACGTCGGCCAATCGCCCGGCTTGGGTTTCGCGCCGCAGACGCCGCGCTCGCACAATGGCGCACAGGTCGGCCAGGGCGCCGTCGAAGTCATCGTTGACGATGAGGTAATCGTACTCGGCGTAATGAGACATCTCACTCACGGCTTCCTGCATGCGCCGCTCGATGACCTCATCGCTATCCTGTTTTCGATCGCGCAGGCGACGCTCGAGTTCCGCCTGTGACGGCGGCAGGATGAAAACCGAGACGCTGTCGGGCATGGCCGCCAGCACTTGCCGCGCGCCTTGCCAGTCGATCTCCAGGATCACATCGTCACCGGCCGTCAGCTTCTCTACTACTTGCGAGCGCGCGGTTCCGTAGAAATTGCCGAACACGCAGGCGTGCTCGAGGAAAGCCCCCTCGGCCGCCAGCGCCTCAAAACGCGCCTTGTCGATAAAGTGATAGTCGCGACCTTCGACCTCGCCAGGCCGGCTCGGCCGAGTGGTGTGGGAAACCGATACTTGCATGTTCGGCACGGTGGCAACCAGCTGCCGCACCAAGCTGGTTTTGCCCGCCCCCGAGGGGGCCGAGATGATGTAAAGCGTTCCGGTCATCGACTGAGCTCAAGCTCCAGCTGGGTTACTCGATATTCTGAATCTGCTCGCGCATCTGTTCGATGAGGACTTTCATCTCCACCGCAGCTGCCGTGGTTTCCGCATCGGCCGACTTCGACGACAGTGTATTGGCCTCGCGATTGAGTTCCTGCATCAGGAAGTCCAGGCGCCGGCCCACCGGCTCTCGCCGCTCCAGCACGCGCAGCACTTCGGCCACGTGCGTGGCGAGCCGCTCGAGCTCTTCGTCCACGTCCAGGCGCTGGGCGATGATGACCAGCTCCTGCTCGAGCCGGCCGGGGTCGACATTGGCGTCGAGCTCTGCCACCCGCGCCATGAGCTTCTCACGCACCTGCGCGTTGACGATGTCGCGCCTTGTCCGCACCTGCTCGGCCAACTGCCCCACCTTTTCGGCACGGTCGCGCACCACCTGCGCTAGCTGGGCGCCTTCACGCTCCCGAGCCTCGACAAAGCCGTCGACGGCCTCGTCGAGCAGCTCCAGAGCGGCTTCCGCGACCGGCTCCAGGTCAGGGGCCGTCTCCTGCAACACCCCCGGCACGCGCAACATTTCCAGCGGATTGAGCGGCGCGGAAGCCGACATGCGCTGCGCCAGCGCCGCGCACGCCGTAAGCACTCGCTCAGCGTGCGGCCAATTGACTTCGATATCAGGCACCGCCCCCGCTGCCGGAAAGAACTTCAACCCGCACTCGACTTTGCCGCGCCCCAAACGCCGCCCGAGGCGCTCACGCACCGCGGGTTCGAGAAAACGCAGATCCTCCGGTAAGCGGGGATAGACGTCGAGAAAGCGATGGTTGACCGACCGCAGCTCCCAGACGAGCTTGCCCCACTCGCCCTGGCGCTCCTTTCGATCATAGGCGGTCATGCTACGGATCATGGCGATGCCTCACGAGCTCGATAGGTGGCGACCGGCAGGGACATGGGGACGGAGAGCTCGGCCGAATACTCCCGGCCGGCGGAGGCCGCTTGGAGAATCCGCCAGGCATCACCCCTTGCACTGCCGATTCTGGGCGCAAAGTCTACGCGCAACACGGCACGGAAAAAACCGCCGTGACGCGAGCAGGGAGTGTGGTAGGCTTTCTCGCCCACGACCGAATAGGGATGAGGCCATGCGTCCGAGCGGCCGTACTGTCGACGAACTGCGCCCGATGCGCATCACCCGCAATTTCACGAAACACGCCGAAGGCTCGGTGCTGATCGAGATGGGCGACACGCGCGTTCTCTGCACCGCCACCATCGAGGAGCGCGTACCGCCGTGGCTGCGTGGCGCCGGCAAAGGCTGGGTAACGGCCGAGTACGGCATGCTGCCTCGCTCCACCAACACCCGCATGGACCGCGAGGCCGCGCGCGGCAAGCAGCAAGGGCGCACGGTGGAGATCCAACGCCTGATCGGGCGCGCGCTGCGCGCGGCCGTCAACCTCGAAGCGCTCGGCGAGCGGCGCGTTATTCTGGACTGCGACGTGTTGCAGGCAGACGGCGGCACCCGCACGGCCGCGATCACCGGCGCCTATGTGGCGCTAGCCGATGCCTGCCGGAGCCTAGTGGAACGCGGCGCTGTGCGGCGCAACCCACTGTTCGGGCAAGTCGCCGCCGTGTCGGTCGGTATCTATCGCGGCGAAGTCATTCTCGATCTCGATTATGCCGAGGATTCCGAGGCCGAGACCGATATGAACGTGGTGATGAATGAAGCCGGGCACTTCATCGAGGTGCAGGGCACGGCCGAAGGACATGCTTTTCGCCCCGACGAACTCCTGCGCATGACCGAGCTCGCCCAACACGGCATCGCACAGATACTGGAAGCGCAGCGCGCGGCGCTGGCGCAGAGCGGTTTGGACTGAGGACAAAGCCATGCGACGCATCGTCTTTGCCAGCAACAATGCCAGCAAGGTCGCCGAAGTAGCGGCCTTGCTCGACGGACTCGACATCGAACTGGTACCACAGTCCGAGTATCACGTACCGTCGGCCGAGGAAACCGGCCTGAGCTTCGTGGAAAACGCTATCCTCAAGGCCCGGCACGCCTGCCAGCACACGGGGCTGCCCGCCATCGCCGACGATTCTGGGCTGGAAGTCGACGCCCTGGACGGCGAGCCGGGCATCTACTCAGCCCGCTACGCCGGCGAAGACGCCAGCGATGCCGACAACAATGCGCAGTTGCTGGCTGAACTCGCCGCCGTCGCGACGGAAAGCCGCACCGCGCGCTTCCAATGCGTAATAGCGTTCATGCGCCACGCCGAAGATCCAACTCCACTGATTTTTCAGGGCACTTGGGAAGGCGTCATACTGGAAGAGCCGCGCGGCACCAATGGCTTCGGCTACGACCCTTTGTTCTATGTGCCGGAAATGGAGAAAACCGCGGCCGAGCTCGACCCTGCAGATAAAAACCGTGTGAGCCATCGCGCTCAGGCCCTGCAAAAGCTGATCGCAGCCTTTAGAAACGCCGACTGAGCCCCGCGCGGCGCGGCCGTATCGGTCAGAATAGACGGCAAGCCTCACGCGCGCCGTCCATTCAAGCAGGAACCGTCATGCTTCACTTCTCCGCTCCGCCGCCATTGGCGCTCTACATCCATCTGCCCTGGTGCGTTCACAAGTGCCCATACTGCGACTTCAACTCGCACCCCCTGCGGCGCGAACTCCCGGCGGACGATTATGTAGCCGCTCTCCTACGCGATCTCGAGCTGGAGGCCCCCGCCGCACACCGGCGGCCAGTGGAGAGTATTTTCTTTGGTGGCGGCACGCCTAGCTTGTTTCCGCCGGATGCGGTAGCACGCCTCTTAAAAGGCGTCGCTCAGCGGATACCCTTGGCTGAAGATGCAGAAATCACGCTAGAGGCCAACCCCGGCACCGTGGAGCAAGCCAAGTTCGAGGGCTACCGAAACGCCGGTGTCAACCGCCTGTCGATAGGCATACAGAGCTTCCATCCCGAACGGCTACGGGCGCTGGGCCGCATCCACGGCCGAGACGAAGCGCTGGCCGCGGCAGACGCTGCCCGCCGCGCCGGATTCGATAACTTCAACCTGGATTTGATGTTCGGCCTGCCCGCGCAGGATCTCGCCGGCGCACTGGCCGACGTCGACCAAGCCATTGCCCTGCGCCCGACGCATATCAGCCATTATCAGCTCACCCTGGAGCCGAACACGGTGTTCTACGCCCGCCCACCGGTTCTCCCGGCCGACGACGATATTTACGAGATGCAGTTGACTTGCCAGGCGCGCCTTGCCGAAGCGGGCTATCAGCAATACGAAGTATCCGCCTACGCGCAAGCCGATCGCCGCTGCCGCCACAACCTCAACTACTGGCAGTTCGGAGACTACATCGGCATCGGCGCGGGCGCCCACGGCAAGCTCACCGACGTCGCGACCGGCACGATATGGCGCAACAGCAAGCGCAAAAACCCGCGTGACTACCTCCAGCACGCGGGGAAGCCGACCCAAGTCGCTTCCGAAACGCGCCTTGCGAAAGCCGATATTCTCTTGGAATTCCTGATGAACGCACTGCGCCTCAGTGAGGGCTTTGAGAAAAGCTTATGTACCGTGCGAACTGGGCTGCCGTGGAGCACCTTCGAAGCGACACTTGCAGAGCTCGTCGCAGAGGGGCTTCTGGAAGAAAACGCGGAGCGCGTTAAAACCACGCCCAAGGGCGCACTGTTCCTCGACGAGATTCTTCAGCGCTTCCTGCCTGACGAAGATTGAACACGAGCCTCGGAGAGCGCAAGGCGGGGATTTCTTCAGAAGCGGCCTCGCCCAAGGCACAACAACTGCGCGCTACCCGGCGGCCGCTTCTAAACCGCTGCTCACCTGTGCCTCGGAGGCGCACATGAGCCTGGGCAGACCGGCCCGCGCTAGAAGGGTAGCGGATTCTTAGTGAACGCCGTATGCACAATGTAGCCGAACACCAGCAACGCCAATACCCACGCCCCTACCCGCACCTGCTGCGTGCGCCCGCGCTTGAGCGCCACGGTCCCTAGCAAAATATAGAGCACCAGGGCAAGCACCTTGGCCGTCAGCCAAGGCGCGTTGACGAAGGGATACAAGCCCAGCATGAATGCCAGCGACAGGCCCGCGATCAGCAGCAAGCTGTCTATGACATGCGGCAGCACCCGAACCCAGCGCCGCTGCAAGAAACCGCTGTCCAGCAACATCCAGATGCCGCGCAGCGCGAACAACAGAAAGCTCAGCCCAACGGCGGTGACATGGAGATGCTTGAGGAGGGTGTACCAGGACACTATGAAATAGCCTATAACTGTTAGTGTGAGTTCAGGTTAGCCGTACTCGAGGCACCATGACTGACTACCGCCCCATTCCTTGCCAGCAATACGCCGAGCTCGAAGTCGCCATCATGCATCAGATCCGACTCCGGGTCGGCTGGCATACGCCCGACGGCAAAGTTCGAGTAGAGCAGCTCAAACCCACAGACCTCCGCACACGCGAGCACGAGGAATATCTACTAGCCGAGGACAGCCACGGCTATCCGCTGGAAATTCGTTTAGACAGAATCAGCAGATTCACGCCTCTATAGCCGCCTTACCGAACAAGGCCTGCCACAACAAGCTTATGGCTTCGGCGCCCGCGCGCCTATGACCAGCCGCTCTCGATCAGCCGCGACCTATCCGGAAAAATCGCGCCACATCATACCGCCCCAGATTCGGGCCGCCAATGTATATGGCCGGATTGAGAATTCTGCAGGAAGGATGGAGTAAGAGCGGCTGCCCTACGGCCACGCACAGTGTCTGGCAATATCTTGAGGCAGCATAACGCGGCCTCAGTTCGAGCGCATGCGCGCGCTAAGAAGGAAAGGGAGAACGGGCGGAACACTAAAGGGGGCAGTCAGTCAGGCGCCCCCTTCATGCATCTGTTACATGATCGTTTTAACGACCTCGTTTGAGTAGTCGCTCGTGTTTCCATCAGCATCGACCGCCTGGACCGCGAAGTACCAGGACGCGGAATCGAGTTTATCGACCAAGAAGGTGTAGCTCACGATCTCGCCACAGGCGTCGGAGTTGCCGGTTTTGCTGGCGGCCATTTCATCGACGCCGATCTCCTTGGTCTTGGTGTATACACCAGGAGCCAGGCCGTAGCTGATACGGTAAGACGCAAGGTCATTGAGGCAGCTGCCGTCCTCATTGGTGGTCGGCGCATCCCATGTCAGCAGGGCGTAGTCGGTGGAACCGTCGGTCGGCGCGGTTGCCGGAGCCGACCCGCTGCCGGTATTGCCGCCAACCGGAGAACCAGCGGAAGAACCACCGCCACCGCCGCCGCCACCACACGCGGCAAGCGCCACCCCCAGAGAGCCGATCAAAAATAGATTACGGATATTTTTACTTGCCACACTCATTACTGATTCATTCCCAGAAAAAGCCGCCAACACGGGCCGATTAGTTTCTGAGCGGGCAGTGAATCTACGTCCCTGAGCCCCGCTCCATGCGAGGCACAAGGTACCGAGCGAACTAGTTCCGAACTGAGCAGCAGGTCACTAAAAATCGTCGCTTTTGCAGCAACTTACGACACTGTGAATTGGTTCTCGGGGAGGCTAAGGACTGGTTCTCTTTTTCTTGGATCAACAAAAAGCCCTGTCACTTTTGAGCGACAGGGCTTTTATCTTTCGGCTAACTCTGCCAACTGGCTCGCATTATTGGACGGCGGCCTCTCCCCAAAGGTCGTACTCGTCCGCATCGCTAATACGCACCGACACAAACTCGCCACCGCGCAATCCAGCCGTAGCGATATGGACGAGACCATCGATTTCCGGCGCATCGGCCTTAGTGCGGCCAATGGCACCATCCTCGGTGATTTCATCGATGAGGACGGTCTGCACGGAACCGATTTTGGCCCGCTGTTTCTCAGCACTAATGCTCGCCTGCAGGGTCATGAAGCGTTCCAGGCGCTCATCCTTGACCTCCTCCGGAACGGGATCGGCCAACTCGTTAGCTTGGGCGCCTTCGACGGGGGAGTACTTGAAGCACCCGACCCGATCCAGCCGGGCCTCTTCCAGAAAGCCCAGCAACTCCTCGAACTCGGCCTCCGTCTCTCCCGGAAAGCCGACGATGAAGGTGGAACGAATGGCAATCTCAGGACAGATTTCGCGCCACGCTTTGATCCGCTGCAAGTTGCTCTGCGCAGAGGCGGGGCGGCGCATAGCTTTGAGCACGCGCGGACTGGCATGCTGCAACGGCACATCGAGGTAAGGAAGGATTTTGCCGTCCGCCATCAGCGGAATGATCTCATCCACATGGGGATACGGATAGACGTAGTGCAGCCGCACCCAGATGCCCAGCTCGCCCAAGGCGCTGCAAAGCTCGGTCATGCGTGTTTTGACGGGGCGGCCGCGCCAGAACCCGGTACGGTATTTAAGATCGACGCCGTAAGCGCTAGTGTCCTGGGAGATCACCAGCAACTCTTTTACACCGGCCTTGGCAAGGCGCTCGGCCTCGTCCAACACGTCGCCGATAGGTCGGCTGGCGAGGTCGCCGCGCATGGCGGGAATGATGCAGAACGTGCAACGATGGTTGCAGCCTTCCGAGATCTTCAAATAGGCATAGTGACGCGGCGTGAGCTTGACGCCCTGCGGCGGCACCAGGCTGGTAAAAGGGTCGTGACTCGGCGGAAGGTGCTCATGCACTGCGCCGACAACATCCTCATAGGCCTGGGGGCCGGTAATTTTCAACACCTGCGGATGGCGTTCGCGGATCACTTCCTCCTTGGCGCCGAGGCAGCCCGTTACGATCACGCGCCCATTCTCGGCCAAAGCCTCGCCGATAGACTCCAGCGATTCCTCCACCGCCGCATCGATAAAGCCGCAGGTATTGACGACGACGAGATCGGCGTCTTGATAGGTCGGCACCAGTTTATAGCCCTCAGCGCGCAACTGGGTGAGGATACGCTCGGAATCTACCAGCGCCTTGGGACAGCCCAGGCTGACGAAACCGACCTTGGGAGCATTGGCATTCATAGGCAGCTCTGTTGGTGTAAAGCGGGCTTGGGCAGTCTCGCTCAAGTCCCCAAGATAAGAATCAGGAGTAGAGGGGCGTCCAGGCGACGCAGCTTCCGCTCGGAAGGTCGGCGATTATAAAACAGCTGAACCGCCCCAAACAGCCACATACTCTACTATTTGGCGCTCACTGACAGCCCGTCGTCCGCCCGGCCGGCAGGACGCGCCGCGGCTAGGCTGTTGCAAGCCACCGATTCCTCAAGGAGCGAGGACGCTTATGAGGT
Source organism: Ectothiorhodospiraceae bacterium (assembly GCA_029268285.1). Taxonomy (GTDB): domain Bacteria; phylum Pseudomonadota; class Gammaproteobacteria; order Nitrococcales; family AK92; genus JAJUGG01. Next base: position 13,091 of record JAJUGG010000010.1, on the reverse strand, counting down.
CGGCACCAAACACACACATCGATTTCGACGAGTGGGCACGCCTTGCGGCAGAAGACCCCGCCGCCTTCGAGCGACGCCGAGCCGAAGTCATTGACGACTTCATCGCCCACGCGCCACCCGAACGGCGCCAGCGCCTGCGCGGCCTGCAATGGCGCATCGACGGCGTCCGCAAGACGGCGGCCAACCCGACCGCGGCGTGTATCCGGATCTCCAGCATGATGTGGGACTCGGTATTAGGCGAAAACGGCCTGCTCGAGAGCCTCGAAGCCCTGCGTGCCCCCCGATGCGGGCCTGCACCCCGCGCAGCAGGCCCCGAGCGGTCAGCGGATATCATTCCCCTCGATAAGCGCTCACGGTGATTGCGCCTACACGTGTCGCCAACGAGCCGCTTGTCAACGGCTTAGCGTCGGTCTATCATTGCCGCCTTTCACTTGCCCGGCCGCGCCGGGTGCGACCCAGTTAGCGGGCGAGGTTACGAACATGAAGAAAGACATTCATCCCGAATATCGCGAGGTGGTGTTCCAGGATCTGGCGTCCGATTTCGCCTTCCTGACCCGCTCCACGGTTCAGACCAAGGACACCATCAAGTGGGAAGACGGCAAAGAGTATCCGCTGTATAAGGTGGAAGTCTCCAGCAAGAGCCACCCCTTCTACACCGGCAAGCAGCGCGTTCTGAGCGGTGGCGGTCGAGTCGACCAGTTCCGCAAGAAGTTTGGCGGCCTTCGCAGCACCAAATAAAGCGGCTCGCTGCCGTCCATAAAAAAAGCGCCTGGAGGCGCTTTTTTTATGTCTTCCTTTCCCGTTTGCTCCCTTAAACGACGCCCCCACATCTGGCTGGCAAATCATGCGCATTGGCCCAAAAACGGCAGTAATCCCATCCGATTGCTTCCAGCGCCAAGGGTTTACTGCTACTATCTGCGCGGCCCAACGATCGGGCTCGGGCCTGCCATATGTCTTCCCGAGCGATCTGCGATCACCTACTCGGCCAGCTGGGAATTTTTGGCTAGGCGCATCGTGCTAAGGAAGTTACTGCCGCCTTTTCGGTCGAATCGGCCTAGGCGGCACGCGCGGCGTATGCAGCGGCGACATCTTAATCGCGGCACGAGGACGGCCTAGGCCAACAGCGAAATTTAGGAGAGCGTTTCATGTCGCAGAAGACCGTCACCCTTAACGATCCCGCCACCGGCAAGAACCTGGAATTTCCGGTCCGGGAAGGCACCCTCGGTCCCGATGTCATCGACATCAAGAGCCTCTATGGCGAAACCGGAGCCTTCACCTACGACCCCGGATTCACCTCCACGGCGAGCTGCAAGAGCAGCATCACCTACATCGATGGCGACAAGGGTGTCCTGCTCTATCGCGGCTACCCGATCGAACAGCTCGCGGAGAAGAGCTCCTTCCTGGAAGTCTCCTATCTGCTGCAGTACGGCGAGCTGCCGACCAAGGAAGAACTCGAGAGCTACCAGACCTCGATTACTAAGCACAATATGGTGAATCAGGCCCTGAAGAACTTCTTCAACGGCTTCCATTACGATGCGCACCCCATGGCGATGCTTACCGCCGTAGTCGGCTCGCTCTCCGCCTTCTACCATGACAGCATCGACATCAACGATCCGGAAAGCCGGGAGCTGTGCGCGCACCGCATCGTCGCGAAGATGCCGACCATCGCGGCAGCCGCCTTCAAGCACATGATCGGCGAGCCCTTCGTCTATCCGAAGAGCAACCTCAGCTACGCCGGCAACTTCCTCAACATGCTGTTCTCGCGGCCGACCGAACCCTACGAGATCAATCCGGTGGCGGAGAAGGCGCTGGATCAGCTGCTCATCCTCCATGCCGACCACGAACAGAACGCCAGCACCTCCACCGTGCGCCTAGCAGGCAGCACCGGTACCAACCCGTTCGCCGCGATCGCCGCCGGCTGTGCCGCGCTGTGGGGTCCGGCTCACGGCGGCGCCAACGAAGCGGTACTGAACATGCTCGAGGAAATCGGCACCGTCGAAAACGTGCCGAAATTCATTGCCAAGGCCAAGGACAAGAACGACCCCTTCCGCCTGATGGGCTTCGGCCACCGGGTCTACAAGAACTACGACCCGCGCGCAACCATCATCCGCAAGACCTGCCACGAAGTGCTGACCGAGCTTGGCATGAGCAACGACCCGCAACTCGAACTCGCCATGCGCCTTGAAGAGATCGCCCTGAAGGACGACTACTTCGTCGAGCGCAAGCTCTACCCGAACGTCGACTTCTACTCCGGCATCATTTATCGGGCGCTGGGCATTCCGACCGAGTTCTTTACGGTGTTGTTTGCCATCGGCCGTGCCCCGGGTTGGGTTGCGCAATGGATGGAAATGATCACCGATCCCGAGCAGCGCATCGGCCGCCCGCGCCAGCTATACGTCGGCGCGCCCCAGCGGGACTACGTGCCGCTCGATCAGCGCGGTTAAGGCATCGCGCGACCATCGGAAAGGCCCGGCAGAAGCCGGGCCTTTCCTTTACGAGAACCAAAATTCGACGCCACCCTGTCGGACGTAGCCGTAAACTACTCCACAGACTCCCGCAACATCGCTTCCACCGCCGCGAGACTGGCCCGCTCCATGGGTTGCCCGTCTATTCGGCTACGGGGCGCCTCACGCAGCCCTTTATCGCTGAACACCGTAAGATCGACAACCACATCCCCGGCGACGAACCGGAACACCGGAAAGGCCTGGTGCTCCTCACGGCCGAAGCGCAACTTCCGCTCGCTGGCTTCATAAGGAATTTGATGTTCAATCAGGTATAGCGCGACATCTTCCGGTGAAGAGGCGAAAATATGCAGATCAACGTCTGAGTGCTGGGTTGCCGTCCCGTGCAAGACCGCGCCCACTAGGCGCGGCCGGAAGCGCTCCAGAAAGCGCATTGCTTCTACGGCGGTACGGCGCAGGCTCAACAACGAGGATGCTTGATCCTCCGCCTGGAAAAGGCGCTGATAGTCGATAAGCGCCTCTTGGATTTCCTTGTTTGTGGGCAGATTGCGAGTATCCGGCGCCGCGAGACGTTCCGCCGCCTTACGCTTAGCGATCAAATAATCGCCGATGCCCTCTTCGGCCATGATGCGCGCAGCCTCCTGCGCCATCAATTGCCGCATGCGAGCATCGTTGGTCGTTGCACGTTTACCCACCGCTGCGACCCTCCTTCGCCCAGACAGCGCTCAGCCCCTAAAAAAGCGAGCCTTCCGGGCCGCTGCTACCACCAGCCGCCGCACGGGGAGGCTCGAGGGGCGGCACCGTCTCCTCCCGAAACACCTCGAACACCGCGTCCGGATTGTCAGCACGCGCCGCCAAGCCGGTCTCCGGATCGATCCGCACGGTAACCAGCCCTTGAGGTTGCTGCAGCGGTCGTTCCGGCATGCCTTCGAGCGCGACGCGCGCAAACTCCAACCACATCGGCAGAGCCACTCGCGAGCCGGTTTCACCTGCGCCCAGCGGCTGCACCTGATCGAATCCCGCCCAAGCAGTGATGACCAGATCGGTGCTGAAGCCGGAGAACCAGGCATCCTGCTGGTCGTTGGTGGTTCCGCTCTTCCCGGCGATATCTCCGCGCCCCAGCTCCTGCAGTCGGCGCCCCGTGCCGCGCTGGACAACATCGCGCATCATTGACGTCATCATGTAGGCATTATCGGCGGCAATGACTCTGGGCGCATACTCGACCTCAGGCGCATCCTCCTGGCCGCCGACCTCCACGAAACCCTCGTCCTCAAGCGCATCCTCAACGTCGCAGGGATCGCAGATTACCGGCGGGTTAGCCTCGTAAACCACCTCGTCCCCTGGACCGACGATACGTTCAATGAAATACGGCTTCACAGCAAAGCCACCGTTAGCGAGCACAGCGTAACCGCGCGCAAGCTCCAGTGGCGTAACGCTTGCGTTGCCGAGCGACAAGGACAGGTTATGAGCCAAACGATCGGCATCGAAACCGAAGCGACCGATGTAGTCAACGGCATAAGGTATACCAATGCTGCGCAGCACGCGGATCGATACCAGGTTACGCGAGTACGTCAAGGCATCGCGCAGCCGGGTCGGACCATAGAAGCGCCCGCTGTAGTTCTCCGGACGCCAAGTGCCTTCCAGAGCTCGGTCCTGGAATACAACCGGCGCATCGTTCACTACCGTTGCCGGCGTAAAGCCTTTCTCCAGCGCCGCGGAATATACAAACGGCTTGAAGGCCGACCCAGGCTGGCGCAGGGCTTGGCTGGCGCGGTTGAATTTACTCAGATGAAAATCGTAGCCGCCGGCGAGAGCGACGATGCTGCCGTCCCGCGGCGAGAGCGCAACCAGCGCGCCTTGCACCTCGGGGATTTGGGCAAGCCGCCAACCGGCCTCGGTAGCACGCACGTAGATGACGTCGCCAGGCGCGACGACATCCGCAATGCGCTCTGGTGCTTTGCCGACTACCTCCCGATTCACGAACGGTTTGGCCCAGCTCACGCCCGCCCAGGGCAGAACCTGCGGCTCCTCCCGCCCCGCAACGAGCAGCGTCGCCTGCTCGTCGCCGACCTCGGTGACCAAGGCAACCTGATTACCGGCAACATTTCGGTAGCGACGCATTACCTCATGACGCGCCTGCTCATCAGCAAGCTCGCTCAAATCCACCTGTGCCAGCGGCCCTCGATAGCCATGCCGTTCGTCATAGTCTTCCAGTGCATGTCGCAACGCATCGGTTGCGGCTTGCTGGCGACGGCTGTCCACCGTGGTGTAAATCTTGTAACCGCCAGTATAGGCCTCTTCCGCACCGAGTTGTTCCACAGCGACCGCGCGCGCCCATTCGGCTACGTAATCGCCTTCGACCTCGGCCATCAGCTCATGGGTTCCCGCGGTAATAGGCGCCTCCAGCGCGGATCGGTACTCATCATCACTAATGAAATTCAGCTCGCGCATCCGACGCAGAACGTAGGCGCGGCGCTCGAGCGCGCGCGTTGGGTTGGCAACGGGGTTGTAGGCCGATGGCGCTTTGGGCAAGCCGGCGATCATCGCGATCTCGGCTATGGTCAATTCCTCGAGCGGCCGGCCGTAGTAGATCTGAGCGGCCGCGCCGACGCCGTAGGCGCGATTACCGAGGTAAATCTTGTTCAGGTACAGCTCGAGAATCTGTTCCTTGCTCAGCTCCCGCTCGATCTTCAGCGCCAGCAGGATCTCGTTGACCTTACGCAAATAGGTCTTTTCCCGGCTAAGGAAGAAATTGCGAGCAACCTGCATAGTAATGGTGCTGCCGCCCTGTCCGCGCTCGCCAGTGCGAACCAGATACCAGACTGCGCGCAGAATTCCTTGATAATCGACACCAGGATGCTCGTAGAAACGATCGTCCTCGGCAGCGATGAAGGCCTGCCGCATGAGCTCGGGCACCTCATCGTGACCGACGGGTACGCGCCGCTTCTCGCCGTACTCCGCCATGAGTGCGCCGTCGCGGCTATAGACTCGCAGCGGAACCTGCAATTGCACGTCACGCAGGACTTCCACCGACGGCAGTTTCGGTGCGAGGATGAGGTAACCAACGCCAAGCCCTGCGGCACCCAAGAGCGCAAATAACAAAAGAGCCAGCAGAAGGTACTTCGTATAACGAAAAGACACGCGCATGGACGGCCTCGATTCCGGTTTGAGGCGGAAAGTATATCAGGGGCTAATGCCGTAACCGTGACGTAGGTTGTATCGCCATTTCTACGGGTTGTTCTATAGTTAAGCCTGCAAGCGAATGCTACACTCGATGCATGTAGCGTAAGCACATAACGTACAAGGAAAAATAGAAGTGGGCCTGTTCAGCAAAAAAAGCCCTCCCCTCCTGGGCATCGACATTAGCTCTACCGCCATTAAGCTAATCGAGCTCCGACAACAGGATGCTCGGTACCGCGTCGAGAGCTACGCCGTCGAACCGCTACCGCCGAACGCAGTGGTAGAAAACAATATCGTCGAAGTCGATGCTGTCGCTGCAAGCATCCGCGCCGCAGTCAAGCGCTCGCGCACCAAAGCCAAGCATGCTGCAATCGCAGTACCGGCTTCTGCGGCGATCAGCAAGACCATCACCATGCCGGCCACGCTGGGCGAAGAGGACCTGCACGGGCAGATCGAACTGCAGGCGGACCAATACATCCCGTATCCCCTCGAGGAAGTCAACCTCGACTTCCAGGTACTAGGGCCTTCCTCCGCCAATGCTAATGAAGTGGAAGTGCTGCTGGTTGCCTCTCGCAGCGAGAACGTGGAAGCCCGGGTCGGCGCGCTGGAAGCGGCAGGCCTGACCCCGAAGGTCGTCGACGTTGAAAGCTACGCGATGGAGAACGCCTTCTCCCTGATCGCCGCGCAGCGCGGCGGCAGTCAGGAAGAAACCGTCGCCATCGTCGATATCGGCGCCACCATGACGACCCTGACGGTGATGCAGGCGGGCGAGATCGTCTACACCCGTGAACAGGTGTTCGGCGGTAAGCAGCTCACCGAGGAAATCATGCGTCGCTACGGCATCTCCTATGAAGAAGCCGGGCGTGCTAAGCGCCAGGGGGGCCAAGGCGGACTGCCTGACAGCTACGAGGAAGAAGTGCTGGACCCCTTCCGTGAGGCCATGGCGCAGCAGGTCGCGCGCTCCCTGCAATTCTTCTTCGGCGCAAGCCAGCACAGCAGCGTCGACTATATCCTGCTAGCCGGCGGCTGCGCCGCTATTCCCGGTGCAGCCGAGCTCATCGAGCAGACCACCGGCACGGATACCGCCATCGCTAATCCGTTCAGCAACATGGCCATCGCCAGCGGCATTCGGGCCGGGCAGCTGAACGAAGACGCGCCGGCGCTGATGATCGCTTGCGGGCTCGCCATGAGGAGCTTCGACTGAGATGACGCGGATCAACCTACTCCCCTGGCGGGAAGAACTAAAAAAACAACGACAGAATCAGTTCATCGCGATGCTCGTGGCCGGCGCGCTCGCCGGCGCTGCAGTGTGGGGCGCGGGGCACGCCTACTACGGCGACCTCATCGACCATCAGCGCCACCGCAACGCCATGCTGCAAACCGAGATCAAGAAGCTCGATGCCCAGATCGTCAAGATCAAGGATCTGGAGTCGACCAAGCGCCAGTTGATTTCGCGCATGAACGTAATCCAGCAGCTGCAGCAGGGCCGCCCTCAGGTCGTGCACCTGTTCCACGAACTCGCCACCACGCTGCCCGACGGCATGTACCTGACGACCTTCGAGCAAAAAGGCAGCAACCTGACCATCCGCGGCGTTGCCGAGTCCAATGCACGCATCTCCAGCTACATGGAGAGACTCGACGGCTCCGACTGGCTGGATGACCCGCACCTCGACGTGATTCAGGTCAAGGACGCCGGCGGACGTCGTAGCAGCGAGTACACCCTGCGTGTCAAGCAAGTCACGCCGTCGGCGGAACAGGAGGCTAAGTCGTGAACCTGGCCGCTCTGAAAGACATCGACCTCAAGAACATCGATCTCAACGATCTTGACCTGAACAACGCGGGTAGTTGGCCGCTACCGGTCAAGATCGTCGTCGCCATTCTGGTCTTTGCCGCGGTAGCCGCCGGCGGCTGGTGGTTCGACTGGAAGAACCAGGCAGCCACCTTGGCCAGCGTGCAGCAGGAAGAGCAGGAGCTGCGTCGCCAGTTCGACATTCGGCAAAAGCGTGCCGCGAACCTGGAAGCCTACGAGCAGCAACTGGCCGAAATGCAAGCATCCTTTGGCGCAATGCTGCGCCAGCTCCCGAGCCGCGCCGAAGTGGCCAAGTTGCTGGTGGACATTTCTCAGACCGGCTTGGCCAGCGGGCTTGAGTTCGAGCTATTCAAACCGGGATCGGAAATCAAGCGCGAGTTCTACGCCGAACTGCCCGTTTCGATCCGCGTGCATGGCGACTACAACCAATTCGCCCGTTTCGTCAGCGGAGTCGCCAACCTGCCACGCATCGTCACGCTGCACGATATCAGTATCAAGAATGGCAAGGACAATCGGCTCAGCATGGACTTGATCGCCAAGACTTATTGGTATCTCGACGATAATGACGGGGCGCGGAAATGATGAGCCCAATCCATAACAACAAAAGAGTTTCCGGGGCGCGGCGCGTAGTCATCGCTGGCGGACTGAGCATTCTGACGGGCTTGGGGTTGGGCGGTTGCGCCCGCGATACCAGCGATCTCGAGCGTTACATCGCCGACATCAAGAGCCGGCCCAGCGCGCCTATCGAGCCGATTCCGGAAATGAAGCCTTTCGATACTTTCGTCTATCCGGAAGATCTCAAGCGCGATCCATTCGTGGAGCCGAAGCCGGAGCGCAAGGAAGCCGCGATCGCCGACGGCCCGAGGCCCGACCCCTCGCGCCCGCGCGAAGCGCTCGAAGACTTTCCCCTCGACAGTCTCCGGATGATGGGGACTTTGCAGCAAAATGGGCGGCTCTGGGCGCTGATTCGCGATCCGGACGGCACGATTCACCGCGTGGAAACAGGCAACTACCTGGGCCAGAACCATGGCCGGGTCGTTACGATCAACAATGCTCAGGTTGAACTGGTAGAGCTCGTTAGAAGCGGCCAGAGCGGCTGGATTGAGCGCACGGCGGCGCTCGCGATAAAAGAATGATTGGGTGGGAGCACATGATGACAACGATAAACGCAACGTCTAGCCGGCGCGCGCGTACCGGGCTCTGGGGGGGAATGCGACGGCTCGTGGCCGGCCTGAGCCTCGGATTTGTGGCGACCGGCGCGGTGGCTGCAAGCAACAGCATTACCGGGATGGACTACACCAGCCTGTCCGGCAATCGAGTTCGCATTGAACTCACGCTGGAGCACCCGGGCGCGGAGCCCTCGTCCTTTACCGTCGAAAAGCCGGCGCGCATCGCGCTCGACCTGGCGGATACTCGCACGGCTCTCAAAGAAAAACGCCTGCCGATCGGTCTCGGCGTTGTCGACGATGTCACGGCGATCGAGGGCGGCGGGCGCTCTCGCGTGGTGGTAAAGCTGGCCCAATTGGTGCCCTACGAGATTGAGACACAGGGCAACCAAGTGTTTCTTACCCTGAACGGCGCCGGTGCGGCTCCGGCAACCACCGAGAAAGCGAGTTTCGGGGAGCCGAAGCGCGTTCGCGGCAACGAGTTCAGCATCGAGAACGTGGACTTCAGGCGCAATGAAGACGGCTCGGGCCTGATTCTGATCGACCTCTCCGACCCGGGCGCGCCAGTGAACATTCGCCAGGAAGGCGGCAAGCTGATCGCCGATTTCCACGGCGCAACGCTACCGGAGCGCCTGGAACGCCGCCTCGACGTGATCGACTTCGCGACCCCGGTACAGTTCATCGACACGCGTCGCAACGGCAACAACGTGCGCATGGTGGTCACCCCCTCCAGCGCCGAGTACGACCAGATGGCGTACCAGGCCGGCGACGTGTTCACCCTGGAATTCAAGCCCATCACGCCGGAAGAAAAGGCGGCGCGCTCGCAGGAGCCGCGCTTCAAAGGCGAACGCCTGTCGCTGAACTTCCAGGACATCGAAGTCCGCTCGGTGCTGCAGCTGATCGCCGACTTCACCGGCCTTAACGTCGTGGTCAGCGACTCCGTGAGCGGCAACATCACGCTGCGGCTGCAGGAAGTGCCCTGGGATCAGGCGCTCGATATCATTCTGCGCACCAAAGGGCTCGACCACCGCCGCGAGGGGAACGTTCTCCTGATCGCCCCGGCCGCCGAGATCGCCACCTTCGAGCGTGAGCAGCTCGAGGCACAGCAGCAGATCTCGCAGCTCAAGCCGCTGCGCAGCGAGTTCATCCAGGTGAATTACGCCAAGGCGGCCGACATCGCGCGCCTGCTGAAAGAAGGCGGCGTGCGCATCCGAGGCAATACGAATACGGGCGACATGGATGTCGAATTCGGCGGCTCCACCATCGCGCTGTTGTCCGAACGCGGCACGGTCACCGTTGACGATCGGACCAACACCCTCATCGTTCAGGACACCGAGGACAACCTCGACAGCATCCGCCGCCTCGTCGCCAAGCTCGACATCCCGGTGCGGCAGGTGCTGATCGAATCCCGCATCGTCATCGCCACTGATGAGTTCGTGCGTGAGCTCGGTGTACGCTTTGGCTACAGCCGAAGCGGAACCATCGACGACATGGGCGCCGTTATCGGCGGTACGCAGCCGGGCTACGCCGATTATGGCGGCACTACGGGTATTTCCGTCGGCGGCAGTGGCAATGAGGGTTTGATCGTTGATCTTCCCGCCTCGGATCCTGCCGGCGCTATCGGCATGGCCGTAGGCAAGATCGGCAGTTATCTGCTCCAGCTCGAGCTCTCCGCCATGGAAACCGAGGGCCGCGGTGATGTGGTCTCCAGCCCACGCGTCATCACCGCCAACCAGAAGGCGGCGACCATTGAGCAGGGCGTGGAGGTTCCGTACTCCACCACCTCCGATGCCGGCACCGAGACGGAGTTCAAGAAAGCCGTGCTCGGCCTGACGGTGACCCCGCAGATCACGCCTGACGACCGCGTGCTACTCGACCTTCAGGTGAACAAGGACAGCATCGGTCAGAACACGCCGGACGGCCCGGCCATCAACACCCAGTCCGTGACGACGCAGGTGCTGGTGGACAACGGCGAGACCGTTGTGCTCGGCGGCATCTACGAGCGTACCAACGGCAACGACGTCAAGCGGGTACCGCTGCTTGGGGAGCTGCCGCTGGTCGGCCATCTGTTCCGCTCGACTTTGAAGCAGGATCGACGCAGCGAACTACTCGTGTTCGTGACGCCGAAGATCCTCAGCGAGTCCTTGAGCGGCGACAGCGTCCGCTGACGCTATTTAGCAGCTTGTCGATAAGAAAAGGGCCGCGCGCCCTTTTCTTTTTTTGTAGGATCGTGCTTATGAACGACAAGCAGCGTATTTTCCTGATTGGCCCTATGGGAGCCGGCAAAACCACGGTCGGCAAGAAGCTCGCGCAGGTTCTCGGGCTGCATTTTTTCGACAGCGATCGCGTCATCGAAGAGCGCACCGGAGCCAGCATCCCGCTCATTTTCGACGTCGAAGGTGAAACCGGCTTTCGTCGTCGAGAGGCCGACGTCATCGACGAACTCAGCCAGTTGGACGGCGTCGTGCTCGCAACCGGCGGCGGAGCGGTTATCACGCCCGAAAACCGCGAACATCTTCGTACCCGCGGCAAGGTGATCTACCTGCAAGTCTCCGTTGATCGGCAAGTGGAGCGTACGCGTCACGACCGCAACCGCCCGCTGCTGCAGACGGAAGATCCGCGAGCCCGCTTAGAGGCGTTGAGCCGGGAGCGGGAGCCGCTGTATCGCGCAACCGCGCATGTCACGATCAGCACCGAAAGCGGCAGTCTTGCGCAGGTACTCCGCGACATACAGCAGTGGCTTCAGGCAAGTGCGCCTCCTGCCCAGAGCGCCGAGGACCTACGATAGCGACCGCGCCCTGTTATGATGAGCAGCAATTCCATGAAGGACTTTCGGGCCACGCCATGAAAACCGTTCGCGTCGACCTCGACGACCGCAGCTACCCTATTTACATCGGCAACGATGTACTTGGCGCCGAGCATCTGGCGCAGCATATCCCCGGCCGCCAAGTGCTGGTGGTCACGAACGAAACCATCGCGCCGCTCTACCTCGAGCGAACACTGGCCGAGCTTTCCGACTTTCAATGCGACGCGGTGCTGCTGCCCGACGGCGAGCGCTACAAAACGCTGGAGACGGCGGGACGCATCTACGACCGCCTGCTCGAATCACGCATGGACCGACAGGTTACCCTGGTCGCTCTCGGCGGTGGCGTCGTCGGCGATATCACCGGTTTCGTCGCAGCCACCTATCAGCGCGGCGTGCACTTCGTGCAAATCCCGACCACGCTGCTGGCCCAGGTCGACTCTTCCGTGGGCGGCAAGACTGGTGTCAACCACCCGCTCGGCAAGAATATGATCGGGGCGTTCTACCAGCCTCGCTGCGTTATTGCCGACACGCGAACGCTAGCGACGCTGCCTGAGCGCGAACTGCAAGCCGGAATCGCCGAAGTCGTCAAGTACGGCCTCATACGCGATGCCGCCTTCCTCGACTGGCTGGAAGCGCATATGTCAGCCCTGCTGGCGCGCGACCCGGAGGCACTGACTTACGCGATAGAGCAGTCCTGCCGTCATAAGGCAGAAGTAGTCGCAGCCGACGAGCGCGAAGCCGGCCAGCGCGCGCTGCTCAATCTCGGTCACACCTTCGGCCACGCCATAGAGACCCATACCGGATATAGCGAGTGGCTGCACGGCGAAGCGGTCGGCACCGGCATGTGCATGGCTGCCCGCCTCTCCGCTGAACTGGGCTGGATCAGTGAAGCCGATTGCGCCCGCACGGAGCGCATCGTTGCCGCAGCGGGGCTTCCGACCCGTCCGCCTCGCATGGCGTCGGAACGTTTCCTGGAGTTGATGGCGGTCGACAAGAAGGCGATCGGCGGCAAGATTCGCCTGGTTCTGCTCAAAGCGCTGGGCCACGCTGTCGTGACGCAGGACTTCGACCCGTCGGCACTGGACCGCGTCCTCGCCGAGTACGCCTGACATGTCGCACCCGCTGGACACGCTGCCCGCCACTCAGGTACTGCGCGCACCTTACGCCGCCGACCCGGCGGCGAGCCGCGGGCGCCGCTATCCGGAACCGGCGCCGCGCTTTCGCAGCGAGTTCCAGCGCGACCGCGACCGCATCATTCACGCCTCAGCGTTCCGGCGCCTGGAATACAAGACCCAGGTCTTCGTAAACCACGAAGGGGATTTGTTCCGGACACGGCTAACGCACACGCTAGAAGTTGCCCAGATCGGCCGCACCGTAGCGCGCACGCTCGGGCTCAACGAAGATCTGGTAGAAGCCATCGCGCTCGCGCATGATCTCGGCCACACCCCCTTCGGTCATGCCGGCCAAGATGCGCTCAACGCCTGCATGCAGCCCTACGGCGGCTTTGAGCACAACCTACAGTCCATACGCGTGGTCGACGAACTCGAGCAGCGCTATGCCGAATTCCCGGGGCTGAACCTGTGCTTCGAAACCCGTGAAGGCATCCTCAAGCATTGCAGCCGCGCCAATGCCCGCGAGCTGGGCGAACTCGGCCGCCGCTTTCTCGA
>JAJUGG010000009.1 GCA_029268285.1 Ectothiorhodospiraceae bacterium | reverse complement strand
TCTTCGCCATCAATCCTAATGGCGACTTCCAGGCCTTGTTCAGCGATACCTTCGACGCCGAGCAGATTGCTCACGACTATCTCGCCCTGCGCGATACCTGGACGAACTGATGAAAACGAACCGTGGCCCGGGCAAAGCCGGCCTGGCCGACTGGGCCAAGGCCGCGCCCTTCTATGTGCTCCCACACCACGCCATCTCGCGCCTAGTAAACGGCGCCACCCGCGTGCAGGCGCGCTGGTGGAAGGATCCTCTTACGCGCTGGTTCATGAAACGCTTCAGCGTAGATCTCAGCGAAGCGGAAATCGCCAACCTCGCCGAGTTCGAGCATTTCAATGCTTTCTTTACTCGAGCGCTCAAACCAGGCGCGCGACCGCTCCCGGAAGACCCTCTCGCCCTCGCCTGCCCGGCGGACGGCGCTATTAGCGCCTATGGCCGCATTCAGGGCGACAGTATTCTGCAGGCCAAGCGCCACAACTACAGCCTAACCACCCTGCTGGGCGGCGACCACGCGCTCGCCGAGCCCTTTCTGGGCGGCAGCTTCGCCACGATTTATCTGTCGCCGCGCGACTACCACCGCGTGCACATGCCGGCCGCGGCACGCCTGCGTGAGATGTTGCACGTGCCGGGGCGCTTGTTCAGCGTCGCGCCTTTTACCGTGCGCTCAGTGCCACAGGTGTTCGCCCGCAACGAACGGGTGGTCTGCCTGTTCGACACCGAGCGAGGACCGCTGGCTCTAGTGCTGGTCGGCGCGATCAATGTCGCCAGCATCGAAACGACCTGGGCCGGCGTAGTGACACCGCCGCGCGGCCGCCGCATCCAGCGCTGGCGCTACGAAGATGAGCAAGCCTGGGAGTTTGCTCGCGGCGAGGAAATGGGCCGCTTCAACATGGGCTCCACCGTCATCGTCCTCTTCGGCCCCGACCAGATGCAATGGGCAGAAGGCCTGGACGTCGATCAACCGGTGCGCATGGGTCAGGCGCTGGGACGGTATCTTTGAGTGCTGGGTAAGATTATGTAGGGCGCATTCGCACAGCATTGTGCCGAACGCACCTGGCATTCCCACGGTACGCGAACGGTGCAATGCGGCTGACGCCGCGATTGCAGCCTACGGGGAAACACCCGCGATACCTCACCCCAAAGATTCGCGGGCGAGGTCGCCACTCCTACAGGCGTGCTGCTCGCCCCAGTGCCTGTCTCCGCGCCTGCGTGGCTTCGTTCCAAGGCTAGAAACTTGGCCCAGCCAATAAGCGCGGCGCGCTCACGCCCGCTCAAACGGAAAGGCCATAACCTCATCTAAACGCTCAGCGCCCAGAGCGAGCATGATGAGCCTGTCGAGGCCGAGTGCGACGCCGGCGCAATCGGGCAGGCCGGCCGCCAGTGCCGCCAGCAGACGCTCGTCCAGATCCGGCAGCGGCTCGCCACGTATCTCCCGCCGCTCGGCCTCGGCACGAAAGCGCTGCCGCTGTTCATCCGGGTCAGTGAGTTCGTGGTAGCCGTTGGCGATTTCGATGCCGTCGATGAAAAGCTCGAAGCGCTCGGCCACTAAGTCGCCCTGCTCGTCCCGGTGCAGCCGCGCCAAAGCCGCCTGCGAGGCCGGGAATTCGTCGACGAAGCTGTAGCGGCCCCGCCCTAGTGCCGGCGCGACCCGGTAAGAAAAAAACAGGTCGCGCCAGGCATCAATGTCCGCGCCCAAATCGGGTACCGCCATGTCCCATTCCGCCGCGCGGGCGGCAAAGCCCTCCGCGTCCAGAGCGAAAGGATCGATCCCGGCATGACGCAGAAAAGCTTCGCGGTAGCTCATCCGCTCGCGCGGCCGCTCCCCGAGCAGCATGGCCGCCAAGTCGACGACTTCGTCCATCAGGGCGTGATGATCGAAACCGACTTGGTACCACTCCAGCAGGGTGAACTCGACATTGTGCAGGCGGCCACGCTCGCCGCCGCGAAAGGCGTGACAGATTTGATAAATGGAGCCGCTGCCAGCCGCCAGCAGCCGCTTCATCGCGGCTTCCGGCGAGCTTTGCAGCCAATAGCGCCGCCCAGCTAGTTCGGCGGCAACACTCTCGATGTTGGGGTCGGCAATAGCGGTGGCGGACAACTGGGGCGTGTCTACCTCCCAGACGCCGCGCTCAGCGAAGAAGCGCCTGACGCGAGCGAGCAGCTCGGCACGCTGCCGCAGCTGCTCGATGCGCGCCGCCGGTCGCCAGGCGGGTTCCAAGGCCGGCTTATTCCTTGACGCGGGAAACGTATTCGCCGCTACGGGTGTCGACCTTGAGCAGCTCGCCCTCTTCGATGAAGAGCGGCACGCGCACTACCGCACCCGTCTCCAGGGTCGCCGGCTTACCGCCGCCGCCGCTGGTATCGCCACGCACGCCCGGATCGGTCTGCGTCACCTTGAGGTTGACGAAGTTCGGCGGCTCCACGGTCAGCGGCTCGTTGTTCCACAACGTCAGGGTGCAGACGTCCTGCTCCTTGATCCACTTCAGCGCATCGCCCACGGCGGCTTCGCTGGCGCCGATCTGCTCAAAGCTATTCGGGTCCATGAAGTAGTACTGATCGCCGTCGGAGTAGAGATACTGCATCTCCACTTCGACCACATCCGCGGCTTCCACCGTATCGCCGGACTTGAAGGTGCGCTCGATTACGCGCCCGGTCTTGAGGTTGCGAACCTTGACCCGGTTGAAAGCCTGTCCCTTGCCCGGCTTGACGAACTCGTTCTCGACGATGGCATAGGGATCGCCGTCCATCAGGATCTTGAGTCCAGACTTGAATTCGTTGGTGCTGTATGTCGCCATGAAAGCGCTCGTCCTCTTGAAGTCCAGCGGGGAATGCTAACGGAAAAGCGGGCCGGGTAGAATACGCCGACGCTTTCTCGCACAACAGGCCAGCTCAATGACGCAACCGAATCCCGTCCTCGCCTCACCTACGCCGCTGTGGCAACGCGAACTCGCCGAGGCAGTGAAAGACCCGGCGGAACTCGTGAAATTGCTCGAACTGGGCGAAGAATGGCTCACGCCGGCACAGCGCGCGGCAGAAGCCTTCCCGCTACGCGCGCCGCGCAGCTACATCGCGCGCATGCGCCGCAGCGACCCCTTCGACCCACTCCTGCGCCAGGTGCTGCCTTTGGCAGAGGAGCTTGTCGAAGCACCGGGTTACGGCGCCGATCCGGTCGGTGATTTGGCGGCCGGACGCGGCGGCGGAGTCTTGCACAAGTACCACGGACGCGTGCTGCTGGTGGCCACGGGCGCCTGTGCGATTCACTGCCGTTACTGCTTTCGCCGTCATTATCCCTATACGGAATCCATCGCGTCGCGCGCCGAATGGCAGGAGGCGCTCGCTTACATCCGCGCCCGCCCAGACCTCGAGGAGGTCATTCTTAGCGGCGGCGATCCCCTGAGCCTGGCCGACCGCCGACTACTGGCCCTGACCGAGGGCTTGAACGAGATCCCGCACGTCCAACGCCTGCGCGTTCACAGCCGCCTGCCGATCGTGCTGCCGAGCCGCATCACCGACGAGATGTTGAGCTGGTTCGCCGGCACCCGGCTCAGGCCCATCATGGTCGTCCACGCGAATCACGCGCAGGAACTGAATGGCGAAACCGCTTCGGCGCTGTCCCGCTTGCGCGACGCCGGCGCCACCCTACTCAACCAAACCGTGCTGCTGCGCGGCATCAATGATAGCGCGGATGCACTTGCCGCACTCAGCGAGCGCTTGTTCGACCAAGGCGTCCTCCCGTACTACCTACACCTGCTCGATCGCGTGCAAGGCGCGGCGCACTTCGATGTAGAGGAAGCACAGGCCAGATTGCTGCTCGCCGCCCTCAGCGCGCGCCTGCCCGGTTATCTCGTGCCCAAACTTGTGCGCGAGGAAGCAGGCGCGCCCAATAAGACGCTGCTGCAGTAAGGGCCATGCCGCAGCAGTAAAAAAGTACAGTCTAAAAACTTGTGAGCGGCCCTAAGCTGCTCTAGGCTCATGAAAAGAGGGGGAATAGGCCGATGCGCATGCCCGCGCCGTTCAAGCCCGCTCCACCCCTCCGAACATAAGCTGGGCCTAGAAGAACATGGACAATGAAAACGACCAGCAGCAAGGGATGGACCGTTCCCGAACAACGCCCATCTGACGGGCCAAAACCGTCGCTCGAACCCAAGGCCGTGCGACGCTGGCTGACGATGCTACCCATGGCGGACACGGCTGCGACCGCGCGCGCGCTCACCGCGGCGATTAGCGAAACCAATGCCCTGCAACTGTCGCCGGCACGCAGGCTACGATTCCTTGAGCAGACGGCGGACGTCATCCACTACGTCGTCGAATCGCAGCGGAAGCAGTACGCAGCTCAGCAGTTTCCCCTTTCCGAGCGCAAACAGCGCGCGCTCGAGCTCTCGGTGGCCTTACTGGAAGCCACCTGCCTGGGTTACTTGGCCATTGCCTCGCCGGTGTTTGCGAAACGAGACAAGCTTCGCAAGGCCAAGCTGAGCCGAGCGGTCTACCAAGGCCTGCGCTTCGGCGGCCAACTGCTGCTCGAGCATTATGTGGTGTACCAGCCCGCCCCGCCGGGGCTGTGGCGATATCTGCACCGGCTCTACCGGCACGCAGAACAGCACGAAATTCACACCCTGCCGTTGAACGACGCCGGTCCCGAACCGGCCAGACGAACCAACATCGCCGAGGTCTATCGACAAATACTACTGATCGCCTTGATCGGCCCTTATCGCATGCGCCCTTTCGAGGCGGTCGACAAGTATCGGCAACTTCGGCGCTGGGCGGGCTATGTGGCGCTGGAAGATGTCGCAGCCCATGCCGATGCCTTGTTTCGGGTGAATCTCGACAGCGACGCGCCGCCCGCTCCGGCGCAACAACTGCGCCGGAGCGCGTTCAGCCGCGCCGTGCTGATCGACGCCGTCATCCAGCGTCTCGAGGAAACCGCGCGTGGGCGCCGCCCCCGCTGGCAGCCCTGGCGCAAACCGCGCCCACCTGCCGACGCCGCCGAACTGTCGAAGCTGAAGCAACTCCTCGCACACAGCCTGCCGCGCCGCTTCCCGCGGCGCCCGCAGAACGGCCATGTCGAAGTTGTGATCGGTCTATCGACCGTCAGCGGGTACTTGGCCGAGGAGCAGAACCAATCGTACCAGACCGCCGTCACCAACTCGCAGTACGAAGTGCGGGAACTCACCGCCACTGAGGACACCTCGTCGGACGTGTGGGCAATGATTTATCCGTCCGAGCTGCTGCAAAGACTCAAGGTCGAGGAAGAGCCTGCCGCCGACCAGCCCTGCTCTGCGCACACTGAAACACAATGGAACGTACTCAATGCAAGCGCCGGCGGCTACTGCATACTCGCCCGCCCCGAGCAGGCGGCGAAAGCGCAGGTCGGAGATATTATTGCCCTGCGCGCGCCCGCCGGCGCTCGTCAGCGCCATTGGCAGGCGGGTGTCATTCGTTGGTTGAAGTACGTGCACGATGAAGGCTTGCAGCTCGGGATCGAGGTCCTCGCCTCCAATCCGATACCGGTTATCGCACAACCACGGCTCGAGGCCGGCTACGGCACGCCATCTCGCGCGCTGCTCTTGCCCGAAGTTTTAGCGACGGAGACCACGGTGAGCGTAATTACCCCATCGCTAAACTACGCGGAGGGTTGTAAGGTACTGCTCGAAAGCGGCGGCGACCGAAGCGAGATCGTACTCGGCCGGACACTGGAATCGACCGGGCTCTTTTCGCGCTTCGAGTTTCACGCCAGCGGTTCGGACCAACGCGACCAAAGTTTTGCCGCCGCCCTCGAAGCCCTGTAGCCGGAAGATGCAATGCCAGATCTGGACAATAGACTGCGATTGATCATCGCCGATGAATCCCTGAACGACGCGGAAACGCTGATCAGTGTTCTGCGCAACGCGGGCCATGCCGTACGCGCTACCCGTGTGGAAGATGACGAAGACTTGACCGAGGCCCTCGCCAACGGGCAGTACGACTTGATGCTGAGTGCGATCGACCTTGAGGCCCTGCCGCTGCAGCGCGCACGCGCGCTGATCATCCAGGCCGGACGCGATCTGCCGCTGTTGGCGCTGGCTGCGAGCGACGATGCTCGCTTACGCCGCGACGCACTCACGGCCGGCGCCGCCGACCTCGTCAGCAAGGACGACATGATTCACCTGCAGCAGGTGATCAAGCGCGAGCTCGCCCACCTCCGTGACCGGCGCCGACTGCGTCGCCTGGAAACCGCGCTGCGGGAGTCCGAAAAGCGCTGTTACACGCTGCTCGATTCGTCCCGCGATGCCATCGCCTATGTTCACGAAGGCATGCACATCTACGCCAACCAGGCCTATCTGGAGCGCTTCGGCTTTGAGGCCATGGACGACGTCGAGGGCCTGCCCTTGCTCGACCTCGCCGCGCCTGACGATCAGGGCCGTCTCAAGGACTTCCTTCGGGCCTATCAGAAGGGTTCCGCCGAGGGCGATCAGCTCGAGCTGCAGATGGCCTCCACCGAGGGCGATACCTTCCCGGTGATCATGACCTTCTCGGAGGCGAGCATCGAAGGCGAGCCGTGCACGCAAATCCTCATGCGCGACACCAGCGATGCCCGTCAGCTGGAAGCGCAGCTCGAGGACCTCAGCAAGCAGGATACGCTCACCGGGCTCTACAATCGCGCCTACTTCATGGAGCAGCTGCAGGGCCTGATCAAGGCCGCCGTGGACGGCGGCGACGGGGGCGGTCTGTTGCTAGTACAACTCGACAACCTCGATACGGTCAGCCGCAACCTCGGCATCACCGGCGTCGATCTCGCCGTGTCGGCAATCGCGCGCATCATTCGCGAAGAACTCGGCGATGATGGCATTGCCGCGCGCTTCGGCGATGAGGTGTTCGGCATCCTCGCGCCCGGCATGAGCGCGCACGACGCCATTGCCCTTGCCGAGGCCATTCGCCAGCGTCTGGAAGACCACATCGAGGAGAGCAACGGCAAGACCGTTACCACCACCTGCAGCATCGGCATCACGCCCTTGGGCGAAATCAGCGATCCGCAGGCGGCGGTGGACTGCGCTCACAAGGGCTGCGAGGAAGCGCGCAGCAAGGGCGGCAACCAAGTGCACCTGTACTCGCCCGCCGAGCAGGCTGGCGCTGAGGGCGCGAACCTGCGCCGTCGGCTCGAAGAAGCACTGGAGAACGACGGCTACTTCCTGGTGTACCAGCCGGTGGCCAGCTTGCAAGGCGACCCGACAGAGCACTACGAGGTTCGCGTGCGGCTACACGGACCGGAAGGGGAAACCATTGCGGCCAAGGAGTTCATACCGCAGGCCGAAGAGTTCGAGCTCATGCCGGCCCTGGACCGTTGGATCATCACGCGCGCCACGAGCGCGCTTGCCGAGCGCATCAAAGCCGGCAAGAACACCGTGCTGTTCGTCAAACTCAGCGGCCAGACCTTGGCCGACGAGAAGTTCCTGCCCTTCCTCAAGCAGCGGCTGGAGGAACTACAGCTCGACGGGCGCACGCTGGTGTTCCAGGTCAACGAGCCGGTGGCAGTAACCCAGCTGACGCAGGCCAAGGCCGTTTTCCGCGGCCTCAAGCAGTTGAAGTGCGGCTTCTCGCTGGACCACTTCGGCAGCGGCCTGAACACCTTCCAGCTAGTGCGCCACCTGCCGGCAGACTTCCTGAAAATCGATGCTACGCTGACGCACGACCTCATGACCAACGAGGAGAGCCGCGAAAGCGTGCGCCAGCTGATCGAAAGCGCGCATGAAACCCGCCGCAAGGTCATCGGCGGCTACCTTGAGGATGCCAGCAGCCTGGCGGTGCTCTGGCAATTGGGAGCGGATTACGTCCAGGGTTACTTCCTGTCCGAGCCGCTGACCTCCATGAACTACGACTTCTCCGGCATGGTGATCTAGCCGGCTACCGCCCAGGCACTCAGCCTGAACTGCCAGCAACGAAAAAGGCGGATCCGAAGATCCGCCTTTTTCGTATTGCCGCCCTGGATTAGCGCCCGCTCTGCAGGGCTGCGATGCGCTCTTCAAGCGGCGGATGAGACATGAACAAGCGCGTCAGGCCACGGCTGCCCGGGCTGGAAATACCGAACGCCTTGATCTGATCGGGCAGATGGCTCTGGCCGTACGAGGCCTGCAGGCGCTGCAGCGCCGAGATCATCTTGTCCCGCCCGGCCAGCTTAGCGCCGCCACTGTCCGCTCGGAACTCGCGTTGGCGCGAGAACCACATCACGATAATGCTCGCCAGCAAGCCGAACACGATTTCCAGCACGATTACGGTTATCCAGTAACCGGGACCAAAACCGCCGACTTCGCTATCCTCGCGCCGGAACAAGGCCTGGTCGATAAGCTGCCCCAGCACCCGAGCCGCCACGATGACGAAGGTGTTCAGCACGCCCTGGATCAAGGCCAGGGTCACCATGTCGCCGTTGGCGACGTGGCTCACTTCATGCCCGAGCACAGCCTCCGCCTCATCACGATTGAGGCTGCGCAACAGACCGGTGCTGACCGCAACCAGCGCGTCGTTCTTCTTCATGCCGGTGGCAAAGGCATTGACCTCCGGCGAATCATAGATCGCTACTTCGGGCATGCCGATACCGGCCTGACGCGCCTGCCTGCGCACCGTATCCAGCAACCAGGCTTCGGTTTCGTTACGCGGCTGCTCGATGACGTGGGCGCCTGTCGTCTTCTTGGCGATCCACTTGGACATCGCCAACGAGATGAAAGAGCCGCCCATGCCGAACACTAGTGCCAGGACGAGGATGCCTCCGATCGGCGGCAGCGGTCCGAACACGGCCTCGACCACCATCAAGACCACGCCCAACAGGACCAGGATGGCCAGGTTGGTAGCCAGGAACAGTACAACGCGTTTGAACATCTAAACGAGCTCCCAAACAGTTCTTGGATGGTTCTTATCGCCGGTTTAGAGCCGGGGCGCGACGCAAAAGTTCAACCCGCTCGAAGCGCCGCGTAAAGCGCATAGGCCGCCAGGCGACGCGGTGCTCGTACCCGACTCCGGCTAGCAAAAACGTGCTGGAACAATCGCGACTTAGGTGTAGCGCCGCCGCCCCAGCGGCGCTACACCTGCCCTGAATCACGCGCCCGCTTCGATCTTCTCGACGCGCTGGAAGCCGCGCGGGAGGCTGCCGCCGCGACGTCCCCGGGTGCCAAGGTAGTTGCGCAGGTCGTTGGGCTTGAGTGTCAGCGTGCGCTTGCCAACGGTGAGGACGACGCTACCGTCTTCGGGCACGCAGACGAGACCGACTAGCCGCTCCTCGCCCTTCTTCAGCTTATCGGCCGGAATGCCGACGATCTTGTTGCCCTTGCCCTTGGCCATGCGCGGCAGTTCCGAAACCGGGAACGCCAACAGATGTCCGGCGCTGGTGACCGCCACCAGCAGATCCTTGTCGGCATCGCTGACCGGTGCCGGTTTGAGCACCTTGGCCTGGTCGGGCAGGTTGAGCACGACCTTACCGGCGCGATTCTTGGCGTACAGGTCTTCCAGCGAGGTGACGAAACCATAGCCGGCATCGGACGCCAGCACATAGAGCCGCTCAGGCTCACCGGATAGTACTGCCTCGAAATGCGCTCCCGCCGGCGGCGTCAGACGCCCCGTGAGCGGCTCACCCTGCCCGCGCGCAGACGGCAGGCTATGTGCCGCCAGTGAATAGCTGCGTCCGGTGGAGTCGAGAAAGACGGCTTGCTGGTTGGTCCGCCCCGGTGCGGCGTCGAGATAGCGATCGCCCGCCTTGTAGTTCAAGCCGGCCGCGTCGACATCGTGCCCCTTGGCGGCGCGCACCCAGCCCTTGTCGGATAGCACGATGGTGACCGGCTCGCTCGGTAGCAGGTCCTGCTCGGTGAGCGCGCGCGCGGCCTCGCGCTCGACGATCGGCGAGCGGCGGTCATCGCCGTACTTCTCGGCATCCGCCAGCAATTCCTTGCGGATCAAGGTATTAAGGCGACGCTCGGAACCCAGCGTCTTGACCAGCTGATCCCGCTCCTTGGCGAGTTCGTCCTGCTCACCGCGTATCTTCATCTCTTCAAGCTTGGCCAGATGACGCAGTTTCAGCTCGAGAATGGCTTCCGCCTGCTTGTCCGATAGCCCGAAGCGTTCCATCAACACCGGCTTGGGCTCGTCCTCGTGCCGAATGATTGCGATCACTTCGTCGATATTGAGGAAGGCGATCAGCAGGCCTTCGAGAATGTGCAGGCGCGCTTCAACTTTATCCAGGCGCCACTGCAGACGGCGGCGCACGGTAGTCCGGCGGAATTCCAGCCACTCGGTCAGGATCTCGGGCAGGTTTCGCACCCGCGGCCGCCCATCCAGGCCGATCACATTGAGATTGACCCGGTAGGTCTTCTCGAGATCGGTGGTGGCAAACAGGTGCTTCATCAGCTCCTTGACGTTGACGCGGTTGGAGCGCGGAACGATGACCAGCCGCGTCGGGTTTTCATGGTCCGACTCGTCGCGCAGGTCCTCGACCATGGGCAGCTTCTTCTGCTGCATCTGGGCGGCGATCTGCTCCAGCACCTTGCTGCCGGAAACCTGGAACGGCAGCGCATCGATCACGATGTTGCCGTCTTCCTTCTGGAAGCGAGCACGCATACGGATGCCACCGTTGCCGGTCTCGTAGAGCCGACGGATTTCATCCCGCGGCGTGATGATTTCAGCTTCGGTCGGATAATCCGGCCCCTGCACGTGCTCCAGCAGCTCGTCGAGCCCGGCCCTGGGGTGCTCCAACAGATGCACGCAGGCGTTGGCGACTTCGCGCAGGTTATGCGGCGGAATATCGGTGGCCATGCCCACCGCGATGCCGGTGGAGCCATTGAGCAGCACATTGGGCAGGCGCGCCGGGAGCAGCGAAGGCTCGTCCATCGTGCCGTCGAAGTTCGGCACCCAATCCACCGTACCCTGTCCAAGCTCCGCAAGCAGGGTCTGGGCGTAGGGCGCTAGGCGCGCTTCGGTGTAGCGCATGGCGGCAAAGGACTTGGGATCGTCAGGCGAACCCCAGTTGCCCTGGCCGTCGATTAGGGTATAGCGATAGCTGAAGGGCTGCGCCATCAGCACCATCGCCTCGTAGCAGGCCGAATCGCCGTGCGGGTGGTATTTACCCAGCACGTCGCCCACGGTACGCGCCGATTTCTTGTGCTTGGCGAGGTTGGACAGCCCCAGCTCGCTCATCGCATAGACGATACGACGCTGTACGGGCTTGAGTCCGTCCCCGATGTGCGGCAGCGCGCGGTCGAGAATGACGTACATGGAGTAATCCAGGTACGACTTCTCGGTGAACTCCCGCAGCGGGCGTTGCTCGAACTCTAGAATTTGCGAATGATCAGCCATTTGACAAACCTGATTAACTAACCACAGAGGCACAGAGAACACCGCGAAGAATCGGACCGAGCCAGGCGCGGCTGCCGGTCACCACGGTCTGCGGAGCGCGCCGCAGGCTAAATAAACGCGGCTTGGTCGCCGCACCTACAAACGCTCTCCACCAAATATTTGCCTTTCTCTGTGCCCTCTGTGCCTCTGTGATTTGAATAACTCTCAGACCAGGACTTCCGCCAGGTCGCCCTTGCTCTCTAGCCAGGCCTTGCGCTTGGCAGCGGCCTTTTTGGCCAGCAGCATGTCGAGCATGCTGTGGGTGTCGTCGCCGTCCTCGACGGTGAGCTGCACCAGGCGCCGGGTGTCGGGGTCCATAGTGGTCTCGCGCAGCTGCATGGGGTTCATCTCGCCCAAGCCCTTGAAGCGGGTGGTCGAGATCTTGCCCTTGATCTTCTCGGCGCTAATGCGGTCGAGAATGCCCAGCCGCTCATGATCGTCCAGCGCGTAGAAAGTCTGCTTGCCGACATCGATGCGGTACAGCGGCGGCATGGCCACGAACACATGCCCGGTTCGTACCAACGCCGGGAAGTGGCGCAGGAACAGCGCGCACAGCAGCGTTGCGATATGAGCGCCGTCGGGATCCGCGTCAGCAAGAATGCAAACCTTGCCGTAGCGCAGCCCGGAGAGGTCTTCCGACCCCGGCTCAATGCCGAGCGCTACCGCGATATCGTGCACCTCTTGGGATGCCATGACCTGATCAGGGTCTACCTCCCAGGTGTTGAGAATCTTGCCGCGCAGCGGCATCACCGCCTGAAACTCACGGCTGCGCGCCTGCTTGGCGGAGCCGCCGGCCGAGTCGCCCTCTACCAGAAATAGTTCGGTGCGAGCCGGGTCCTGAGAGGTGCAGTCGGCCAGCTTGCCCGGCAGCGCCGGCCCCTGAGTAACCTTCTTGCGCGCGACTTTCTTGGCCGACCGCATGCGGCGCTGCGCGCTCTGAATCACCAACTGGACGATCTGCTCGGCCGGTTCGGTGTGCTGGTTCAGCCACAGGCTGAAAGCATCCTTCACCACGCCCGAAACAAAAGCAGCGCACTCGCGCGAAGACAGCCGCTCCTTGGTCTGGCCGGAGAACTGCGGGTCTTCGAGCTTCACCGACAGCACGTAGCAGATCCGCTCCCAAACGTCGTCGGGGGTAATCTTCACGCCGCGCGGCAGCAGGTTGCGGAACTCGCAAAACTCCCGGATCGCATCAGTCAAGCCGGTACGCAAGCCGTTGACGTGGGTGCCGCCCTGCGCGGTGGGAATCAGGTTTACGTAGCTCTCTCCCAACACCTCGCCTTCGTCGGCAAGCCAAGTGACTGCCCATTCGGCAGCCTCGTGCTCGGAGCTCATGCGCCCGACGAAAGGATCCTTGGGCAGCCGTTCGAAATCGGTGAGCGCGGTGACGAGATAGTCGCGCAGGCCATCCTCGTAGTACCAGACGGTTTCCTCATCGTTGGCCTCGTCGTAGAAGCGCACCCTCAAACCGGGGCAAAGCACGGCCTTGGCGCGCAGCACATGCTTGAGGCGCGGCACCGAGAACTTGGCCGACTCGAAGTACTTGGCATCGGGCCAGAAATGCAGCGTGGTGCCGGTGTTGCGCTTGCCGACGGTGCCGACCTGTTCCAGCTCGGAAACCTTGTTGCCGTCCGCGAACACCATCTGGTACTCGGCGCCGTCGCGCTTGACGCGCACCTCCAGGCGCCGCGACAGCGCGTTCACGACCGAGACGCCGACGCCGTGCAAACCTCCGGAGAACTGGTAGTTCTTGTTGGAAAACTTGCCACCCGCATGCAAGGTGCTAAGGATGACCTCGACGCCGGGCTTGCCCTCCTCAGGGTGGATGTCCACCGGCATGCCACGACCGTCGTCGCTGACGGCCAAGGAGCCGTCCCGATACAGCGTAACCTCGACGCTCTTGGCAAAGCCGGCCAGCGCCTCGTCGACGCTGTTGTCGATAACTTCCTGGGCCAGGTGATTCGGCCGGCTTGTATCGGTGTACATCCCCGGCCGCTTACGGACCGGATCCAGCCCTGTGAGGACCTCGATCGCGGCGGCATCGTAACGTGCGTTCATGAGATACTTTGGAATTCCTAGTCGAACCTTACTGTTTCGGCGCCGCCCCTGCTGAGCGGCATTCCCGGCTTAAAAGCCGTCCACAAGTGCTCTTCTGACAACAGTCGGCGCCGAATGTTGCCGGCAGTTTACTCTCCAGCGGCAGGCTCCGCGAGCATCGGTGTCGCAGTTCACGCAGCGGGCAAATTGACCGCTTCCGAAGCCCTGGGTTATGTTGGGCGCCCACTGACAGCGAACCGCGCAGCACCCCGATGGCCGAAACAACCGATTTCGATTTCGAACGCTCGCTCAAGGAGCTCGAAGAGCTCGTCAGCAAAATGGAGCAGGGCGAATTGAGCCTGGAAGACTCGCTCAAGTCCTTCGAGCGCGGCATCGAGTTGACTCGCGCCTGCCAGAAAGCGCTCAAGGACGCGGAACAAAAAGTCGAAATCCTTACTAACAAAGGCGGTGACGTTCATGCCGTCCCGTTCGATGGCGAAGGCCGGTAGGGCCTTTACCACAGCGCTCAAACGCTACCAGAAACGCGTGGAACAGGCCCTGGACGCCTGCCTTCCTGCGCCCACCATACACCCGGCGCGCCTGCACGAAGCCATGCGCTATTGCGTGCTCGGCGGCGGCAAGCGTGTGCGCCCGGTATTGGTCTACGCGGCGGGGGAAGCCTTGGGCGCGCCCTTGGACCAACTCGATGCACCGGCTTGCGCGGTGGAGCTCATTCATGCCTACTCGCTGGTGCACGATGACCTGCCGGCCATGGACGACGACGATCTGCGCCGGGGCAAGCCGACTTGTCACAAGGCCTACGACGAGGCCACCGCGATACTTGCGGGCGATGCGCTGCAAACGCTCGCCTTTTACCTGCTGGCCCACTCCCCTGTAGACGCCGCCGACCCGCATGCGCAGCTTCGCATGGTGGGCACTCTGGCGCTGGCCGCCGGCTCTCGCGGCATGGTGGGCGGTCAGGCCATCGACCTCGCTTCGGTCGGGCAAGAACTCGACATCGCCGCCTTGGAGGATATGCACATCCACAAGACGGGGGCACTGATCCGCGCCAGCGTGTTGCTGGGAGCGCTCGCCGCGCCGGATACCGACACCGAACGCCTCGAGGCGCTGGACCACTACGCCAAGTGTATCGGGCTGGCCTTCCAGATCCGCGACGATATCCTGGACGTCGAAGGCGACCCTGAGCAAACGGGCAAGACGCAAGGCGCGGACGCGAGCCGCGGCAAGCCCACCTACCCTGCCCTTCTCGGCCTCGACGAGGCCAAACGCCTCGCGGACGAACTCTACGATAACGCACTGGCCTCACTGGAGGCCTTCGACGAACGCGCTGATATCCTGCGCGGGCTGGCGCACTACATCGTCAAGCGCAGCAGCTAAGTCCGCTCACGCTTTGTGCGCGGCCCCCTTCCTCGCATCGCTTAGGGCTACGACTGCACCGCCTTCAGGCGCGCTCCATGCACTGATCTCCCCTCTGACAAAGTTTCGACGGCTCTAGCAGGCTACGAACCTGCTCGCCTCGACAGAAAGCTCCTCAACCGAGCGTTTCGGCATCGTTTTTTGCCGGTTCTTTCCTAATCTTGGTTACAGGCCTTATAAACCGCACGCCAGGGAGAAAGGCATGACCATTCCGTCCAGCGAGCAAGAAGCGCTCGCAAGCTACGTCCCCCGCCAACCGGTACGCTTCGTCACTGCGGCTTCTCTGTTCGACGGCCACGATGCGTCGATCAACATCATGCGCAGGCTGCTCCAGAGCATGGGCGCCGAAGTCATCCACCTCGGCCACAACCGCTCCGTCGACGAGATCGTCACGGCCGCGCTGCAGGAGGACGCCCACGCCATCGCCGTGAGCTCGTACCAAGGCGGGCACGTTGAGTACTTCAAGTACATGATCGACCTGCTGCGCGAGCGCGGCTGCGGGCACGTGCAAGTCTTCGGCGGCGGCGGGGGCGTCATCGTGCCCGACGAAATCCGCGAGCTACAGGACTATGGCGTGGCCCGCATCTACAGCCCCCACGACGGCCAACGCATGAGCCTGCGCGGAATGGTGGGCGAGATGCTCATGCGCAGTGACCGCGATTTGACGGCTAGCGTGCCCAAGCGCCTTGACGCCCTTCAGGGCCACGATGACAACGCTTGGCAGGCGCTCGCGCGCGTCATCACAGCACTGGAGGCGGACAAGCTGCCGCCGGCGCTTCGGGATGAGCTGAAAACGCGGGCGGCCACCGCGAGGGTTCCGGTTATCGGCATTACCGGGACAGGCGGCGCGGGCAAATCCAGCCTTACCGACGAACTGGTACGTCGTTTCCGGATCGACCAGGATGATGCACTCCGAATCGCCGTTATTTCCATCGACCCGACGCGCCGCAAGAGCGGGGGCGCTCTGCTCGGCGACCGCATCCGCATGAACGCGATCACGCCCTGGCAGCTGGGCCCGCGGATCTACATGCGCAGCCTCGCCAGCCGCGACTCCGGCGCGGAAATCAGCCGCGCTCTGCCCGATGTCATCGCCGCCTGCAAGGCGGCCGGTTTCGAACTCATCATCGTTGAGACCTCTGGCATCGGTCAGGGTGACGCGGCCATCGTGCCCTACGTCGATTTGCCGGTCTATGTGATGACACCCGAATTCGGCGCGGCCAGCCAGCTGGAAAAGATCGACATGCTCGACTTCGCCGAGTTCGTGGTCATCAACAAGTTCGACCGTCGCGGCGCACTCGATGCGCTGCGCGACGTCGCCAAGCAGGTGCAGCGGAATCGGGAAGCCTTCGATGCTGCGCCCGACACCATGCCGGTGTTCGGCACCATGGCCAATCGTTTCAACGACGATGGCGTGACAGCGCTCGCCCAGGCCCTGCTAACGAGATTGGAAGCGCTGGGCCTCACCCTGCACCCCAGCACGCTTCCGCGTGTTGCCACACGACACAGCACTCAGCAGGCGCCCATTGTGCCTACTGCACGCGCTCGCTACCTGGCCGAGATCGCAGAAAGCGTGCGTGCGTACAAACAGCGCGCGCGCGGTCAGGCTCGCCTCGCCCGAGAGTCCCAACAGCTTCGCGCAGCGGCAGAGCTACTGCTCGAAGAGCGGCCGCAGGCTGGCGACATCGAACAACTGGAAGCACTGGCGGCACAACGCGAGGACGCACTCGAGCCCGAAGCTCGCCAACTACTGGAGGATTGGCCGCGCCTGCGCGATACCTATGCAGGCGAGGAACACGTGGTGCAGGTGCGCAACAAGGAGATTCGCACAGCGCTCAAGCACAGGTCGCTATCGGGCACGCCCATCCCCAAAGTGGCCCTGCCTCGCTATCAAGACCGCGGGCAACTACTAGAATGGCTGTTGCTAGAGAACGTTCCCGGCGCCTTCCCCTACACCGCCGGCACCTTCCCATTCAAGCGCGAGGGCGAAGAGCCGACGCGGATGTTTGCCGGCGAAGGCGATGCATTCCGCACCAATCGCCGCTTCAAATTGCTCTCCGAAGGCATGCCGGCTAAGCGTCTTTCCACCGCCTTCGACAGCGTTACCTTATACGGGCACGATCCCGATCCGCGGCCGGACGTCTACGGCAAGATCGGTAACGCCGGGGTAAGCATCGCCACCCTAGACGACATGAAGGCCCTTTACGACGGCTTCGATCTCTGCGACCCGACCACTTCGGTGAGTATGACCATCAACGGCCCCGCGCCGACCATCCTGGCCATGTTCCTGAATACGGCGATCGATCAACAACTCGAGTACTTCCGCGCCGAGCAAGGGCGCGAGCCTGAGGCCGAGGAAGCCGCATCGCTCAAGGCCTGGGTGCTCGAAACGGTACGCGGCACGGTGCAAGCCGATATTCTCAAAGAGGATCAAGGCCAGAACACCTGCATTTTCTCGACCGAGTTCTCGCTCAAGCTCATGGGCGATATTCAGGAGTATTTCGTTCGCCACAGGGTGCGTAATTTCTATTCGGTATCGATCTCCGGCTATCACATTGCAGAGGCCGGCGCGAACCCGATTTCGCAGCTCGCCTTCACGCTCGCCAACGGCTTCACCTACGTCGAAGCTTACCTCGCCCGCGGCATGCACATCGACGACTTCGCGCCCAACCTGTCGTTCTTCTTCAGCAACGGCATGGATCCGGAATACACCGTGCTCGGCCGCGTTGCGCGCCGGATCTGGGCGGTGGCCCTGCGCGAGAAGTACGGCGCCAACGCGCGCAGCCAGAAGCTCAAATACCACATACAAACCTCCGGACGCAGCCTGCACGCCCAGGAAATCGCTTTCAACGACATTCGCACCACACTGCAGGCGCTGGTAGCCGTGTACGACAACTGCAACAGTCTGCACACCAACGCCTACGACGAGGCCATCACCACGCCGACCGCCGAAAGCGTGCGGCGCGCCATGGCCATACAGCTGATCATCAACCGGGAATGGGGCCTGGCTAAGAACGAGAACCCGAACCAGGGCGCCTTCATCATCGAGGAACTGACCGAACTCGTAGAGGAAGCGGTGCTGGCCGAGTTCGAGCGACTTGCCGAGCGCGGCGGTGTGCTAGGCGCAATGGAAACGGGATACCAGCGCGGCAAGATCCAGGAGGAATCGCTTTACTACGAACACAAGAAGCACAACGGCTCGCTTCCCATCATAGGCGTCAACACCTTCCGCGACCCTGAGCACAACGAAGTAGCCGCACGTGTAGAACTAGCTCGCTCCACCGAAGCGGAGAAGCAGTCGCAGCTGCAGCGTCTGCAGACGTTCCAGGCCCGCCACGCGGCGGAGGCGCCCGCCATGCTGGAGCGCCTGCGACAGGCCGCCATGGCCAATGAAAACGTGTTCGAGGTGCTCATGGATGCCGTACGCGTGTGTTCTCTCGGGCAGATCACGCAGGCCTTGTTCGAAGTCGGAGGCCAGTACCGTCGCAATATGTAGTACCGCGACCGCGGCTATGGGGTGCATATCCGCGTAGGGCCGAGGCAGAAGACGCGATCGGCGCAATGCTGCGCGATTGCGCCCCACGGCAATTGCTACATACAGAAGCAGTCACGGTAGTAGCAGGCGCTGCCGCTACAGTATCGCGCTCGCTGCGAGCAGCAACGCCGCCAAGAGCAGAACACCGCACACGCTGTACAGGCCGTTCCAGCGGTAAGCGACCGTGGTTGGCGAGACGCCTGACATGCGCGCCAGTAGCAGCACGGCCGCCGTCAGCACCGAGGAGTTGATGGCCAGCGCCCAGCCGCCCATGAACGCTAGCGCCAGCACCGGCGGCGCCAGACCGAGTTGCCCCGGATCGCTCAAGGCAGCAGCGAGCAGCGTCACCGAGACAATGGGATTGATGCCGACCTGGGCTACCGCAACAATCACCACCAGTGCCGCGACGGCCACACCGACGCCGGAGAGACCGACGGCGCGGAGAAGCTCCGAAACGAGCTCCGGCGGCATCAGCGCCGTCAGCATTGCCCCGGTGAAGGCGGCGCTGCCGAGAATGCCGACTTCCGCGCGCAAGCCGGGGAACATGTGTATGGCACGCCGCCCCAAGCGCAGCAGCGCGAACTGTAAAGCGCGCCGCGGCCCTACTCTGCGGCGCTGAACCGCCATCCAAAGCAGCGCCAAGGGCGGAGCGGAAATCAGCACGGCGACGAACAGCCGCACCTCCAGCAGCGTATGCAGCACCATGGCCGTGCCGACGATCCCCAGCACCAGAGCCACGAAACGCGCTACCGGGACCAGTTCCAGGCGCCCGTCGGTCAACGGCGCGACGGCGGCCAGATGGCGCGGCGCCAACCGTCGGTCCAGCCACCAACCGAGCGCAAGCAGCAGCGCGGCCCCCACCATCCCGAGCGGCAGAACCTGGTACCAATACAGCCCCTGCATGGTCGACAGCAGCACCGCCAAGGTCACCGACAGCGGTGAAGCCAGTGGCGTTACCGCAAATCCGCGCAGCAGCGCGCTGACCATGCGGCGCTGCCGAGCGCGGCGCACAGCCGGCACCCCGCCCGCCGCGTGCAGGGTGTTGCTGCTCGCAATCATGACCCCGAGCAGGTTGGCGACGCCCAGATTGAGTATGACGCCGAAGAGAAAGGAGCCGACGGTCAGCGTGGCATAACGCTTGGCAGGTGGCTGGTTGATAATGATGCGTCCACAGCGGTGAACCAAAGGCGAAGTCGCGGCCGCCTCGCGCAGGAAGCCGAGCGCGGTAATGAACGTCGCGAAGTAGGCTGCCCGCGCGAGGCCCTCGATCAGCGTCGCCCGCGGGTCCGGAACGCGCCACAGCACGAGCAGCGCGCTCAGCAAGGCGAGCGCCACGACACTACGACTGATAGCAGGCAGGCGCGGCCATTCTGCCACGATATAGACGATGAGCGCGGCGTGGCCCACTGTCACCCAAGCGCCGCCGTCGATCACCAGATCGACCAGCGTGGTGAGCATGACCAGCGGTAAGCTCAGCGCGGCCAACCGCGTGCGCGGCGGCGCGCCGCTCCAGCGAAGAGCAGCTAGCACGGTTCGTCAGATTCGCGAAATCTGCCGGGGCGGCGCCGCCGGCTAATCCACGCTATCGCTACGCAGCCGAAAGGTGCCTTGGGCCATGCCCAGTACATTGCCCTCGGCATCCAGGACTTCACCGGTACAGTTGAAAATCCGCCGCCCTGAGGTGCGTAACTGGCCTACGGCACGAATCCGCCCTGCGCGCACTTGGCCTGTAAAGCTCGTGGACATTGACAGGGTAACTGCCTTGCGGATGCGGTTCGGATCCGGCGAGTACAAGCCGGCGAAGCCCATGACGCTGTCTAGCATCGTGGTAAGCACACCGCCGTGCAGGACACCACTACGATTCAAGTGCTTGGTTTCGACCTCAAGTTCGAGCACCGCATAGCCTTCGCGCCACTCCACCAATTCGAAACCGACTGTCTTCTGAAAGCCGAACGGTTGCTCGGACGAAATCCAATGAGGCTTGTCGTGCATATTTATGGCCCCACGCAGCCGCGGCAGCGGCTGCCTCCTCCACTTTGAAGAACCGGGCCGTCAGGTGCTGTCAGGCAGCAGCTGAGCGGCTTGCTTGAGCTTACCCTTTAGGATCTTGCCGGTCGCAGTTGCCGGCAGGGATTCCATCAGGATGATATGGCTGGGCCGCTTGTAGCCCGCCAGCCGCTCCTTGGCGAATTGCCGTATGTCCTCGACGGTGACCTTGCTGCCCGGCACGGGCTGTATGTAGGCCACTACCTCTTCGTTGCCGGGCACCGTGCGCCCGACCACCGCCGACAGCGTCACTTCCGGATGCTGATTGAGCACCGCTTCGACGTCGGGCGGGTAAACATTGAAGCCGGAACGGATGATGAGTTCCTTGCTGCGCCCGGCAATAGTGAGATAGCCACCGTCGTCCAGCGTGGCGAGATCGCCGGTGTTGAGCCAGCCTTCGGGATCCACCGTGGCCGCCGTGGCTTCCGGGTTCTTGAAGTAGCCCAGCATGATCGATGGACCACGCACCCACAGCTCGCCGATCTCCCCCGGCTGGGCATCGTCGCCGTCGACCGTTACAACCCGCGCCTCCAGGCCGGGCAGGATCTTGCCCACGCTGCAATCACTGCGGGGAGCTTCGATACGGGTCTGACTGATCGTGGGGCTGGATTCGGTCAGGCCATAGCCGTTATGCAAAGTCAGGCCCGTCGCTGCCTCGACCCGCTGCTTGAGCCCGAGATCCAACGGCGCACCGCCCACCGACATATAACTCAGGTGCGGCGCGTGCAATGAAAGCCCTTGCGTTTCCATGTACTCCAGGAGACGTGCATACATGGCCGGCACGCCCTGCAGTACGGTGATGCCGTCCTCGGCGAGCGCGCGGTAGGTCTCCGCCGGATCGAAGCGCGGCACCATGTGCAGGCAGGCGCCGTTGTGCAGACTGCCGAGCAGCACCGATGCGAGACCATAGACGTGCGACGCCGGCAGCACGCCGTAGAGGCGCGCGCCCGGCTTAATGTCACGTAATGCGCCGGAGACCGCGGCGACGTAGGACAGGCCGCGGTGGCTCAGCATCACGCCCTTGGGCACGCCGGTGGTACCGGAGGTGTAGATGAGGGCAGCCACCTGCTCGGCACCGCTCTCATGGACGGGCCGCGCTTCGGCCTCACGGTGCGGCGTTACCGCCACCTCGCCCAACCAGGGATCGGCGACGGTTTCGGCCCCGCGTCGCTCAGCGTGGCGTGCGGCGTCGCTCGACACGGCAACGGTGTAGAACTCCCGTACCGGCTCGCAATGCGCGGCAATGGTGTCGATCTCGTCATCGGCAAGGCGCGCGTTGATAATGGCCACCCAGACATCGAGTTCGCTGGCGGCGAGGAACAGGCAGGCCAGCGCCCGGCTGTTCTCGTTCACCACCATGATGCGGTCGCCGGGGCGCACCCCCCATTCGAGCAGCCTCGCGCGTGTGGCGGCCACCGCCTCCGCGAGCTCGGCATAGCTCCAGCAGGCCCCGGCTTCGAACAAGGCCGGGGCATCCGGCGTACGCTCGGCCCAGGCACGAACCGGGTCGCACACGCGTCGCGGCAGGGCAGCGATCATCTCGCTCGCCCAGCGCCCCGCGATGAACTCATCCGGGGCCAGCATTACCCCTGAGCCTCGCGAATCATGTTGCGGGCGATAACGATCTGCTGGATCTGTGTCGTGCCCTCGTAGATGCGGAACAACCGCACGTCGCGATAGAAGCGCTCCACATCGTACTCGGCGATATAGCCGCTGCCGCCGTGGATCTGCACGGCGCGGTCGGCGACGCGGCCGACCATCTCAGAGCAGAACATCTTGCAGCAGGAAGCCTCGGTGCTGACGTTCTCGCCGGCATCCTTGCGACGCGCGGCATCCAGCACCATGCTGCGGCCGGCGTAAACCTCGGCACGGCTGTCGGCAAGCATGGCCTGAATGAGCTGATGCTCGGCAATGGGCTTGCCGAACTGCTTGCGCTCCATGGCGTAAGTGAGCGCGTCCTGCAGCAGGCGCTCGGCCACGCCAACGCACACGGCGGAGATGTGCAGCCGGCCGCGATCGAGCACCTTCATGGCGGTCTTGAAGCCTACCCCCTCCTTGCCGCCGATGATGTTCTCGGCCGGCACGCGGCAGTCCTCGAAGATTATGTCGCAGGTGTGGGCGCCCTTCTGGCCCATCTTCTGGTCGGGCTTGCCGCGGATCAGTCCAGGCGTGTCGCCCTCGACGATGAACGCGGTGATGCCGCTCGCGCCCTTGCTGTCCGGATCGGTGCGGGCCATCACCGTGTACAGGCCGGCTTCCGGGCCATTGGTGATGAAGCGCTTGGTGCCGTTCAGCACGTAGTAGTCGCCGTCGCGCACGGCGCGGGTCTTGAGGGATGCGGCGTCGGAGCCGGAATCCGGCTCAGTCAGGCAGAAGGAGCTGATTAGCTCGCCGGTCGCCAGCTTCGGCACGTACTTCTGCTTCTGCTCTTCGGTACCGTCAATCAGAATACCCTGCGCGCCGATGCCATTGTTGGTCCCGAAGATGGAACGGAAAGCCGGCGAGGTGTGGCCGATTTCGAACGCCACCAGCGCCTCTTCCTCCATGGTCAGCCCAAGCCCGCCGTACTCCTCCGGAATCGAGAGTCCGAACAGCCCCAGCTCCTTCATCTCCTGCAGGATGTCCTCGGGAATGGCGTCTTCCTCGGCAACACGCGCCTCATTGGGAATCAGGCGCTCGCGCACGAAGCGGGAGACGGTATCGAGGAGCTGATTGAGCGTCTCTTGATCTCGGATCATGGATATCTTCCTTTACTGAGCTACGGTTACGAACGGACCAGCATGGTCTCGACGTTGCGCACCAGATTCTTCAGGCGCGGGCCGAGTTCCTCATGCAGCCGCTCGCGACTCAAGTGGAACGAAGGGCCGCCGCAGTTGAACGCGACCACCGTGGAATCGGGCAGGGTCAGGGGAGCGCCGACGGCGTTGACGTCATCGGACCACTCGCCGGCGGAGACGGTGTAACCGAGCATTCGGTAGTCCCTCACCGCCTGTTCGATG
Source organism: Ectothiorhodospiraceae bacterium (assembly GCA_029268285.1). Taxonomy (GTDB): domain Bacteria; phylum Pseudomonadota; class Gammaproteobacteria; order Nitrococcales; family AK92; genus JAJUGG01. Next base: position 8,247 of record JAJUGG010000009.1, on the reverse strand, counting down.
CCGTCGCGGATCGCGGGCCAGTCCGCGCCGCTCTTGCGTTCGATGTGCTCCATCAAGTAGCCGCGCTCGCCCTCCGGCAGCACGGCCAGCAGCGCACGGCCGGCCGCCGTGGTCGCCAAGGGAATACGCGAGCCGACATCGAGTCGCACCGTGAGCGACCCGGGGCCTTGGCAGTTCTCCAGATAAATCATATTCAGGCGGTCTCGGCCGGTAAGCGCAACAGAGGCATTGGTGCTGTCGGCCAGTTCCTGCATCAAGGGACGCGCAACCTGCCGCACGCCGTAATAGGCCAGGCAGGCGTAGCCGAGCGCGAGCACGCCGGGTGCAGGATGGTACTTACCGAGGCGCTGGTTGTAATGCAGATAACCGAGTTCGGTCAGGGTATAAGTTAATCGCGAGACCGTCGGCCGCGGCAGGCCGGTACGCTCGGCGATCTCTTGGTTGCCGAGCAACGAGCTGCCGGGCTCGAAGGCGCGAAGTATGTCTAAGCCGCGGGCCAGGGCCGTCACGAAATTGCGGCTTTTGGTGTTTTCGCCGTCTTTCAAGGCGGCTTCCTCCGGAAATTCGATAGACCCCGCGCAGCATCATCCGGCGGAGCAGCGAAATGATTTGCATCGGACTCTGTCACGACCTATCCTGGGTGTCAAGTTTGCGGAATCGAGTTTCGCATTGCGAACGCGGCAAACAAAAGAAGCGCTAAGTAATTGTTAATAAAGCTTCCTCGAATTTGCCGCTATTGCTTTATCGCGCGTTACTTCGCGCATCCTCTCTGCCAGTTCGAACCTGACTCGGAGACACGCTCATGCTCGACGCTTATATTTATGACGGTTTGCGCACCCCCTTCGGACGCCACGCCGGCGCTCTGGCCGCGGTACGCCCGGACAACCTGCTGGCAGCCGTCATTCGTGCACTGGTCGAACGCAACGCCTTCTCCCCAGAGGGTTACGAAGACGTGATTGCCGGATGCACCAACCAGGCCGGCGAGGATGCGCGTAACGTCGCCCGCCACGCGGGCCTGCTCGCCGGGCTGCCGATGGAAGTAGCCGGGCTGACGGTCAATCGCCTCTGCGGCAGCGGTCTGGCGGCGATTGCCGACGCAGCTCGCGCCGTGACCTGCGGCGAAGGCGCGCTGTTCGTCGCCGGCGGTGTCGAGAGCATGAGCCGCGCCCCCTTCGTTATTGCCAAGGGCGAAACGCCCTATAGCCGCAGCACACAGCTCTTTGACTCCACCATGGGCGCGCGCTTCCCTAACAAGGACATCGTCTCCCAGTTCGGCGGCGACACCATGCCCGAAACCGCCGACAACATTGCCAAGGATCTCGGCATTTCCCGCGAGGACAGCGACCGCTTCGCCGAGGCCTCGCAGGCTAAGTACGAAGCCGCGCGGGCCGAAGGCTTTTTCAAGGACGAAATTCTCCCCGTCGAGATCCCCCAGCGTAAAGGCGATCCGATCCGAGTCGAGGTGGACGAACATCCGCGCCCCGGCACGACTTTCGAGAAGCTGTCGCAGCTGCGCACCCTGTTCGAAGGCGGTGTTGTGACCGCCGGCAACGCCTCCGGCATCAACGACGGCGCCGGCGCGCTGCTGATCGGCAGCCGCGAAGCCGGCGAAACGGCCGGCATCAAGCCGCGCGGCCGAATTCTCGCCACCGGCGTCGCCGGCGTGCCGCCGCGCGTCATGGGTCTCGGTCCTGTGCCGGCTGCGCGCAAGGCGCTGGAACGGGCCGGCCTCAGCCTGAACGACATGGACATCATCGAAATCAACGAAGCCTTCGCCACCCAGGTGCTCGGCTGCCTGAAGCAGCTCGACGTGGCTTTCGATGATCCGCGCGTCAACCCCAACGGCGGCGCCATCGCCGTCGGTCATCCACTGGGCGCGAGCGGCGCACGTATCGCCCTCACCGCCCTGCGCCAGCTCGAGCGCAGCCAGGGCCGCTATGCGCTGGTGAGCATGTGCATCGGCGTCGGTCAAGGCATTGCCGCCGTGATCGAGCGCGTCTAACAACACCGGAGGAGTACGATGAAGAAATTCAAGTGGGACGATCCGCTGCTGCTCGACAGCGCGCTGACCGAAGAAGAGCGTATGGTGCGCGACTCGGCGCATGAATACTGCCGCGGCAAGCTCTTTCCCCGCGTACTGGAAGCCAACCGCCACGAGCACTTCCATCGCGAGATCATGAACGAAATGGGCGAGATGGGCTTTCTCGGATCGACCCTGCCCGAGGAGTACGGCTGCGCCGCGCTCAACCACGTCTGCTACGGCCTCGTCGCGCGCGAGGTGGAAGCGGTCGACTCCGGCTATCGCTCTGCCATGAGCGTGCAGTCCAGCCTCGTGATGTACCCCATCTACGAGTACGGCAGCGAGGAACAGCGCCGCAAGTATCTGCCCAAGCTCGCCAGCGGCGAATGGGTAGGCTGCTTCGGCCTCACCGAACCGGATCATGGCTCTGACCCGGGCAGCATGAGCACTCGCGCCAAGAGAGTGGACGGCGGCTATCTACTGAACGGCGCCAAGACCTGGATCACCAATGCGCCAATCGCCGATGTGCTGGTCATTTGGGCCAACCTCGATGGCGTCATTCGCGGCTTCGTGCTGGAAAAAGGCATGAAAGGCCTGTCGGCGCCCAAAATCGAAGGCAAGTTCAGCCTGCGCGCCTCCATCACCGGGCAGATCTTCATGGAGGATGTCTTCGTCCCCGAGGAGAACCTGCTACCCAACGTGCAGGGCCTCAAAGGCCCGTTCGGCTGCCTCAATAAGGCCCGCTACGGTATCGCTTGGGGCGCGTTGGGGGCTGCCGAGTTCTGCTGGCACGCCGCGCGCACCTATACACTGGAGCGCAAGCAGTTCGGCCGTCCGCTGGCGGCCAACCAGCTCATCCAGAAGAAGCTTGCCGACATGCAGACCGAGATCACCCTGGGCCTGCACAGCTGCCTGCGCCTGGGCCGTCTGATGGACGAAGGCGAGTGGGCGCCGGAGATGGTGTCGCTGCTCAAACGCAACAACTGCGGCAAGGCGCTGGACATCGCTCGCATGGCGCGTGACATGCACGGCGGCAATGGTATCTCCGATGAGTACCACGTCATCCGCCACGTCATGAACCTGGAAGCGGTCAACACCTACGAGGGCACCCACGACGTGCACGCCCTCATCCTCGGTCGCGCCCAGACCGGTATTCAGGCCTTCAAGGCCGAGTAAGCGCCTCTCCCCGCCCGGTCGGCGCGAGCCGCCGGGCGGGGAAGTCCGTGAGATGAATAGGTCCGCACAAGCTATTCGCAGCGTGGCCGCCGCTCCTACCCACCGTACACTCTATTGACCATTGCCGCGCGCTACAGTCGCCTAGCGCCAGCGCTGAGTACCGCTGAGCTCTTCCTTGACTTGTCGAACCAGCTCGCGCAGCCGTGGACCGAGGTTTTCCTCCAGCACCCGCCGGCTCAAACGCAGAGAAGACCCGCCGCAATTGAATGCTACCGCGGTCCCCGAGTCGCCCATGATCAAGGGCACGCCGACGCCGCTCACGCCGCCGTCCCACTCCCCTTCGGAGATGCAGAAACCGCGCTTTTGGTAATCTTCCAGCGCCTGCTCCAGCCCCTCTTCGATCTGCGGCCAGTGCTCAGGCTCCTGCTCGCGGATGGCATCACAGTAGCGCTTGCGCTCGGCCTCCGGAATGGCAGCGAGAAACGCTCGCCCCATCGCGGACGTCGCCATCGGCACGCGAGAGCCGATGCCCAATCGGAGCACCATCGGCCCCGCCCCCTGGCAGGCCTCGGTGTAGACCATCTTCAGCCGGTCAGGGCTGCCTAGAGCGACCTGGCAGTCGGTCGCTTCGGCCAAGGACTGCATGAGCGGCCGCGCAATGGATCGCACGGCGCTTCCTGCCAGATAGCTGTAGCCCAGCGCCAGCACCCCGGGCCCGAGTTGGTAACGCTCCAGGCTCTCCACGTAGCGCAAGTAGCCCAACCGGGTAAGCGTGTAGGCAAGGCGGGACACAGTCGGCTTAGGGATACCCGTACGCCGCGCGAGCTCGGCATTGCCGAGCATCTCGTCCTCCGGACCGAAACAGCGCAGCAATTCGAGACCACGCGCCAGCGCGGTGACGAAATTGCGGTCCTGGCTTAGTTCTGCGTCGCTGGACGGAATCTCTCTCAGTAGCTGCTTAGGTGCTCCCAAACCGCCCTCCTCCCCACTGGTCTTTCCGACTCTTGGTGTAATAGTGCTGTAATCATAATGGAATTCTTCAACACGCCGCGAACTCTTTCGTGGCGGCACAAAAAAGCCGAGCGAGGCACGCCCGCCTCGGCTCGGCTTTGTCTGCGGCTTTGAGGCGCCGAGTTAGAGCTTCTCAGTCAGCTCCGGCACAGCCTCGAACAGGTCCGCAACCAGGCCGTAATCGGCGACCTGGAAGATCGGCGCCTCTTCGTCCTTGTTGATCGCGACGATGACCTTACTGCCCTGCATACCGGCCAAGTGCTGAATCGCACCGGAGATACCCACGGCGATGTACAGGTCAGGCGCGACGATCTTGCCGGTCTGGCCGACCTGGTAGTCGTTCGGCACGAAGCCGGCATCCACTGCCGCGCGGGAAGCGCCCACGGCGGCACCGAGCTTCTCGGCCAGGGCGTCGAGGATCTTGAAATTCTCCCCGTTGCCCATGCCGCGGCCACCGGAGACGATGACGCGGGCGCTGGTCAGCTCCGGACGGTCGGACTCAGTCAGCTCCTGGCTGACGAAGCGCGCCTTGTCGGAGGCCGCTACCGGCGCGACTTCCTCGATAGCGGCGCTGCCGCCCTCGATGGAAACCGGGTCGAAGGCCGTGGCGCGCACAGTGATCACCTTGACGGCGTCCTTGGAGCGCACAGTGGCCAGGGCGTTACCGGCGTAGATCGGGCGCACGAAGGTGTCGTCGCTCTCGACGCCGACGATATCGGAGACCTGGGCTACGTCCAGCTTCGCGGCCACGCGCGGCATGAAGTTCTTGCCGAAGGTGGTGGCCGGCGCCAGGATGTGGCTGTAGTCGCCCGCCACGGACAGCACCAGCGCGGCCATGTTCTCGGCCAATACGTGCTCGTAATCGGGAGCGTCGCACAGCAGGACGCGGCTCACGCCCTCGGTCTTGGCAGCAGCTTCGGCCACGGCGCGGCAGTTATGGCCGGCCACCAGCACGGTGATGTCGCCACCGATCTTGGCGGCCGCACTCAGCGTGTTGAGGGTCGCGCCACGGAAGGTGGCGTTATCATGTTCAGCAACGACGAGAATGGCCATTAGATCACCTTCGCTTCGTTCTTGAGCTTCGCCACCAGCTCGTCCACATCGGCAACGATCACACCGCCCTGGCGCTTGGGCGGCTCCTGCACCTTGAGCGTCTCGAGGCGCGGGGCGACGTCGACACCCAGCTCATCGGGAGTGAGCTTGTCGAGGGGCTTCTTCTTCGCCTTCATGATGTTGGGCAGCGTCGCGTAACGCGGCTCGTTCAGGCGCAGATCGGTGGTAACGATAGCGGGCAGCTTGAGGCCCACGGTTTCCAGGCCGCCGTCGATTTCACGCGTGACCTGAAGCTCTTCGCCCTCGACCTTGACTTCGGAGGCGAAGGTACCCTGCGGCCAGTCAAGCAGCGCGCCTAGCATCTGGCCGGTCTGGTTGGCATCGTCGTCGATAGCCTGCTTACCGAGAATGACGATCTGCGGCTGCTCACGCTCGACCACCTGGGCCAGCAGCTTGGCCACGGCCAGCGGCTGCAGTTCGGCGTCGGTCTCGACCAGCACGGCGCGATCAGCGCCCATGGCTAGAGCCGTACGCAGCGTTTCCTGCGACTGAGCCGTTCCGAGAGAGACCGCGACCACTTCGGAGGCGACGCCGGCCTCTTTGAGGCGCACCGCTTCTTCGACGGCGATCTCATCGAAAGGATTCATCGACATCTTGACGTTGGCGAGCTCCACACCGCTCTGATCCGCCTTGACGCGAACCTTCACGTTGTAGTCCACCACTCGCTTCACCGCGACGAGTACTTTCATTGATTTCAACCCTTAGCTACCGTTCCCGGAAATGAGACGGGCATTGTTGTCCATCGAGCCGGGCCACTGAAACCCCGGCACCGTATTCCGCTTTGCGGAATGTCATTTCGCAAATCTCCGGCAGGATAATTTGCGCTGTTACGGGGTGTCAACCGAGGCCGGCACCACGCGGTCGGACCCACTCCCGGGCCCGGGGCAGAGAGTCTAACGCAATTAATGCGTCATCATCACGTTTTCCCGTCATCTGCGGGCGAATCCCGCGAATTACAGCGCAAGTCGGCGCTTGAAGGGGTGCTTACCCAACCCCAGAAAGGTTTTCCAACCGTTTACGGCAGGCCGCGCAGGAGCCTAAACATGTGGAGTTGGGCGTTCACCTTTCTCGTGATTGCCGTGGTTGCAGCCATCTTCGCGTTTGGCGGGTTTATTACGGCGGCGGTCGGAATTTCCAAGGTCTTGTTCTTCATCTTCGTCGTTCTATTTCTGGTCGCGCTCGCGGCCGCACTGCTCACCCAGCACCCGCGCTCATATTGACGAAGTCGCGGCATAATCCGCTCGCCCCTAGCGGCACTTGTCGACGGTAGCGCGCTCGCGGTAAAGTAGCGCCCACACCTACTGACCGACCGGACGGTCAAGAAAATACTAACATAAGCAGATGACTGACCAGGACGCTCCCTCACCGCGCACGGACGCCGCGGAACGCATTCTGACGGCTGCGCAGCGCTTATTCGCCGACCATGGCTACGATGGGGTCTCCATGCGCGATATCGCCGAAGCCGCAGACGTCAGCAAGGCCAACGTGTTTCATCACTTCAAGAGCAAGGCCGAACTCTACCGGCTGATTCTCGACGAGTGCACCAACGAGTTCCGGCAGCTGCTAACGCTGCTGCGCACCAACGACGGCTCCATCGAGCAGATTCTCACGGACTTCACCGACGCTTACATTCAGCAGCTCTCGGCCCGTCCCGAAGTTGCCCGGCTCATTCTGCGCCAACTGCTGACCGGGAAAACCTCCGATCCCAACCGCGATCATTTCGAAGCGCTGGTCGCAGAGCGCTTCGATGAAGCCTGCGAAGCGTTCGCCGATTTTCAGCGCGCCGGGCGCTTGGCGCCCGACGTCGACCCTCGCGCGCTCACTCAGACCCTGCTAAGCGGGCACTTAATGCTATTCGTCCTGCGAAACGTGGCAGAGCGCTCGCGGCACGGCAAAGCGCTGGCCGGCACTCAACAATACAGCCGGAACGTGCTCGACATCATCCTGCACGGGGTCTTGTCACCGCGCCGAAATCCGGAATCAACGCAAGCACGAGGAAACTGAGACATGCGCGTCAGCATCGATACTCGCGCGATTCGCCCTATTCGCTACGGGTTGCTGCTCGTCGCGGCGCTCCTCTTAACAGGCTGTGCCGAGGAAGGGGAGCAGGCGGATCAACAGGCCGCGCAGCGCGCAACACGCGTGACAGTGGCGGAAGCGCGCGCGCAGACCGTGGAACTAACCGACCGTTCAGTGGGGCAAATCCGCAGCAAGGCGGCTCCCATGCTCACGGCCGAGGTCGGTGGGCGGCTCACCGAAGTTCGCGTCGACACCGGCGTAGAGGTCGCGCAAGGCGACCTGCTGGCAGCCATCGACCCGCAGTACTACAGCATTGCGCGCGATTCGGCTGCGGCCGAGGTTCAGCGCCTCAACGCCCTGATCGATAACCAGCAGCGCCAAGTGCGCCGCTTCCGCGAACTGGTGAAGGAAAACTTCGTCACCACCTCAGCGCTTGAAGAGGCCGAAGCCCAGCTCGAGGCACTGCGCGAGCAACTCAGCGCCGCCCGCGCCGGGCTTGAACAGGCGGAACTCGATTTGAGCTACGCTCAGGTTCGGGCACCGGTGGACGGCATCATCGACGAACGACTGGTGTCGGCCGGCGATTACGTGCAGCGCGGTCAGCCGTTATTCCGCCTGGTCGGCAACGACCTGTTGTCCATCGCCCTTCCCTTTCCCGAGACGGTCGCCTCCAAGCTCCGCCCCGGCCTGCCGGTGCGACTGAGCACGCCGCTGACCCCGGGCCAGCCGGTCGTCGGCAAGATCAAGGAAATTCGCCCTGCCGTGCAGACGGGCAGCCGATCGCTGGAAGCGATCGTGGAATTGCCCAATCCCGGCGGCTGGCGCGCCGGCGCCAGCGTCGTCGGTGAAGTCGTCATCGAGCAGCGTGATAGCGTGCTGGTTCCGGAGAATAGCGCCGTTCGGCGCCC